>JBMSOD010000020.1:0-23652 GCA_049422085.1 Burkholderiaceae bacterium
GCTTCTTGGCTGCTGGCTTCTTGGCTGCTGGCTTCTTGGCTGCTGGCTTCTTGGCAGCAGGTTTCTTGGCGGCAGTGGCCATGAGGAACTCCTTAGTGGATTGGAAGGATCAAGGAAACCCGCCAGCGATCCAGGGCTTTCGCGCCGGATGTGAACGGGCTATTCATCGGCGCAAGCAGCAACAACCGATTGCTTACGCTAATGAATTCGGTGGTTCGTGCCTCGCCCGGACGATCGGGGCAGGCACGAAAAAGGCGCCGGGCCAATGGGCAGGGCGCCTTGAGCGATTTCGATGGAGAGCACGACGCACCGGCCATGACCTTGATGGTCCTGACCGGATCGGGCTTTGCGCCTGCTCTCAGGCGCAGACGCCGCCTCATCCGGACCGATCCGGGCCGGGCTGGCAACGCTGACAAGCTCGCGACGTTCACCAATGCGAATCGTTCCTGATCTTCAATCCCAGCTCAGCGCACCGCCGGTCTGGTATTCGGTCACTCGACGCTCGAAGAAGTTTTGCTCCTTCTTGAGGTCGAGCATTTCACTCATCCAGGGGAAAGGATTCTCCGCGCCCGGGAACAGGGGATCGAGTCCGATCTGCTGAGCCCGTCGGTTCGCGATGAACCGCAGATACTCCTTGAAAATCGAGGCATTCAGGCCGAGCACACCGCGGGGCATGGTGTCTTCGGCATAGCGATACTCGAGTTCGACTGCCTGATGGAACAGGCCCACGATCTCTTCACGGAAGGCCGGTGTCCAGAGATGCGGGTTTTCAAGCTTGATGGTGTTGACCAGATCGATGCCGAAATTGCAGTGCATCGACTCATCTCGAAGGATGTACTGGTACTGCTCGGCTGCACCGATCATCTTGTTCTGGCGACCGAGTGCAAGGATCTGCACAAAGCCGACATAGAAGAACAGACCTTCCATCAAGCAGGAGAACACGATCAGGGATCGCAGCAGCTTCTGGTCGTTCTCGACAGTGCCAGTCACGAAATCCGGATTGGTCAGCGTATCGATGAAGGGAATCAGGAACTCGTCCTTGTCACGGATGGACTGCACCTCGTGATAGGCGTTGAAGACCTCACCCTCGTCCAGCCCCAGGGACTCGACGATGTACTGATAGGCATGGGTATGAATCGCCTCTTCGAAGGCCTGCCTCAGAAGGAACTGCCGGCACTCGGGGGCACTGATGTGCCGATAGGTGCCCAGAACAATGTTGTTGGCCGCCAGCGAATCTGCAGTGACGAAGAAACCCAGATTGCGCTTGACCAGACGACGCTCGTCTTCAGTGAGGCCGTTGGGATTTTTCCAGAGCGCGATGTCGCGCTCCATGTTGATCTCCTGGGGCATCCAGTGATTGGCGCAACCTGCCAGGTATTTTTCCCAGGCCCACTTGTACTTGAAAGGGACGAGCTGGTTGACATCGGCTGCGCCGTTGATGATGCGCTTGTCTTCAACCCGGACGCGACGCGTATCGCGGGCAATCTGGGTCCCGGAATGCAGGCGCGATGCCTCGGCAACCGCCAGAGCAGCCGCCGACGCAGCGTCGGTACGGGGTGATGCAGGAACCGGGGTCCGCGGAGACATCGAGGGCATGCGAGGCGCGGGCGTCGCAGGCTGAGGCATTTTTGCGGGGGTCGGTTCGTCCCAGGACAGCATTTGATTTCTCGCTTCAGGTAAGTCTTTTAACTACTTGTGCCAGCGAGAGATTCACGAGTTATTCACAGCGCGATCTTACGTTGGACTCAGGCTCTTTGCAACGCTTTTGGAGGTGGAAGGTTTGACTGCACGCAAGCCCTGTGATGCTCAGACAACACCGGGCTTCACGTGATCAGAATCAGCTCACTGGCAGGCCTCGCATTCGGGGTCATCCAGGGCGCAGAACTTGGGTGCGAGAGGTTCATCCGATGCGACGCCAGCAAAGGCGGATGCCGGCTGGGAGCCATACGAGAACTGCCCTCCGGCAGCGCCCTCGGCCGATACCGCATTGAGCTGGCCGAGGCGATCGGTGGTGCTCTTCTCTGCGTGGGTCGCACCCTGCGTGCGCAGGTAGTAAGTGGTCTTGAGGCCACGCAGCCAGGCATGCGTATAGGTCTCGTGGAGCTTCTTGCCCGAAGCGCCCGCCATGTAGATGTTGAGCGACTGCGACTGGTCGATCCACTTCTGGCGACGCGAAGCGCACTCGACCAGCCAGACCGGGTCGACTTCAAAGGCGGTGGCATAGATGGCGCGCAGATCCGCCGGGATGCGGTCGATACGGGACAGGCTGCCGTCGAAGAATTTCAGATCAGCCACCATCACCTCATCCCACAGACCCAGGGTCTTGAGGTCGCGCACCAGGTAGTCGTTGACCACGGTGAACTCGCCCGAGAGATTGGACTTGACGTAGAGGTTCTGGAAGGTGGGCTCGATACAGGCCCCCACGCCGATGATGTTTGAAATGGTGGCAGTCGGCGCGATGGCGATGCAGTTGGAATTGCGCATGCCATGTTCGCGGATGCGGGCACGCAGGGCATCCCAGTCCATGGTGCTGCTGGTGTCGACCTCCACATAGCCGCCGCGCTGTTCGGCCAGCAGGCGCAGGGAATCCTGAGGCAGGATGCCGCGATCCCAGAGCGAGCCGCGGAAGCTGGCATAGCGGCCGCGCTCCTCGGCGAGCTCGGTGGACGCCCAGTAGGCGTAGTAGCAGACCGCTTCCATGGAGCGATCCGCAAACTCCACCGCCTCATTGCTGGCGTAAGGCACGCGCATCATGTGCAGGCAGTCTTGAAAGCCCATGATGCCCATGCCCACCGGGCGATGTTTGAGGTTGGAATTGCGGGCCTTGTTGACCGCGTAGTAGTTGATGTCGATGACGTTGTCGAGCATGCGCATCGCGGTATGGATGGTGGCACGCAGCTTGTCATGATCGAGCACCATGCCGCCCTGACCATCGGGCTTCATGTGGGCGACGAGATTGACCGAGCCCAGGTTGCACACCGCAATCTCGGACTCCCCGGTGTTCAGGGTGATCTCGGTACACAGATTGGAGCTGTGCACAACGCCGGTGTGATTCTGGGGCGAGCGGATGTTGCAGGGATCCTTGAAGGTGATCCAGGGATGACCGGTCTCGAACAGCATCGAGAGCATCTTGCGCCAGAGGGCGATGGCCTGAACCTTCTTGAAGAGCTTGAGTTCGCCGTTGGCCGCGCGCTGCTCATGGCGCAGATAAGCCTGCTCGAATGCGGCGCCGTAGGTCTCGTGGAGATCGGGGCAGTCGGCAGGCGAAAAGAGGGTCCACTCGCCGTTTTCCATGACCCGCTTCATGAAGAGGTCGGGAATCCAGTTGGCGGTGTTCATGTCATGGGTGCGTCGACGATCGTCACCCGTGTTCTTGCGCAGCTCGAGAAACTCCTCGATATCGAGGTGCCAGGTCTCGAGGTAGGCGCAGACCGCGCCCTTGCGCTTGCCGCCCTGATTGACCGCCACTGCTGTGTCATTGACCACCTTGAGGAAGGGCACGACGCCCTGGCTCTTGCCGTTGGTGCCCTTGATATGGCTGCCCAGTGCCCGGACCGGGGTCCAGTCGTTGCCCAGACCACCGGCGTACTTGGCGAGCAGGGCGTTTTCCTTGATGGCTTCGTAGATGCCGTCGAGGTCGTCGGCGACCGTGGTGAGGTAGCAGGAGGACAGCTGCGAACGCAAGGAACCCGAGTTGAACAGGGTGGGCGTCGAGCTCATGAAATCGAAGGTCGACAGCAGCTCGTAGAACTCGATGGCGCGGGTCTCGCGATCGATTTCATTGAGCGCCAGACCCATGGCCACGCGCATGAAGAAAGCCTGCGGCAACTCGATGCGCTGCTCGTCGATATGCAGGAAGTAGCGGTCGTAGAGGGTTTGCAGGCCCAGGTAGGTGAACTGGTTGTCGCGGTCGCCCACCAGCGCTGCCCCCATGCGCTTGAGATCGAACTGCTCGAGCTTGGAATCAAGCAGGCCGGCCTGCACACCCTTGCGGATGAAGCGCGGGAAGTAGTCGGCATAGTGCCCGACCATCTGCGCATGCGACAGCTCTTCGCCGAGCACTTCACGACGCACCGTGTGCAGCAGCAGCCGGGCCGTGACCTGGCTGTAGGCCGGGTCGGTCTCGATCAGGGCCCGGGCCGACAGGATGGCCGACTTATGGACCTCTTCGAGGGGAATGCCGTCGTAGAGGTTGCGCAGGGTTTGCGCAAGAACCGTATCGGCCGAAACGGTATCGCCCAGGCCGGCGCAAGCAGCCTGAATCAGACCGCGCAGCACCGACTCGTCGAGCGGACGCAGTACGCCCGCATCGTTGACATTCAGGCGCAGACCGGTGTCCACCCCCGCCTGGGCCTGCTCGGCCTGTTTCTGGGCACGCTCCTGTGAACGCTTTTCGCGGTACAGGACATAGGCACGGGCAACCTCGTGCTCACCCGAGCGCATCAGGGCGAGCTCGACCTGATCCTGGATGTCCTCGATATGGAAGGTGCCGCCTGCCGGCTTGTTGCGCATCAGTCCACCGACCACTGCCTGGGTGAGCTGATCGACGAGTTCGCGCACGCGCGCCGACGCGGCGCCATGACCGCCATTGATCGCCAGGAAGGCCTTGGTCATCGCGACCGCGATCTTGCCCGGCTCGAAGCCGACCACCGAGCCATTGCGACGGATGACTTTGAAGTCCGACAACTGAACCGCTTCGGCCCGCATGCCGGCGGGAACGGTCATCCCTGAGGCGACCTGGGCCGGTTGGGAAAGGGGGGCGCGCTGGGTGATCTCTGCGGTCCGTAGCATCTGAATGGACTCCGGCTTGACGTGGGCAATGGCGTGAATGGGGATAGCGGAATCGAGGCGCGTGGGTTCGGGGCTTGAATGCGATGAAAAGGCTGGCAGGGCGGCACTCCCTGTGGGCCTGAAGACCGTATCCTCCGTTTTTTGCCGAAACGCCCATGCAGGACGCCTGGCACTAGATATAGCGCTCGACGACGGTTCGTTGACTAATTCTAGTGCCCTGTTTCCAGGTTCGCAAGCGCTCGGTTGCTGTCCCCGTGGTCACCTGGCTTGGCGTCGACCTGCAGGGCGCATGGTTGCTTGAGGTGGTCAGATCCGTCGAGCAATGACGCGGCCTGCAGGGGTTAAAGGCCACTGAAGGGCGCTTGTCTGCGTGAGCCGGGACAGTCGGCGCCATTCGAACAATGGCCCCGGATCCCACTTGCGACGCGGGGCGATTTGCGAGTGGCCCGCAATGTGGCGAATGGGCAGTGACGCCGCCAGGGCCCGGATCAATCCGGCAAGCACATGATATTGAAACCGGGTATAGCGCCGACGGGTGTCACCTTCGAGTTCGATGCCGATCGAGTCGTCATTGCAGCGGGGGCGGCCGCGATGGCGCGAAGCCCCCGCATGCCAGGCCCGCTCCCCCACTGCAACAAACTGCAGGAGCTCGCCGTGCCGGCGGATAAAGAAATGAGCCGACACCCGCACGCCCTGCAGGCTCTGCAGCGACGCATGTTGCCGTGTGTCCAGGGTGCCCATAAACAGGCGCTCCACCGCATCCGATCCGAATCGTCGCGGCGGCAGGCTGATCGCGTGAATCACGATCAAACGGACACGGGCGCCAGGCGGCCTCGCATCAGCGTGAGGGGACTTCAGGATCCGCGCGCGGCCATGCCATCCATCACTGCGAATGCGGTCGGCCGGCATCTCGCCGCGACGCATCGTGAGAAGACGCCTCATCGCATGCCGAGCCGCTGCATGCGATGACGCAGCGCACGAAAACTGATGCCCAGCAATCGGGCCGCAGCAGTCCGGTTCTGTTGCGTACGCTCGAGCGCTCTCAGAATGGCCTCGCGCTCAAGGTGCTCAAGGTAGGCAGGCAGGTCGGTGGGCACCCCATCCTCGAGCCGTGCGCCCGGCGGCCCGTCGCCCCCTGCGACTGCCCGGTCCGCAAGCCCCTGCCCTTCGCCGTTGCCGCCAGTGGCGCCGCTCTGCCGGCCCGTGCTTGCGGCAAGTCTGTCAGCGCGCGGGCCGGCCGGCTCGTTCTCCTGTGTCCGGGCCACCTCGGGCTGAAGACCCAGGTCTTCAACATTGATCACTTCGCCATTGCAATAGGCCAGCGCGCGTTCGAGGATGTTCTCGAGTTCGCGCACATTGCCCGGATACCGGTAAGTCTGCAGAAATCGCAGGGCGACCGATGCCACCCGGGGTGCGGTCGACAGGCCGCTGCGGCGGGCGAGCCGCTCGATCAATGCGGCGGCAAGTTGCGGAATATCCTCCAGGCGCTCTCGCAGGGGCGGCATGCGCAACTCCAGCACCTGCAGCCGATAGAACAGGTCCTGACGAAAGCGCCCCTGCGCGACACACTCCGACAGGTCCTGATGGGTTGCGCTGACGATGCGCACATCCACCAGCTCCTCGGCATTTCCGCCCAGTCGCCTGACCTTGCGTTCCTGAATGGCGCGCAACAGCTTCACCTGCATGGCCAGAGGCAGGTCGGCCACTTCGTCGAGAAACAGCGTGCCACCATGGGCAGCCTGAAAGAATCCCTGTCGGTCGGCATCGGCGCCGGTGAAGGCCCCCTTGCGATAGCCAAAGAACTCGGCCTCCATCAGGGTCTCGGGAATCGCTCCGCAATTGACGGCCACAAATGGCTGGACCGAACGGCCACTGCGCCCATGGATCAGCCGGGCTGCGAGCTCCTTGCCAGAACCGGACTCTCCGGTGATGGCCACAGGTGCCATGCTGCGGGCCAGCCGATCAATCGACTGTCGCAGGCTCAGCATGACGGCAGAGTCGCCAATCAATCCGTCGTTTGCATCCGCGGCAGGAACACCCGGACTTCCGGAACGCGGCCTGTCTGTCTCGCGCGAGGGCTCGGGTATTGAAGCGGCTGCTCCGGCCGCTGCCGCAGGCGCAGGGACGCCCGCCGCAACTGCTGCCGACGATGCCTGGGTCGTCATGTTGCCCAGAGGCAGCGCTGAGCGCACCAGTGCCCGCAAGGCATCAAGCGCCAACGGCTTGGTCACATAATCGAAGGCACCCCGTTTGAGTGCCGAGACCGCTGTCTCGGTGCTGCCGTAGGCGGTGATCATGGCCACCGGCGTATTGGGATGGGCGCTCACAATCTCGGTCACGAGATCCATGCCGTCGCCGTCCGGCAGTCGCATGTCGGTCAGACACAGTGCGTAGCGGTGGGTCTGCAGCTGTCGACGGGCCTGTCCAAGGTCTGCGGCACAGTCGACATCCAGGCCCATCCCGATCAGGGTGAGTTCAAGCAACTCGCGCAGGTCAGCCTCGTCATCAACCACCAGAACGCGGGGTGCACGACCCATGGAGTCATTGCGCGGCGCCGCCCCTGAAGCGTGGCCGGAATCGCGGGAAGACGAAGGCATTGAATTCACGATGAGGCAGGCTCGACCAGAAAAGCGCCACGCGCTTGCGGATTATCGCCCGGCGGGCTGTAACGGATTCTCGCCCCATTGGCCAGGCAAAGCTCGCGGGCCAGATGCAGTCCCAGGCCGGTCCCTTCGGGCTCGGTGGTCATGAAGGGCTCGAAGAGATGGTCAAGAACCCGACGGGCCACGCCAGGGCCATCATCACTCACCGCAAGCACAGGGCCCTGAGGACCCATGGACCAGGTCACCCGAACCGCGCCCCGCGCATCGCTTGCATGTCTCAAGGCATTGCCCAGCAGATTCAGAAGAATCTGGCGCAGATGGCCCGCATCGAAACGGATCGGAGCGTCACAATCGATCTCGAGCTCGATGCGCGAGGACGGCGTTTCTGAGGGGTTGCGAGCATCGTCGATGACACCGGCGAGAAAAGTCCGGGCATCAATCTGCTCGATGCCCGGATTGCCCCGGCGGGCCACCGAGAGCACATCCTCGATGATGCGGTCGATGCGCAGGCTGTTGTCTTCAACAATGCGCGACAGGCGCTCGGCCACACGCTCGCTGGCCTGATCCCTGATGCGCTCGCGCATCAGGGCATTGGCATGGCGGATGGCCGACAGCGGGTTACGGATCTCATGGGCGATGGAGGCTGACAGGCGCCCCATGGCGGCGAGCTTGAGCTGTTGGGCCAGGGTCGCCAGGCGGGCTTCATCCTCGAGCACAACGACGAGATCACCATGCCCTGCTGCGCCATGCAGGGCACGCAGCCTGACCTCCCTGACCTTGCCATCGGGTTGCACGATCGAGACGACCGGACCGTAATCCGCGGGCAGCCCTGTCGGCCGGGCAACACCCGCAGCAGGCGGTCGCACTGCGAGATCGCCGCGCAGCCTTTGCAGGGCCGGCTCGAGGGCAGTCAGCGCGGCGCGAGCCGCTGGATCACGGATGTCGCCGCTGAAGTCGGGCCGATCGGCATCCGCCCCTGCAAGCATGTCCAGCGCCGCACGATTGACAGCAATCACCGCATTGCCCGCATCAAGCACCAGCACTCCGTCCGGCATGGTGTCGATGACCACGCGCATGGTCTCGAACTGTCGTCTCAGATCGTCATCACGGGCCCTGGCCAGTGCTTCCTGCATGCGCAGGCGTGCTGCAAGCCAACCCACGGCCAGAGCCGTGGCCATCAGCACGCCGCCCATGATGCCGGCCTGTGCCATCACGGCGTCCTCGCGCCGGCCGGCGAGCCAGTCGAACAGGGTCAGTCCCAGCAGCATCAGGCTCGATAGCGAAGCGAACCCCAGGGCGGGGCGGGTTCCGAGCAGGATGGCTGCACTGGCATTGGGCAGAAGCAGCAGGATGGCCAGACCGCTGGGCAGCCCGCCTGCAAACCAGAGCAAGCCGGCGAGCAGGGCGAGGTCGAGTCCGATCTGCAGACCAAGCCAGCGCTCCGCCTGTTGCAGAGGCGGTCTCAGCAGCCAGCCACCGGCGAGCGCCAGCACGAGGTAGGTCGTGCTGAGCGCGATGAACCCGGTGTGGGAAGCAGCACTCTCGACCCAGGGAGGGGAAGGCAGGATGGTGGCGTAGCCGCACAACACTGCACCCACAACGACGCGGGCTGCGAGGAATTGTCTGGACACACGCCAGGGTGTCGACCTGCCTGTCAGGTCCCTGGTTGCACTGGAGTCGGGAACACCCGACTCGGCCTGCATGGCACTCATTGCGGAATCAGGACGCGTCCTGACGAGATCGATCGAGTCTCAGGTGTTCATCGCTGCAATAGGCGCGACCCGATGCAAAACGGGCCTCGGAGGCAGGCAGATGAAGGTCGCAATGGGCACAGCGCACGATGCGCTCAACCCCTGAGGGGTCTGCGTCCTGCCTGTCGCCCCGAGGTCGGCCGTTCGCGCCGGGAGGACTCGCCTGTCCGTCCCCGGCCTTGCGAGCCGCAGCTTCCGACTGCCGCCGCTGGCTGACCACCCAGAATTTCCAGGCGACCCAGGCAGCGATCCCGAACAGGATCCAGCCAAGCACCTTGCCCATGACAGCAGTCTCCGTTTCAGGTCCGGCCCAGCAGCACCTCGAGGACGAAGCGTGTGCCGACATAGGCAAGAAGAAGAATCAGGAACCCCCAGAGCGTGAATCGCATGGCAATCCGACCACGCCAGCCCCGCGTGATGCGTCCGAGCAGCAGGATGCCGAAGAATCCGAGGGAAAGAAGCGAGAAGACGGTCTTGTGCTCCAGCCTGAAGGGGCGTCCGAAGACCTGTTCGGAAAAGAGCATCCCGCTCAGGGTGGTCAGCAGCAGCAGCACGAAGCCGATACCAATAAATTGGAACAGCACCTTCTCGAGGGTGAGCAGGGGCGGGAGTTGTCCGATCCAGCGGGACCAGGCCCCCGAACCGTCACCCTGTACCCGATGCAGATCGCGTTGCACGCCGAGCATCAGCAGGGCATCGAGTGCGCCGAGCATCAGCACGCCATACGCCAGCGTGCCCGCAATCAGGTGGGGCACGAACAGTGGCCGGGCCGCGGCATTGCCAAGGTCGGCCCCGGGAAACGCCCAGGGCAGAAGCACACCAATCACCGCCAGTGGCAACACCATCAGGCGCAGCGCATCGACGGCCAGTCTTCGGCTTTGCAGCCACAACAGCAGCAACCCGATCCAGAGCATGGCCGAGATGGCCTTGGCAAAGCCGAAATGAAATCCGGTCGCCTCCCAGGGCCATGCCAGCGAGGCCGCATGCATCACTAGCGCAAGCGGCATCAGCTGCAGCGCCCACTGCGGCCCGCCAGGATGCGCCTGTGACCGGCGCCAGAGCGCCAGCGCCGCAGCACCGTAAATGACGGCAGGCACGATGAAGAGTATCGGTACAATCATTCGGTTCAGTGTAGCTCAGGCCATGTTCGAAAATCTCTCTCAGCGACTTGCCCGCGTCGTCAAGACCATGCGGGGTGCGGCGCGCCTCACCGAAGCCAACACCCAGGAGATGCTGCGCGAGATTCGCGTGGCACTGCTCGAGGCCGATGTCGCCCTGCCCGTGGTGCGCGACTTTATTGCGCGCGTGCGCGAACAGGCCATGGGACAGGAGGTGGTCGGCAGCCTGTCGCCCGGACAGGCACTGGTCGGCGTGGTTCACAAGGCCCTGATCGAACTGATCGGAGGCACGACGGCAGAGCTCAACCTGGCCACCCAGCCGCCAGCCATCATCCTGATGGCCGGACTGCAGGGGGCGGGCAAGACCACCACCGTCGGCAAGCTCGCGAAATGGCTGCGCGAACAGCGCAAGAAAAAAGTGCTCACGGTGTCCTGCGACGTCTATCGTCCTGCAGCCATCGAGCAGCTGCGTACCGTCACCGGACAGGCGGGCGCTGACTTCTTTGCCTCCACGCCCGACCAAAAGCCGGTCGATATCGCCCGGGCGGCGGTGCAATGGGCGCGCAACCACTATCACGACATCCTGCTGATCGACACCGCAGGCCGTCTGGGCATCGATGAAGCCATGATGCGGGAGATCGCCGAGCTGCATGCCGCGGTCAACCCGATCGAGACGCTCTTCGTGGTCGATGCCATGCAGGGCCAGGATGCGGTCAATACCGCCCAGGCGTTCAGGCAGGCGATTGCGCTGACCGGCGTTGTACTCACCAAGCTCGATGGCGACTCACGCGGTGGCGCGGCGCTCTCGGTCAAGGCGGTCACCGGCTGTCCGATCAAGTTTGTGGGTACAGGCGAGAAGCTCGACGGGCTCGACGCCTTTCACCCCGACCGCATGGCCAGCCGCATCCTGGGCATGGGCGACATCCTGGCGCTGGTGGAGCAGGCGCAAAGCCATGTCGACCAGGAAGCCGCACAGGCGTTGGCCACCAAGCTCAAGGGCGGCAAGGGCTTTGACCTGAACGACTTTCTGGCCCAGATCAGCCAGATGAAAAAGATGGGAGGCCTGTCCTCCCTGATGGACAAGCTGCCGGCACAACTCCAGGCAGCGGCCGGCCAGGCCGACATGAACCGCGCCGAGCGCGACATGCGTCGCATGCAGGGCATCATCCATGCCATGACGCCCGGCGAACGCAGCAAGCCCGAGCTCATCAAGGCCAGCCGCAAGCGGCGTATCGCGGCCGGCGCCGGCGTGCAGGTCCAGGAAGTCAATCGCCTGCTGAACCAGTTCGACCAGATGCAGGGCATGATGAAAAAAATGCAAAAAGGCGGCCTGGCCAAAATGATGCGAGGCATGCGCGGGATGATGCCCGGAGGCATGCGGTGAGCGCGGTGCAGACTGAGCCAGCCCTGCCCGAAGGCATTGGTCGGGTGATCACCGACCCGCAATCCATGGCGCCTTTCCTGCTCGACTGGCGCAAACGCCATCAGGGCCGGGCCCGCGCCGTGGTGCAGCCTGCAAGCAGCGACGAAGTCGCACGCCTGGTGTCCTGGTGTGCCGAACACCGTGTGCCCATCGTGCCGCAGGGCGGCAACAGCGGCCTCACCGGCGGTTCGGTGCCCGATGACCGGGGCGATGCGGTGGTGCTCTCGCTGGCCCGCATGAATCGCATCCGATCAATTGATCCGATCAACAACACCCTGGTGGCCGAAGCCGGCGTGGTGCTGACCCGCGTGCAGGAAGCGGCCGAAGAGGCTGGCCGGCTCTTTCCGCTCTCGCTGGCGGCCGAAGGCACCTGTACGGTGGGCGGCAACCTGTCCACCAATGCAGGCGGCACAGCCGTGCTGCGCTATGGCAATGCCCGCGAACTGTGTCTCGGCCTCGAGGTGGTGACCCCATCCGGACAGGTCTGGGAAGGGCTGCGCGGACTACGCAAGGACAACACCGGATACGACCTGCGCGACCTGTTCATCGGAGCCGAAGGCACCCTGGGCGTGATCACCGCGGCCACGCTCAAGCTCTATCCGAAACCGGTCGCACAGCTCACTGCCCTGGCGGCCGTGAGATCACCCCACGACGCCCTGCGCCTGCTGGAACTTGCCCAAGGCATGCTGGCCGCAAGCCTCACCGGCTTCGAGATGATGTCGGACTTCTGCACCCATCTGGTGGTCAAGCACTATCCCGACTGCCAGCGGCCCTTTGCTGAACCCACGCCCTACAGCGTGCTGCTCGAGTCGTCTGATTTCGAGAGCGAGGCCCATGCCCAGGAGCGGTTCAGCGCTCTCATGGAGCGCGCCCTCGAACTCGACCTGATCACCGACGCCCTCATCGCACAATCGGTCGCGCAGTCGCGCGCCTTCTGGGCCCTGCGTGAAAACATCTCGGAAGCTCAGGCAGCCGAGGGCAAGAACATCAAGCACGACATCTCGGTTCCCATCTCGTCGATCGGCGATTTTGTTGCCTCGACCAATGCCCTGATCGGCTCGCGCTTTCCGGGCACACGCATGGTGGTCTTCGGGCATCTGGGCGACGGCAATCTTCACTACAACGTCTCACCGCCCGAAGGCATGGATGAAGCCGCCTTTCTGTCGCTTCAGCCTGCGCTGAACGAACTTGTTCATGACGCGGTGCATTCGGCCCAGGGTTCGATCTCGGCCGAGCATGGCATTGGCGTGCTGCGCCGCGACGAGTTGCCCCGCTACACCTCGCCTGTTGCCATGGGTCTGATGCGAACGCTCAAGCAGGCCCTCGATCCCCTGGGCATCATGAATCCAGGCAAGCTCCTGGCGTGAACCGTGAGGCTGGGCCTGGCGGCCGTCAGGCCATCGGTCTGAGCAGGGTCTGACACATCCGTCTGACAAGTGCGGAGTCCGGGTCCGCGAGCGGATCCACCAGCGAAAAATGATTCGCCCCGCCGACCACTTCCAGGGCCATGCGGCGGGACAGGGTGCTGGGCCAGATCTTCGCCAGTGCGACTGACTGACGCAGATATTCGTCCCCTTCCAGACCGCCAACATAGAGCGTCCAGTCACCGTCGGGCGTCGCAGGCAGGTTCACCGGACTGTTGCGGGCAGCCTCATCCTCGGACATGCCCAGCGTCTGGTTGAGATAGCAGCGCCGAATCGGCTCCAGGTCGTGCAGACCGCTGAAAGCGAATCCACCCGCTAACGCGGGTCGACCCGGCCAGTCGGCTGCCGCGATCGCTGCGGTCAGATGTCCGCCTGCAGAGTGACCCGCCACCCAGATCCTGCCTGAGTCCAGGTCATGCTCGCCGGCATACTCGTTCACCCAGCGCACCGCCTGGCGACACTGGCGGACCACTTCATCCATACGCACGGCGGGCATGAGGGTGTAGTCGATATTGACCACCGCGACGCCATGAGGCACCAGCCCTTGCGCAACACAGTCGGTGCTGGACTTGTCCAGTGCCATCCAGTAGCCGCCATGGATGTAGACCAGTACCGGCCAGGGGCCACGCCCTTCAGGCAGAAAGAGGTTCAGGCGCTCGCCGCTCCTTGCGTCGTAGACCAACTCGCGGGTCTTGAAACGCGTCCTCGCCTGCACGCCCGCAGCGACCCAGCGGGCGATATGGCGTTCCTGAAAATCGGGCACCTTGGCGCGGTTGTTGTAGTGCGCGTCAAGCGCGGCTTGGTCGTAGTCACGAAAGACGGCTGCGGTCATGAAGGGCCCCGGGTACGACAAGTGCGCAGACGACACCACGCGCACCTGTCCTTCGTTTGTATTTGATGGTCCGGACGATCGTCCGCATCTCCGTATCATAGGGGCTCGACATCGACCTGCCTTGCCATGCCGCCTGCCACCGACTCAACCAGCCCCCAACCGGGTGCAAGCCCCGCGCGCCCGCTGTTCATTCGCCCTGCGACCTGCGAAAGCATCGACCGGCTGCATGAAGGTACGGCCGTGGCCCGTCTGGGCATCGAGATGCTGCAGGTCGGGCCGGATGTGCTGCGGGCTCGCATGCCGGTGGATGAGCGCACCCGTCAGCCGGTGGGCATCCTGCATGGCGGCGCGAGCGTGGTGCTGGCTGAGACCTTGGGCAGCACGGCAGCCAACCTCTGCCTGCCCGAGCATCAGCAGGCCGTGGGTCTGGACATCAACGCGAACCACATCCGGGCCATCCGAAGTGGGTGGGTGATTGGCGAGTGTCGCGCTGTCCATGTCGGCCGGACGACCTCGGTCTGGCAGATCGAGATCCGCGATGAACAGGAGCGACTGGTGTGCACCAGCCGCATCACCATGGCCGTGCTCGACAAGCCCGGGGTCAGCGTGGATCGGCGCTGAAGCGCGCGACCAGCACGCTGCAGACGATCAGGGCCAGACTGACCACGGCTGAGGGCGCGGCAAAACCAGCCCCCTCAGCAAGATGGGCCGCCACGATCGGCCCGAGAATCTGGCCCGCGCTGAAACACATCGTCATGATGCCCACCACCCGGGCTGCCTGACCCATTCCAAGCGCTCGCCCATGGGTGAGCGCCAGCCCCGAGACCGGCGTGAGGACGGCACCCAGGCCAAACGCTGCCACCAGAGCTCCGGCCAGCGAGGCCTCGAAAACCGGCGCCAATGCGGTCAGCCCCTCAAAGGCGTAGCAGGCGGCTATGGTCCGGCGCAAACCGAATCGCGAAGCCGCCTGGTTCCAGAAGGCAATGCCGGGAATGGCCATCAGACCGACCAGCACCCAGGTCCAGTTGGCTGCATCCTGCGGATACCCCGCCGCACGCACCATGGCGGGAAGGTAGGTTGCATGGATCACATAGGCAAAACCAAACAGTCCGTACGCACAGGCGGTGACCCGAAATGCGCTTTCCTGCCTTTTGCGCTCGGCTGGGTCGGCGGGCGAAGGTTCGGGCGACACCACGGATGAAGGCTCGGGCGGCACCTTGGACGCAGCCTGCCCAGTCGCTGGCAAAACCTGCGCTGTGGGGGGCGTGACCTGCACTGGCGCACCCCCTGCAGCCGGATCCGATGGAAGCCGCCGGAGTCGCCTCAGGCCCCATCCGGCAAACAGTGCGACTAGCAATGCGAGTGCGGCAATCACCCACCAGTTCAGACGCCAGGACGCCTGTTCGATAGGCAAGGCCAACACCACCAGCGAGGAACTGGCCATGCCGATCGACACCCCGACATAGACCCAGGGCTTCAGAGCGGACTGCCCGCGCTGCTCAAGTCGCTCGAAGATGATGGCCGACACGTAGATCAGTCCCAGTGCGCTGGCCATGCCCGCCACAAAGCGCATCACCGACCAAAGACCCACGGAAGTGGTGAGCGGCATGGTGGCCAGCAGCAGCACGCTGACCATCAGGGCGGCGCTCAGCATGTGCTGCTGCCAGCGTCGCGAACTGACCACGGTGGCCAGCAGGGCCCCTGCCAGATAGCCGCTGAAGTTGGCGGCGGCCACCCAGCCCGAGGCCTGCAGACTCAGAACCTGCGCCTGCAGCATCTCGGGCAGGATGGGCGTATAGGCAAAGCGCCCCAGTCCCATCACGACCACCAGCGTGGCCATGCCCGGCCACAGCAGGGGCCAGGCCGAAGTCATGGCCGGGCTGCGACCTGAATCGGAGTCACCGTTGGAGCGGGTGCGTAGGTCCAGCGCTTCCAGGCGGCCAGAACCGCCCTGGGATACTCGGGCCGCCCGAGGCTGCCGTTGTAGCGACCCAGCGCGCGAAAGAGATCGCCGTTCTCACGATCGATGTAGTGCCTCAGGATCACGCAACCATAGCGAAGGTTGGTGCGGGCATCGAACAGGCGCGATGAGTCACTGTCACCAATCAGTTCGGTCCAGAAGGGCATGACCTGCATGTAGCCCCGCGCGCCTGCACTCGAAATGGCATGCCGGCGAAATCCGCTCTCGACCTGGATCAGTCCCAGGACCAGATGCGGGTCAAGGCCTGCGCGCTGCGCCTCATAGCGCACCATCTGCAGGAATTCGGTTCGCTCGAAGGCCGTCGGTTTGTGGCGGGCCGGCAGGCGCGAGGACATCTCGGCAATCCAGTCGGACTCCTCGAAGGTCGACGCGTAGCGCGGCTTCGGTGGCGAGCGATCGAGCACGGCCGCGGCGAGCGCTGTGCGCACCGCAGCGGACAGGGGCTCTAGACGCTGATTGCCTGCCTCGGCCGGGCCCGCGCCGAACAGCCCCGCAAGCGCGATGCAGCAGGCCATCGCCCAGACGAAGACAGGCCGGGTCTTCAAGAATCGCTCAGCAGCTCTGAAGGGTTTGAAGGACATCATCAAAAGCCTGAGCGAGCGGCACCAGACGCGTATTCAGTCCCCGACGAACGGTCAGCTCGACCTGACCCTCTTTCAGACCCCGATCGCCAATGGTCAGGCGCAGCGGCACGCCGATGAGCTCCCAGTCGGCAAACATCGCGCCCGGTCGCTCATCGCGGTCATCCAGAATGACATCGATACCCGCCTGCAGCAGCTGCGCATGCAGGGCATCGGCCGCCTGCCTCACCGCCTCGGATCGGCCGTAGCCAAGCGGCGCAATCACGACCTCGAAGGGAGCGATCGGACGGGGCCAGATGATGCCGCGCTCGTCATGATTCTGTTCGATGGCCGCCGCAGGCAGACGCGTGACACCAATGCCATAGCAGCCCATCTCGATGGGCCTGGACTTGCCATCTTCATCCACGAACACCGCATTCATGGCCTGCGAATACTTGGTACCCAGGTAAAAAACATGGCCGACCTCGATGCCGCGCTGAATGGCGAGCACGCCTTTGCCATCGGGTGAGGGATCGCCTTCGCGCACATTGCGCAGATCGGCCACCTGCACCTCGCCCCCACTCTCGCCGGGAGCTGGCAGATCACGACCCCAGTTCACGCCGGTGTAGTGATGGTCGGGCTGGTTGGCGCCACACACAAAATCGCTCATCAGGGCCACGGTGCGGTCCACCACGAGGCGCACCGGCTTGCGGGTGTTGATCGGGCCGAGATAGCCCGGAGGACATCCAAAGTGATCGATGATTTCGGCCTCGGTGGCAAAGCGAAAGCCTTTGAGTCCTTCGACCTTGCCCGCCTTGATCTCATTGAGCTCATGATCGCCGCGCACCAGCAGCAGCCAGATCCGGGTGGAGACCACTGCCCGGGGCCGCCCGCTGTCATCGCCATCCTTGAGAGGCTCGAGCTCATCCACCGCCAGCACCAGGGACTTGACGGTCTGCTCCAGTGGCAGGCCGAGCATCTGGGCCACCGCCTCGCAGCGCGCAGCACCGGGCGTCGGCGTGTTGGTCAGGGGTTGAGCGGGTGCGGCCCGTGCGCTCAGAAGGGCCACCGCCTCGGCCAGCTCCACATTGGCTGCATAGTCCGAGCCCGGGCACCAGGCAATCGCGTCTTCGCCGGTATCGGCGATCACCTGAAACTCATGGCTGGCCGAACCACCGATGGCACCGGTATCGGCAGCCACCGCCCGGAACTGCAGGCCCAGGCGCTGGAAGATGCGCGTGTAGGCGTCATACATGCCCTGGTAGCTCACCAAGGCGGCCTCGCGGCTGCGGTCGAAGGAGTAGGCGTCCTTCATGGTGAACTCGCGGCCCCGCATCACGCCAAAGCGCGGACGACGCTCGTCGCGAAACTTGGTCTGGATCTGATAGAGATTTTTCGGCATGTGCCGATAGCTGCGGATTTCCTGGCGGGCCACATCGGTGATCACCTCCTCGGAGGTGGGCTGCACAATGAAGTCGCGCTCATGCCGGTCACGGATGCGCAGCAGCTCGGGGCCGTACTGCTCCCAGCGGCCTGACTCCTGCCAGAGCTCCGCGGGCTGGATCACCGGCATCAGCAGCTCAACCGCACCCGCGCGGTTCATCTCCTCGCGAATGATGGCCTCGACCTTGCGAATGACGCGCAGGCCCATGGGCATGTAGGTATAAACCCCTCCCGCAAGCTTGCGGATCATGCCAGCGCGGGTCATGAGGCGATGGCTGATCACCTCCGCATCGGCCGGCGCTTCCTTGAGGGTGGACAGGTGGAACTGGCTTGCTTTCATGGGTGCGTTTGCGGAGGAGTCTGCCGATATAATCGTTTCAATTCTAAGGGATCGAGGGGTAGCCCATGCTGGACAAGGAAGGCTATCGCCCTAACGTCGGCATCATTCTGGTCAATCAGCGCAACGAGGTCTTCTGGGGCAAGCGCATCCGCGAGCACTCGTGGCAGTTCCCGCAGGGTGGCATCAAGCGGGGAGAAACGCCCGAACAGGCCATGTATCGCGAGCTCCACGAAGAGGTCGGCCTGCATCCGCACCATGTGCGCATCATCGGCCGAACCCGCGACTGGCTGCGCTACGAGGTTCCTCAGCAATGGGTGCGGCGTGAATGGCGCGGGCACTATCGCGGCCAGAAGCAGATCTGGTTTTTGCTGCGGCTGGTCGGTCGCGATACCGATGTGAGCCTGCGCGCCACCAACCAGCCCGAGTTTGATGCCTGGCGCTGGCATGACTACTGGATTCCGCTCGAGTCGGTCATCGACTTCAAGCGCGAGGTCTACCAGCGGGCCCTCACCGAGCTCTCGCGGTTTCTGTTCACACGCAGCAATGCGGCGCGCAACAGCGAGGGGGGCAGTGGACGCGGGGGCGAGGACACCGCACCCGACCATGCCACGCCCGACAGTGACACACCCCCGCAAGCCGGTCAGGCGTAGCGCACGATCTTCTGGCGCTGTTCGCCCAGCCCCTGAATGCCCAGGCTCACCACATCGCCCGCCTTCAGAAACTGCGGCGGTTTCATGCCTGCGCCAACACCGGGCGGCGTGCCGGTGGTGATGATGTCCCCGGGGTTGAGAGTGAACAGCCGGCTCACATAGGACACCAGCTCGGCGCAGCCAAAGATCATGGTGCGGGTGTTGCCCCGCTGACGCGGCTGGCCATTCACATCGAGCCAGAGGTCGAGTCGGTCTGGGTTGCCCGCCTCATCGGGCGTGACCAGCCAAGGGCCAATGGGGCCAAAGGTGTCGAAGCCCTTGCCCTTGTCCCAGGTGGGTCCGCGCTCCATCTGCCAGTGGCGCTCGGACACGTCATTGACCACGCAGTAGCCCGCCACATGCGAAAGCGCCTCCTTGCGGGAGACATCGCGCGCACGCGTGCCGATCACGATGCCCAGCTCGACCTCCCAGTCGGTTTTTTTGGAGCCGCGCGGCAGCATCACATCGTCATTGCCGCCCTGCATGCACGACAAGGTCTTGTGAAAGACGATGGGCTCCGCCGGAATCGGATTGCCGGTCTCGGCCGCATGGTCGCTGTAGTTCAGGCCGATCGCAACGAACTTGGTCGCGCCTGAGAACGGCACGCCTAGCCTTGGATTTCCGCGGGCACGGGGCAGGCTCTCGGGTTTGATTCGGGCCAATCGGGCCAGCGCCCTCGGGGCGAGCTGGGCCGGGCCGATATCGGGCACGACGCCCGACAGATCGCGCACACGACCTTCAGCATCGATCAGGCCAGGTTTTTCCTTGCCGGCAGCGCCAAAACGGACGAGTTTCATGGGGTCTTCCTTGGTGAGGGTTTGAAAATTCGGGGCGATCAGACTGCGGGGTCAGGGCTCGACGATGTTGAAATTGATATCGAAGACATCGAGACAGGAGAACAGGCTGCGCAGGCGCTCGACATCGCCACGCACCTGGAGCAGCCCGCTTTCAAGCGCAGCCAGAAAATCGCTGCCCGAGTCCACGATCCGAACCAGCGTGGCCCGGTCCAGGCTCAGCACCGCATCGGCCTGTTCGCCGTGGCTGCCGGGCAGGTGCGAGAGCGCGCCATGGCGCAGGATGACGCGGTGACATGTGCCTTCATCCGTCATGACCCAATCAAAATGGACGAGGAGTGCCTGGGTCTTGGGGCCATTCACCCTGGCCGCCAGATGCTGAAGGTAGCGATCGATCGGCAGGGTGCCGAGCACGCCGGCTGCGCCCACGATGGGCCGGGGCTTGCGCTCGGTGCTGTAGGGCCGGCGGGCCTCGAGGGCGCCCAGCAGATAGGCATTGCGCCAGGTGGAGGACTCAGCCTGGTAGCCCATCTGCTCCATGGCGTCGGCCAGCAGCGCGCGGCCCTCGGCATGATCAGGCCGGGCAAACACCAGGTGGTGCATGGCCTGGGCCACCCAGCGGAAATCCCCTTTCTCGTAATCGATGCGGGCCTTGCGGACGAGCTCGTCGGCCCCGCCCATGTAGTCGACATAGCGACGGCCTTCTTCCGCCGGGGTATGGCGATTGAGATTGACCGGATTGCCGTCATAGGGCCCGAGGTAATGCGCATAGATGGCATTGACGTTGTGAGCCACCGCGCCGTAATAGCCCCGGGTGTGCCAGCGCTGCGACAACGCACTGGGCATCATGAGCTCGGCGGCGATCTCGCGCGGCGTGAGGCCGTGATTCATGAGACGGATGGTCTGGTCATGCAGATAGCGGTACATGTCGCGCTGATCCGCCACGAAGGTCGCTGCGCGCTCCTGGCCCCAGACCGGCCAGTGATGCTGGGCATAGACCACATCCACCTGCGGCACGTATTCGGCCAGAGCCTCATCCAGGTATTGACTCCAGGCCAGGGCATCGCGGGTCTTGGCGCCACGGATGGGGCACAGGTTGTGCATCAGCTGGCAGGCATTCTCGGCAAGATTCAAGGCCCTGAGTTGCGGAAAGAACAGATGCATCTCGGCCGGCGCCTCGGAGCCCGGCGTGAGCTGGAAGACGATCTCCACGCCGTCGATCACATGCCGTTCGCGCCGCTCGGCGATCAGCTGCGTGGGCGGAATCAGGCCCATGCGCCCGGTTCCGGTGACCTTGCCCAGGCCGCTGTCGACATAGCTCTGTGGGCCTGGCGGCAATGGGCCGCCGAACTGATAGCCCGCACGTCGCATCATGGGCACGCCCGCCAGCACCGACTCGCCCACCAGCGCATCCATGAAACCCGCCGGAGCAATCACCGGCACCTCACCCGAGGCCACCCGCGCCGGATCGAGCACACCGCGCGCGCCGCCGCAGTGGTCGTTGTGGCTATGGGTGTAGATCAGCGCGGTGACCGGCCGATCCCCCCGGTGCTTGCGATAAAGCGCCAGCGCGGCCGCTGCAGACTCCACAAAAGTGGCCGGGTCGATCACGATCACCCCGCGATCGCCCTCAATGAAAGTCACGTTGGCAATGTCCAGACCCCGGACCTGATACGTGCGGTCAGTGACCTCGAACAGCCCATGATGGGTGTTCAGCCTCGCCAGCCGCCACAGGCTGGGATTGACCGTGTCGGGCGCTTCGTCGCCGTCGATGAAATCGAGCTTGCGCATGCTCGAGACCACCTGACCCTTGGCATTGAGCACTTCACCGGCATCGATGCTGCCGATGAAGCCGCGGCGGGCATCTTCAAAGTCGGCCCGGTCGGCAAAGTTCAGGCCCTGCTTGAAGGCCTCCTGCAGGCGACGGGTCTCGGGATGGGCAGGGTTCATACGGTCTCGATGGGTTTCAGTCACGACGAAAATTCGGTTTGCGCTTTTCGAGGAAGGCGGCCACGCCCTCCTTGGCGTTGTAGCTGCCAAATTCGGCGCGCACGAAATGGTCTTCAACGGCTAGACCTGCATCACTCAGCTGGGTACCCGCAGCAGCGATGCAGGCCCGGATACCGGCGACCGCACTGGGGCTGAAACCACTGATCTCGCGGCCGAAGGCGGTCGCGGCCGCAACAATGTCCGTGCCCTCGTCAGCCACGCGATGCACCAGGCCGATGGCCTGTGCTTCAGGCATGGCGACCGGGCGGCCTGTGAGCATGAGCTCGGTGGCCCGCGCCGGGCCGACGATGGCCGGCAGGAACTGGGTGCCTGCATAGGCGGGCAGCAGTCCGAGCTTGATCTCGGGCAAGGAGACCCGGACATGCGGCAGGGCAATACGCAGCATGCAGGCCATGGCGAGCTCCAGGCCGCCGCCGTAGGCCAGCCCGTTGAGCGCTGCCACGCTGATCAGACGCGAGCGCGACAGACGCACCAGCAACTCACGGGCCATGACGGTTTTGGCAGCCCGCTGCTCATCAGTCAGACCCTGCAGTTCACCCAGGTCGGTGCCGGCGCAGAAGGCCTTCTCGCCACGCCCGGCAATCACCAGCAAGGGCAGCTTGCGCGCCTCCAGCGTGTCGATGCATTCGGTCAGGCCCAGCAGCACCGGCTTGGTGATGGCATTGAGCTTGGCGGGGCGCTCGATGCGAAAGATCGCGCCGTCGTCCAGCCATTCGACGCTGCAGTGAGCATCGCCGGAAGCGTTCTGGCTCATGGGGTCTCCTCATGTGGGGTTTACAAACGGATTATGGCCGAGCCACACCCGGTACCATCTGTCGATCACCGTTTTCCTTCAGGTCTGCCCCATGAGCCACTCCTCATCCGCATCCCAGCGCCTCTCCCCCGACCAGCTTCGCAGCGCACGCTGGTTCGGCCCCGATGACATGCGTTCCATGGGCCATCGCTCGCGTTTCATGCAGATGGGCTACGGACCGGAGGACTGGAAAGGCAAGCCGGTGATCGCCATCGTGAACACCTGGAGCGATGTCAATCAGTGCCACGCGCATTTCAAGCAGCGGGTCGACGATGTGAAACGGGGCGTGCTGCAGGCCGGCGGCTTTCCGGTGGAACTCCCCGCGATCAGCCTGTCCGAGCCCATCGTCAAGCCCACCACCATGCTCTATCGCAACTTTCTGGCGATGGAGACCGAGGAGCTGCTGCGCAGCCATCCGGTGGATGGCGCGGTGCTGATGGGCGGCTGCGACAAGACCACGCCCGGCCTGCTGATGGGCGCCTTCTCGATGAATCTGCCTGCCATCTACCTGCCCGCCGGGCCCATGCTGCGAGGCAACTGGAATGGCAAGGTCCTGGGCTCGGGTTCGGATGTCTGGAAGTACTGGGATGAGCGCCGTGCGGGCAATATCACCGAAGCCCAGTGGCAGGAGGTGGAAGCCGGCATTGCCCGCAGCCACGGCACCTGCATGACCATGGGTACAGCCGCCACCATGATGGGCATCACCGAGGCCATCGGCCTCACGCTGCCGGGCGCAGCAGCCATTCCTGCCCCCGATGCCAACCATCCGCGCATGGCCGCGGCCTGCGGGCGTCGCGCGGTCGAGATGGTCTGGGAGCAACTCAGCCCCTCGCGTCTGCTCACCCGCCAGCACTTCCTGAACGGCATCGTGGCCGCCATGGCCATGGGCTGCTCGACCAACGCCATCATTCACGTGATTGCCATGTCGCGCCGTGCAGGCTGCCCGGTCACGCTCGAAGACTTCGATGCCGCCAGCCGCATCGTGCCGGTGATTGCCAACATCCGCCCGAGCGGCAGCACCTACCTCATGGAAGACTTCTTCTATGCGGGCGGCATGCCGGCCCTGCTCAAGCGGGTCGAGCAGCATCTCGACCTGGCCG
>JBMSOD010000021.1:0-23237 GCA_049422085.1 Burkholderiaceae bacterium
AGGATTTTGATGACAGACCTGTCCTCAGTGGCGCGAACTTTTCGGTCGGTAGCTCCTTTTTCCTTGTAGGCGGGGTGATACGCTACGACCGCGTGGAATCTCAGAGCGATACATTGCTCGAGCGAAACAACGACCGGATCGAAGTCCTATGGCAGCAAAGACGCTGAGGCGTGGCGAGGCAATCGTCTGGCTGCCGCCCCGCAGTGCAGGTGAATCGGCGCTGAACGAGGGGGCCGCGCTCACCGTGATCATGGGGGGCATGGCCGAGACCCATCCTCGCAGGATGTCTCTGGAGGCCTTGCAGGGCGTGCGTTCGCTCTGGCTCGTGCTCGACGCCCGTGACAGCACAATCCTGGCGGTCAGTCTTCCCCCACTCAAGGGGGCTCGCCTGCTTCAGGCCCTGCCCAATGCGGTCGAGGAGCATCTTCTTCAGGATCCCGCCGAATGCCTCCTTGCGATCGGTCCGGAGGGAGCTCCCGATCAGCCCAGACTGGTGGCTGCCGCAGACCGGGAGTGGGTCGATGTCGTTCTGTCGGTCTTTGAATCGCGTGGTCACCGGATCATGGCCCTGTGGCCTGCCGCACAGGCCTTGCCCCATACGATCGGGGGCGCCGTGCTGGGATGTGTCAATCAGTCCATCATGCTCGCCATCGGAGACGCGGGGGCCATCGGCTGGCCTGCGCCGCAGGCGGCCGAGAGTCGACGCGAGCTACTTGAGCATGTGCTTCAGATGTCCGGACTGCACGGCTCGTCGGAGGGAACCCCTGCGCCGGAGGGTCTGACGGCCTGGGTTGATCATCCCGACTGGATTGCACTGCTTCAGGAGATTGGCCAGGAACGGGGGCTGAAGATCAAGGCCTCGCTGCTCGAAGCAAGTTTCGAGTCGCGACTCGACCTGCTGGATGCGCGACCGGCACGGGCCCGCCGCATGCTGACCAATCTCGACCTGGCGACCCTGCGTTTACCGGCAGGGCTGGCGCTGGCCTGCCTGCTGGTCTGGATCGCCGGTCTCAATCTTCACTGGTGGCAGCTTCTGCGTGAACGTGAGGATGCTCGCGAAAAGCTCGAGGCCACCTTCAGGGCAGCCGTACCCACTGCCCAGGTGGTGGTCGATCCACTCCTGCAGATGAATCGACATGTGGCCAGTCTGAGCGCTGCCGCAGGGCTGCCGGGCGCGCAGGATGCGCTGCCCCTGATGGGGCGATTCGCCGATGCCCTGGGTCCGCAGGCTGCGGACGCACTGGCCGCAATCGACTATTCAGAAGGCCGGCTTCGGGTCCGGTTTCGTCCGGAACGGGTCGAAAGCCGGGCTGCACGCGAGCAGCTGCAGGCGAGTTGCGAACGCGCGGGCCTTCAGTTGCGTTTCGATGGCGATCGTGAACCGATGGCCACTGTCACCCCGGGGGTCTGATCCGAACATGATGGACACCCTGCTTCAGCGATGGGCGGCGCTTTCGGTCCGCGAGCGCAGAATGATCGGCGCCGCGGCTTGCCTTCTGGCCCTTGCGCTGCTTTGGGTTGTGGCTTACGAGCCCGCAGCGCGAGGACGGGAACGGTTGCTCGCTGAACGATCGGGCTGGCAGTCCGATCTGGCGCGCATGGATACCCTGGCTGCTCAGGCGCGTCAGCTTGGGGCCGGCGCAGCGACCGAGGCACCCAGTCTCGAGACGCTACGCGACCGGCTCGAGAACTCCCTTGCAGCTGCCGGCCTGTCCACGCAGATGCAATCCATCCGGACGGGTTCGGATCTGATCGAGCTACGCTTCAAGTCCATCCCGGCGCAAGACTTCATTGCCTGGCTCGAACCGGCCTTGCGTGAAACCCGCATGCGGGTCGGCACCCTGTCGATCGAGCGGGAGGGCCCTCCCGCCCCTGCGGGCCGTGTCTCGGTTCGTCTGACGCTTGATCGACCCGTCTCGAGGCCCTGACCCATGAGTCCGACTGCGCGTCGATCGGGGCCGCCCCGACTGCGTCGCTTGCGGGCGGTGGCGCTGCCTTGGCGTGCAGATTGGCGCTGGTTGTCCTTCGCCCTGACGGCGGGGTGCCTGGGGGCACTCTCAGTTCTTGTTTTGCAGGCCCCAGCGAGTTGGCTGGATTGGGGCGTGGCCAAGGTCACCCAGAAGCGGGTCCGGCTCGCCCAGGCGCAGGGTACGGTCTGGAATGGTTCGGCACGGCTGGTCCTGGCGGATGTGCGCGATGCCAGACAGGCGCTCTCCGACCTCGGGGGACGTATCGAGCAGACCGGGAGGTCTGGAAGCGCGCTGGCAGGCCTGGCCATCCCGGGTGAATTTTCCTGGGTGCTCAGACCCGCCGCGCTCCTGGCGGGACGGATCGAGCTTGATTTGCGGCACAGCAGTCAGACCCTGCCCAGCCGCATCTCGGCAGGCTTCTCCGGTTTCACGCTCACCAGGGGCGCAATCAGCCTGCCTTCAGTGGCCCTTGAGCGTCTGGGCTCGCCCTGGAACACCCTGCGTCCGACCGCCTCGGTCAGTCTCACCTGGGATGACTGGCAGATCGACCCAGGAGGGAGGGCGCAGGGACGCCTCGTCCTGGAGCTGTCCGGGGTCAGTGCGGCTGTCTCGCCCGTTCGACCACTTGGCGCCTATCGGGGTGAGTTGATCAGCTCGGGTGAGCAGGCTCGGGTGAATCTGTCTACACTGTCAGGCCCCCTTCATCTTGAAGGCAAGGGGTTGTGGACGAACCGAACCGGACTCAACCTGAGCGCCCAGGCTTGGGCCGATCCCCAGTTCAGGGACAGACTCGAGCCGATGCTCAGCCTGATGGGACGTCGGGAAGGGGACAAGTTCATCATCCGGATTGGAGCCTGAGAGTGACTCGCCCGTCGATTCCGCACCTCGCGCTGCGCCTGCCTGAGAACATCGGGCGGGTGCTGCTGTCGTGCGCCGAGATGGCCGGATCCAGGTCCCTCAGGGTCCTGTGCAGGCTTTCCTGCCTGATGTCCTGCGCGTGGATCCTCTCGGGCGTCACTCAGCCGGTACTTGCGCAAGGGACTGCCCCGGCGCCCGCTTCGGCGTCGACCCCGGCCCCGGGGCAGGCGCTTGCACTCAACTTCAAGGATGCCGACATCGATGCCGTGGTCGGTGCATTCGGGCACCTGCTCAATCGCACCTTCATCATCGACCCCCGCGTGCGCGGAAAGATCACGCTCGAAACACCGCGACCGGTCAGTCCTGGGCGGGCCTACGAACTGCTCAAGTCCGCCCTGAGACTTCAGGGCTTTGCCATCGTCGAAGCGGGGGCCATTGCGAGGGTTCTGCCTGAAGCGGATGCCAAGTTGCAGGCAGGAGCGGTTGGCGTCGGACACGCACCGGGCGGTGGCGATCAGATCGTGACCCAGGTGTTCCGGCTGAACTATGAATCGGCCAGCGCCCTGGTTCCTGTGTTGCGGCCCTTGATCGCACCCAACAACACGATCGTCGCTTACCCGAACAACAACACTCTGGTCATTACCGACTATGCGTCGAACCTGCAGCGGCTGGGACGCATCATCGGAACCCTGGACAGCCCGGCCTCCAGTGAGGTCGAGATCGTTCCGGTCCGTCATGCACTGGCGACCGACCTTGCGGCCCAGGTGTCCCGCCTGCTCGATGACGCCTCGCGCACCGGCGGACAGGCGCCAGGCGCCGTGGTCGATCCCGGGCAGCGTGTCTCGCTGCTGGCAGATTCCCGAATCAATGCCATCCTCATCCGGGCGACCAGTCCGGCGCGCATGAATCTTGCCAAGACGCTGATTGGCCGTCTTGATCAGCCTGCCAGCGAACCTGGCAACATCAGGGTGGTTTATCTGCGCAACGCCGAAGCGGTGAGGCTGGTGCAGGTCCTGCGTGCGGTGCTGGTCAGTCAGACCTCGGGTCCGGGGGCAAGCCAACTGTCGCCGGGCATGCAGGCCTTGCAGACCCAGGCCGGCCAGGTCAACCAGACCCTGCAGGGCGCCTCAGGACTCCAGGGCCAGGCGGGGGGCGCTGGCGGCAGTACGCCCGCCACCAGTGCGCTGCAGCCTGCGAACGCCTCGGCTGGCGTTGTCACTGTGGCGGCGGGGGGGGCCGTGATCGCTGCGGATCCGGCGACCAACTCCCTGATCATCACCGCACCCGATCCGATCTATCGCAACCTGCGTGCGGTCATCGACAAGCTTGATGCCCGGCGGGTTCAGGTCTATATCGAGTCGCTGATCGTGGAGGTCAGCGCCGAGCGGGCGATGGAGCTCGGTGTGCAGTGGCAGTTTCTTGGGCAGCCTTCGGGCACGGGCGTCATCGGTGGCACCAACCTGCCCGCACGGGGTACGGGTGCCAACATCATCGACGCGGCGACCAACATTCTGGGCGTCGGGCGAGGACTGAATGTCGGCGTCGTCAGTTCAAGGCCTCTGCTCGGCGGCACTTCGGCCAATGGCAATGCATCGGTCGGTCCGATCAATCTGGGCTTTCTGGCCCGAGCCCTGGAGACTCAGGCGGGGGCGAACATCCTGGCCACGCCCAACCTGGTCACGCTCGACAATGAGGAGGCCCGCATCATCATTGGCCAGAACGTGCCCTTTGTGACCGGCTCCTTTGCCAACACCGGGTCGGCAGGAGGGGCGGTCAACCCCTTTCAGACCATCGAGCGCCGCGATGTGGGTACCACGCTCCGGGTCAGGCCCCAGGTGGCCGAAGGCGGGACGGTCCGCATGCAGATCTTCCAGGAGGTTTCAAGCGTCCAGGACGCCTCCCTGGCTGCAGGGCTGATCACCAACAAGCGGGCCATCGAGTCGAATGTTCTGGTCGATGATGGGCAACTGGTGGTCCTGGGTGGACTGATCGAAGAACGCCTCGAGGGAAGCGTGGGCATGGTGCCCGGCCTGGGCAAGCTGCCGGTGATCGGTAACCTGTTCAGGTACGACAACCGCAAGCGGGTCAAGACCAACCTGATGGTGTTCCTGCGTCCGGTCGTGCTTCGCAATCCGGATGCATCCCAGACCTTGACCGCTGATCGATACGATTACATCCGGCTGTTGCAGGGTGATTCCAGAGTCGCTCCCAGTCAGCTGATGCCTGAGTCGGAGTTCAAGGCATCCACCCTGTCGCCGATGCCGCCCGCGCCCGGCAGAGCGGGCCTGGCGCCACCGAGTCTGGCGCCGGGAATCAATGACGCGCTGCCCGGACGGTGGCGTGAGGTACCAGCCACGCCCCCGACGCCACCAGCCTCACCTGCGGAGTCACCCCCTGCCACGTCGGTGCCGTCTGCCATGACGCCCGGGAGCGGTCAGACCACCGCGCCTGCCGATGCTGAAAAACCTTCCGCGCAGGCCGGGGTCATCCAGACCGCACCCAACGAGGTGGTGATCCAGCGATGAGCCAGGTGTCGGCTGCGCGCTATGTGCCGTATGCCTTCGCACGCCAGCATCAGGTGCTGGTCAATGGGGTGACGGCCGAAGAGATCGAAGTCTGGATCGGCGACCAGACACCGCTGCATGCGATTGCCGAACTCGCCCGAACGCTGCCTGCCCGGATCGTCCCGGTACGCAAGCCTGCCGCGGAACTGACGGCTGCCATTTCGGCCGCCTATGCCCAGCAGGACGGCTCCGCCGCCGCTGTGGTCGACGAGGTCGAGAGTGACCTCGATCTATCACGGCTGATGCAGGATATTCCCCGGATCGAGGATCTGCTCGAAACCGAGGACGATGCGCCGATCATCCGCATGATCAATGCGCTGCTGACGCAGGCCGCGCGCGATGGCGCCTCCGACATCCATATCGAGGCCTTCGAGAATCTCTCCTCGGTGCGTTTCAGGGTCGACGGGACCTTGCGTGATGTGGTCAGGCCGCGCAGGGAGCTTCATGCCGCGCTGGTCTCCCGTATCAAGATCATGGCAAGCCTGGACATTGCGGAAAAACGCCTGCCTCAGGATGGTCGCATCACCCTGCGTATTGGCGGTCGGCCGGTGGATGTGCGGGTATCAACCCTGCCCACAGGACATGGCGAGCGGGTGGTCCTGCGACTGCTGGAAAAGCAGGCCGGTCGGCTCGACCTGGCTCGCCTGGGCATGGCGCCCGACACGCTCAATCTCTTTGACCGTCTGGTCCATCAGCCTCATGGGATCGTGCTGGTGACAGGGCCCACCGGTTCGGGCAAGACCACCACGCTCTACGCAGCGCTCAACCGCATCGACCATGACACGGTGAATGTGATGACGGTTGAGGATCCGATCGAGTATGACCTCGACGGTATCGGTCAGACGCAGGTCAATGCCCGGATCGACATGACCTTCGCAAAAGCGCTACGCGCCATCCTGCGACAGGATCCGGATGTGATCATGATCGGCGAGATCCGCGATCTGGAAACCGCGCAAATTGCCGTGCAGGCCTCGCTCACCGGGCATCTGGTGCTCGCCACCCTGCATACCAATGACGCGGTCTCGGCGGTCACACGCCTGATCGACATGGGGGTGGAGCCGTTCCTGTTGTCCTCCAGCCTCCTGGGCATTGGCGCCCAGAGACTGGTGCGCAAGCTCTGCCTGCAGTGTCGCGAAAAGGATCCGGTCGCAGGGGGGTGGCGCGCGGTGGGCTGTGCCGCCTGCAACCGGACGGGCTACAGTGGCCGGACCGGTATTTACGAGCTGCTGGTCATCGATGACGAACTTCGGCGCCTGGTTCACGGCGCTCGGGGGGAAGATGACCTGCGTGAGGCTGCACGTCGGGGCGGCATGATCAGCATGCGCGAGGATGGTGATCGATGGGTGCGCGATGGCACCACCTCGCAGGATGAGGTGGTGCGCGTGACGCGCGACTGATGCCGGCCTATCGCTTTGAAGCCGCCTCCGCGGCGGGCCGTATCGAGAGCGGCATCCTCGATGCTGACAGTGCGCGACAGGCGCGCAACCAGTTGCGGGAGCGCGGACTGACGCCTCTGAAGGTTGACGCGGTCGAGGCCGGGTCAGCAAGAGGGGCGCTCTCCAGACCGGTGCTCGGGAGCCGGCTCAAGGATGCCGAACTCGCGCTGGCGACCCGTCAGCTCGCCAGCCTTCTGAGTGCACGTCTGCCGCTTGAGCGAGCCCTGTCAGCGATCATCGAGCAGGCCGAGACCGCACTGGTCAGGGACCGGTTTGCTGCGGTCAGGAGCGAGGTGGTGGGTGGATCCACGCTGGCTGATGCGCTGGGTCGTTTTCCTCGCGATTTTCCGGAGGTCTATCGGGCGCTGGTGGCTGCTGGTGAACAGACCGGTGATCTTGGCAGGGTGATGGCCCAGCTGGCTGACCATGTCGAGGCCCGGACCGCGCTGACCCAGAAGGTCAAGCTTGCCTTCACCTATCCGGTGATCGTGACACTGGTGGCATTGGCCGTCATCGTGGCGCTGCTGACTTATGTGGTGCCTCAGGTGGTGAGCGTGTTTGCCCAGACCCGACAGAGCCTTCCGGTCTTGACGGTGGTCCTGATTGCGGTCTCGGACGCCGTGCGCCACTGGGGCTGGCTGATGCTCCTGATCCTGGCCGGACTCGCATTCGCGGCGCGAGCGGCGTTGCGCAGTCCTCCGGTGCGCCTGGCATGGCACACAAGGATGCTTCATCTGCCACTGATCGGTCGCCTGGTGCGCGGTGTGAACACTGCGCGATTTGCCTCGACCTTGGCGATTCTGAGTTCGAGTGGCGTCCCGCTCATCCGTGCACTCGAGGCCGGAGCAAGAACCCTGTCCAATGATGCGCTGCGTGCCAATGTCGACGACGCTGTCGCCAGGGTTCGCGAGGGCACCAGCCTGGCGCGGGCCCTCGGTTCAGGCGGTCAGTTTCCGCCGGTCATGATTCACATGATCGCCAGTGGCGAAGCCACCGGCGAGTTGCCGCAGATGCTGGAGCGAACGGCCCGCACCCTGTCCAATGAGGTCGAGCGACGCACCCTGACCCTGACCAGCCTGCTCGAACCGCTGCTGATTCTCGTGATGGGCGGCGTGGTGTTACTGATCGTTCTGGCCGTGCTGCTGCCCATCATCGAGATCAACCAGCTGGTGCGCTAGGGTCGGGACCGGTTCAGCCTTGAGCCCCTCCCGCGTCGCGGAGCGCCTGCCAGACGCGGGCCGGGGTGAAGGGCATGTCCATTGGCGGCACGCCTGCACCGCGCAGGGCGTCGCTCATGGCATTGACCAGCGCAGGCAGCGAACCTGAGCAGCCCGATTCCCCCACCCCTTTGGCACCCAGCGCATTCAGCGATGTGGGCACGTTGTTGTAATCGTTGCGGATATGGTTGACCCAGCCTGCACGCGGCATCGGATAGTCCATGAAGCTTCCGGTCAGCAACTGGGCGGTCTCGGCGTCATAGATGAGGTGTTCACCAAAGACCTGGCCTGCGCCCTGCAGCACGCCTCCCTGGACCTGGCCCTGGACCAGTTGCGGCGAGACGACATGACCCAGATCATCAATGGCGCTATAGGCGGTGACGGTGGTGACCCCCGTGGCTTGATCGATCTCGACCTCGGCCACATGGCATCCATTGGGAAACGTGGTGCCCGAGACCGACTCGCCTTCGCAATCCAGTGGATGCGCATCCTCGGGTGAGGCCGGTTTCAGCCGCTGCGCCAGGGTCATCAGAGGCAGATGGCCGAAGGGGCCCTGAACACCACCGTTGGCATAGCGCACCTGATCGGACGCAACGCCCATCAACCGGGCGGCCTGTTCGCAGGCCTGGGCTTGCAGCCGCTGCACCATGACCTTGAAGGCGCTGCCCGCACCGTACAGGGATCGCGAGCCACCCGTGCCGTTGCCGACCAGTTCCTGGCCCGGGTCACTCGCCTTGTAGCGAAGCACATCGGTCGACACGCCAAGTCCGTCGGCAACGATCTGTGAAAACGAGGTTTCGTGCCCCTGGCCGGAGGGTCCGGTCACACCGAAGAGCTGGATCGCGTTGTCAAGGAATCGGGCCCGGACCATGTCCTTCGGAGCGGCGCCCGCTCCCGAAGCTTCAAGGTAGCAGCCCAGGCCCCAGCCCCGCAGCTTGCCTTCCTGCTGTGAACGGGCACGACGCGCCCCGAAGCCCGCGATGTCGGCCAGAGCGAGCGCCTTGTCGAGCGTGCCTTCAAAGTCGCCGCAGTCGTAGACCGTTCCATTGGCGGTGGTGTACGGGAATGCATCCCGGGGAATGAAATTGCGCCTGCGAAGCTCGAGGCGATCGAGCCCGTGCTCCGCGGCTGCCTGATCGATCAGCCGTTCGATGGCATAGGCAATATCGGGGCGACCCGCGCCCCGATATGCCGAGATTGGCACCGTGTTGGTAAAGATCAGTTCCTGGCGGGCGAACAGGGCGGGCACCCGGTAGACCCCGCCCATGGTCACCGAGATGTTCCGGGTGCCAATGAAGGACTGCCAGTAGCAGGTGTAGGCGCCAAGATCGGCCTGATCGTCCCAGCGGATCGCAAGAATGCGCTGGTCGGCATCAAGCGCGATGCTGCCCTGCAGGGTCAGTCCCCGGCCATGCCACTCTCCGGTGAACAGCTCGGATCGGCTTGCCACCCATTTCACCGGTTTGCCCAGCTTGCGCGAGGCAAGCATCAACAGGACCTGCTCGCTGCCAGTGCCCCCCCGAAGTCCGAAGGAGCCGCCGACATCCTCGGCGATCACGCGAATGCGGTCCTGCGCAATGCCGGTCACCTGCGACAGGGACGAGCGCATCCCCAGCATGCCCTGGGTCGGCGTGTAGACCTCCCAGCTGTCTGACTGCTCATCCCATTGGGCCAGGCAGGCCCTTGGTTCGAGCGGTGCACCGGTCAGGCGCTGGCTGTGCATGCGCAGGGTGGTGACAAAGTGCGCCTTGTCAAAGGCGTCTTTCACAGCGGATTCATTGCCCGAGACATGCACGAGCGAAAGATTGCCCGGCGCGACCTCATGCAACTCCGGTGCGCCTGCGGTCCGGGCGGCTTCCATGCTGGCCACGGCGGGCAGGTCCTCATAGTCGATCATCACCTGCTCGGCAGCGTCTTGCGCGGCGCGGGCCGAGGTGGCAATCACCATGGCGACGGGTTGTCCCACAAAACGGACCTTGTCCTGCGCCAGGACCGGCATGGGGCATTTGACCTGGGCCTTGCCGTCCATTCCGTTCAGGGGGGCTCCGGCGGGGATTCCGGTAAAGCCCGCCTCGTTCACATCAGCATGGGTCAGGACCAGCAGGCAGCCCGGGCTGGCCAGCGCGGCCGAGGCGTCGATCCCCAGGATGCGGGCATGGGCACGATCAGAGCGCACGACATGCGCATGGACCTGACCGGGCAGGTTCCAGTCGGCCGTGTAACGGCCCCGACCGGTGACCAGGCGCAGGTCTTCTTTGCGGGCCGGGGTGAGCGGGGTGAGTTGAGCGTGCGTGCCTGACGCAGGTGCGACCGGGGACGCAGCTGGGGCGGACGGATGACTCATGCCTGACCTCCGGCGGCAGCGATGCGTTGCGCAGCGGTACGCACGGCCGCAACGATATTCACATACCCGGTGCATCGGCACAGGTTGCCCGCCAGCCCTTCACGGATCTGTTCGTCGGTCGGGTCAGGATGCCGTCGCAGCAGATCAACGCTTGCCATGATCATGCCCGGGGTACAGAAACCGCACTGCAGGCCATGACAGGCGGCGAAGGCCTCCTGAACAGGGTGCAGGCCGCCTGCCGGCGCAAGCCCTTCGATCGTGGTGACACTGCCCCCGTCGGCCTGGGCAGCGAGAATCGTGCAGGATTTGACGGGCTCGCCGTCGAGGTGGATGGTGCAGCAGCCGCACTGGCTGGTATCGCAGCCCACATGCGTTCCAGTCAGACCGAGCGTGTCGCGCAGCACCTCGGCCAGCAGGGTGTGCGAGTCGCATTCGAGGGCATGCGTCTGCCCATTGACCTTCAAGTGAATGTTCATGGTCTTTTCTCTGTCAGGACAAGAAAGGGCGGCTCAGCGCGACCCTGTCAGGGATTCGAAAGCGCGCGCAGCCATGACGCGCATCAGCTGGGCCCGGTAGCCCGCAGGAGCATGCAGGTCGCTATTCAGGGTGGATTCATCGATGGCCATCCGGCCGAAAGCGTCAGCGCCCGCGCCTGCCGTCAGAGCGGCTTCGGCGTCGGTCCATCGAAAGACGCCTGGCCCGGCGCCGGTGACGGCCACCCGCCAGCCGTCGTCGAACCGGGCAACAAGGACCCCGGTCATGGCGTAGCCTGAGGCTGACTGGGCGAACTTGGCATAGGCCGCCTGCGCGGGCACACGAAAACTCACGGCCGTGATCAGTTCGGCGGGCTGGAGCGCGGTTGCAAAAAGGCCCTGGAAGTAATCAGCGGCCTGAATGTCGCGCTGGTCGGTATGAACAATTCCGTCCAGTCCCAGAACGGCGGCCGGGTAATCAGCCGCCGGATCGTTGTTGGCCACCGAACCGCCGAGCGTGCCGCGTGCGCGGACCTGCGGGTCGCCGATTCCTTCGGCCAGCTCCGACAGCACAGGCAGGCTGCTTCGAATGCCAGGGTCTTTCGCGACCACTGCATGACGCAGACCGGCGCCAAGTCGCAAGCGGCCTGCCTGCGTGCTGACCTGCTGCAACTCGCCCAGTCGGGCGATGTCGATCAGCGCGCTCGGAGCCGCCAGGCGCATCTTCATGGTCGGCAGCAAGGTCATGCCGCCTGCGAGCAGACGGGCCTCAGGATCGGTCTGCAGTCGCAGACGGGCATCCGCAACCGACTCTGCGCGGCGGTATTCAAAGGCATGCATGATGGACGGCGTCTCCGTAGGGGCATGAGCAATTCCCCGTCATTGTCGCTCAGCCCCTTGTATTTCGCATTGATGCCCTCATCATTCCCGGTACGGGCCGATGCCGGCCTGCCGGATTCCCGGGCCTTCCGATCTGGAGCACGCCGCCATGCGCTGGACCCGTTTGCTGACCCTGTTGCGCCTCACCGGAAGGGACGCACTCACGCTTTTTGCCGCATTGAGCGATGCCGACATGCCTCGGCGTTTGAAAGTTGGCGTGCTTGCTCTGGTGCTCTATGTGCTGAGCCCGATCGATCTCTTGCCGGATCTGGCCTTGATGCTGGGCTGGGCGGATGACCTGGCGCTTCTGATGGTGGGCATTCCCTGGCTGGCATCGCGTCTGCCTGCTGCGGTTCGCGACCGGGCCCGCCTGCGTGTCTCCCGATGGCTCAGAGACGCACCCGGCCCGCGTAACCCGTGAGTTCAAGATAACCGCGTCCGATCCTGCGCCCCGCCTGTCGTAGCGTGACGGCCCCTTCCCAGTAGGTCAGGCCTTTCATGGCCAATTCCTGGTCGTCCATGAGAGGTTCGAGCTCATAGGTCTGATGATCGACCTTCACCCGCAGGGCGACCGGCCAGCGCGCGCCATTGCGAACCGAGGTCCAATGCCGGAGCGTCTCGAACTCCACCGCAAGTCCGGTGCGCTGCGGGCCCCTCGGCCCCTCGCGCAGACAGGCCTCGCGCCACAGGGTGCGCCCCTCGGCATCCCGGATTCGAAAGGCCATGAGCGCGCCTCCGTCATCCAGGTTGATGCCGATCCAGTCCCAGCCCACCGCGTCGTCTCCCAGGATCTCGCTCGACCATTCATGATCGAACCAGGCGCTTCCGCGGACTGTGATGGCCTGTGAGCGTGTCGAGCCTGCCCTGATCTGCCCGGTCACCTCGAGCTGGGGCCTGCTGTAGTAATGGCTGGCCTGCAGGAGCCCAGGCCCTTTGCGTGAAAAGCCAGCCTCGCCTTGAAGCAGCGGCGGCGAGGTCGCCCGCATCGAGAGTTCGAGTCCGAGCTGCGCGGTCTCGACATGAGCGTGATAGGTGTCGGTGTGCGGGTCGCGTCGAAGCTGCCAGCCGCGTGCACCGGCGCCGATGCGAATTTCGGTGTCGTTTTCGGCGACGCTGGCCAGTGCGGGCATGACACGGGCACTACGCTCGGCGTGCACCAGCCGGCCCTGCTCCGGCAGCGCCAGCGCGGCATGGGCCAGGAGCAGCTGCCTGGGTGCGAACCGGCTCGGGTTGTCCGTCGGGTAGCCGGTGGCACTCCTGAAAAAGGTGACCTGAAACCCGAAGTCCGGTCCGTCAGGGCGGGCAAGCCAACCCGTGGCGTACCACCATTCGGTCCGGTATTCGGGATGGGCACCGTGGTCACGAGGAAAGGCGAGCGCGCGGGGTCGGACCTGCACGAAGCGTGTTGCCTGAACTGCGCAGGCAGGGTCGATTGCCGTGAATCCGACGCTGCCTGGAATGAGCATCGGAGCAGCCGCCCTGAGCAGGGACCGTCGAGAGGCCATGAGACTCAACTGTCCTGCCTGACTGCGTTCAGGGGCGCCCGCCCAAGCACCGGACGGCTGGCGAGAAAGGCCGAGAGCGAGGCGGCCGAGATCAGGGCCAGCGATGTTCCCAAAAGAAGGCTCCAGGGCAGATGCATCTGCATGGTCCAGTAGAAGGACTGAGGATTGACGCGTGCAATCAGGACCCAGCCAATGGCTGCGCCCAGAAGGAGTCCCCACAGCACGGCAACGGTCGTGCCCAGAGTCGATTCGAGCACGAGCTGCCTTCGGGCTCTCTGTGCATTGACACCGAAATGACGCAGCATTCCGAACTCCCTCATGCGGCCCAGCGCGTCGGAGGTACAGGCTGCTGCCACGCCGAACAGCCCGACCAGAAGCGCGGCGGCTTCGAGGGCGTAGGTGACTGCAAAGCTGCGATCGAAGATCCGCAGTGACAGGGCCCGAATCTCATCGGCGCTACGCCATTGAAGTGCTTCCAGCCCGTGGCCGCCCTGCGCAAGGCGTTCGGGCAGTGACGCTGCATCAACGCCCTGGGTCGGCCATAGGGCCAGGTCGGTCACCAGGCTCTCCCCGCCCAGTGCAATCCAGTGCGTGGCATCAATGGCAAGTGCGCCGTGCTGGCGTGCGTAGTCCCGCCAGATCCCGGTCACAAAAAAGCGTCCCTGGGGGTCTGGCCTGACCGGATCGAGCTCAAGGCGGCTGCCGGCCTTCAGGGACCAGCGTCGGGCCAGAGGTTCCGAGGCCCAGACCGGAATCAGTCCGGTTGGCGGACTGATGCGAGGACCTGTCAGGGGAAGTTCCGACAGCGGTGCCTCAGGATCCGTATGGCGCACCAGCAGCGCAATGGCGGGTTCATCCGGACGCGCTTGCAATTCGAGGGTCTGCATGGCCTGCAGGCGCGCAAGCTCGGGATGGGCGCGCAGATTCCTGATCGCTTCCGGGGTGATGCCATCTCCCGTTTTGCCGCTTGCGCTGGCTGGCTGGGTCAGTCGGGCGTAGAGCGGCGCAGGAAGCACCTGATCGAGCCATTCGCTGACCGAGGTCCTGAAGCTGTGCACCATGATGCCCATGGCCGAAGCAAGCGCAACGCTGGCGACCACCCCGGCCAGACCTGCTGCAATCGCGCCGGGAGTCTGCACAGACCGGTGCAGAGCCAGCCACACCGGTACGCTGGTGCTTCGGGTGCTGCGCTGCTGCCAGGCGAGCGCCGGCTGGCAAAGAAAGCGGACCATGAAAGGCAGACTGGCAATGCCCGCGAGCAGCCACAGCGCGATGGCCAGATAGGCGGGCAGGGGCAGGGCATGAATCGGTGGCATCGCGAGCAGGACCGCGCCGCAGGCGAGCAGCCCGAGGGCCAGCATCGGATGATCCAGATGACGCAACAGGATGTCGGCCTGCGCGCTGCGCAATGACCTGGCCACCGGCATGCGCGCCACCGCACGCGCCGGAAGCCAGGCGCCCGCCGCCCCCGTCAGTACGCCCAGCACACCGAAGGCGGGCAGGGTGAGTGCGTCGAGATGCAGCCCGGGTCGTGAGCCTTCGAAGTAGCCGCCGCCCAGATCTCCACCCACCAGACCCAGGACCCCTTGTGCCAGACCGATGCCTGCAAGCACTCCGATCACGGCACCCGCCAGACCCAGCACCAGGCCCTGCATGAGCACGGCCGTCGCCCGTGCGCGCGCATCGGCGCCCAGGACGCCAAGCAGCGCCAGCTCAGGGCTTTGACGGGCGACCGCCAGTGCGAGCGTCGAGAACACCAGAAAGGTGCCGGTAAACAGGGCCACCAGCGCAAGGACATTCAGGTTGACCCGGTAGGCCCTGGAGAGGTTGCTCATCCGGTCGGCCGCATTCTGGGGTGTACTCCACAACCAGAGGCCCTGGCCCAGCCGGTTCAGCCTGTCCTCGAGACGGGAGGGCTCAGCCCCCGCGGCAAGCCGCAGATCGATGCGCGAGAGCTGTCCAATCTGGTTGAGCAGCCACTGTGCATTGCCCAGATCCATCACGGCCAGTGGCAACTGGGCCTGGGTGGAGGGGAGGGCGGCGACCACCGTGAGACGAACCGGCCCCTTCGCGCTGCGTGCAATCACGGTCTCACCCACCCGGACCTCGAGCGCTCGAAGCGCAGCCTCCGAGAGCGCCAGGGTATGCACTTCAAGCAGGGACAGGGTCTGTGCGCCGGGCAGCAGACCCGGCGTGACCTCGGCGGCCGAGAGCACATCCAGGGCAATCAGCCTGAGCCTGACCGTGCCCTGCGAACGGTCGGTCAACACCAGGTCTGCCTCCAGCACCGGGCTGGCCTGTTCGATTCCCTCCATCCCGGATTCGACCAGGCGCTCCCAGGCCTGCTCAGGGAAGGTGCTGCGAACCGCCCGCACCTGTGCATGTGATTCGCCATTGATGGTCGCCATGGCCAATCGAAACTCTTCGAGCGCGGAGCGGTTGATCAGATGAATGGCGAGCGCCAGCCCGACCCCGATGGCGATCGAAGCCACGCAGGTCAGGGTTCGTCCCGGGGATTGGCGCCACTGACCCAAGGCCAGCCAGACCCACCAGCGCCAATGGTCCCACGGGTGCCTGCGCTGACCGACCTGATCGATTCGCAAGGACTCAGGCCGACTCATGCCAGCCGGCCAAGCCCGTCGAGCCGGATGCACCGATCGACCTGCGCTGCCGCCTGCTCCGAGTGCGTCACCATCAGCAGGGCTGCGCCCCGTTCGCGCACCTGCGTGTCGAGCAGATCCAGAGCCCGCGCGGCGGTTGCAGGATCGAGGTTGCCGGTGGGCTCGTCTGCGAGGATCAGGCGGGGGCGATGCACCAGGGCTCTGGCCAGGGCAACGCGCTGCTGCTCGCCGCCAGAGAGTTCGGATGGATAGGCGTCATATCGTCCCTCCAACCCGACGCTTGCGAGCATGTCGCAGGCCTGCGATCGGGCCTGGGGTGTCCCGCATCCCTGAATCACCAGAGCCAGCGCGACGTTCTGCCACAAGCGCAGATAGGGAATCAGATGAAACGCCTGGAAGACAAAACCGACCTCCCGCGCACGCAGGCGGCTGAGCCCGGTGTCGTCCAGGTCCGCCAGCCGATGTCCTGCCAGAGTGACGATTCCGGCATCCACCGGTTCAAGACCACAGGCGAGGTTGAGCAAGGTGGACTTGCCTGCCCCCGAGGGGCCTAGCAGGGCGACCCGTTCACCCGGATGGATCGTCAGGTGGATCGAGTCAAGCAAAGCCCGCTGTGAGTCAAAGCGCTTGCTGACCGAACTCAGTTCGAGAATGGCCTCAGGCATCAGGCTCGCGATCAGGCCGCCGCCCGAAAGCAGTGCTCGGCGATGTCATCAATCAGCCTCGGAAGGAGCGCTTCAGGAAAGTCGTGCCCCATGCCGGGAATGGCGATGAACCGGGCGCCAGGTACATGGGCTGCCGTATCGCGGCCGGCAGCGATCGGAACCAGAGGGTCACTCTCGCCGTGAATCACCAGGGTGGGCATGCGCAGCAGCTTCAGCAGAGGACGGCGATCGCCGCTGGCCATGATCGCAAGCAACTGGCGTGCTGTGGCAGCCGGATCGTGGGCACGACGCAGTGAGGCAAGAAGTCGGGCGCGCAGCTCCTCTCGGGTCGGCTGGAGCCCCGGGCTGCCGATGAGCGTCCAGACGCGCTCGAGGTGATCGAGGAGCTCGGTTTCGCTTGCATTTCTGGACACCGGGGTCATGACCGCTCGTACCGCAGGTGTGAAATGAAAGCGAAACCGCGTGGCGCCGCTCGAGGACATGATTGACGTGAGCGATCGGGTGCGGTGAGGACGACCTGCCGCAAAGACCTGCCCGATCATGCCGCCCATGGACGCACCCAGCACATGCGCCGACTCGATGCCCAGGGCGTCGAGCAGGCCTGCCGCATCGTCAGCCATGTCCTCCAGGCGATATGCGGAGCGCACTGGCAGGCCGACAAGCTGGCGCATGAACTCGGCCCGTATGTTGATTGGCGGGCCGGCGACCCGGCTGGACAGCCCGCAGTCGCGGTTGTCAAAGCGAAGGGTTCGAAAGCCACGGGCCTGCAGGCCCGTGAGCAGAGTCTCGGGCCAGTCCACCAGTTGCTGCCCCAATCCGGAGATCAGCAACAGGCAGGGTGCATCGGGCGGCCCACAGTCTTCAAAGACCAGTTTGATGCCGCTGTCGAGCTCGATGGTCTGTGCGACGGACATGACTTACTCGGCGCCCGGTCCTGGGACGCTGATGGAGAATCCGGCATCAACATAGGTGATCTCGCCGGTGATGCCCGAGGCCAGATCGGATAACAGGAAGGCTGCCGCGTTGCCGACCTCATCGATCGTGACATTGCGCCTGAGGGGTGCGGTCTGCTCGGTGAAGTCAAGCAGTTTTCCGAATCCCTTGATGCCCGATGCAGCAAGTGTCTTGATGGGGCCTGCCGAAATCCCGTTGACCCGGGTACCCTGCGGCCCGAGACTGGCGGCCGCGTATCGAACAGTGGCCTCAAGGGAGGCCTTGGCCATGCCCATGACGTTGTAGTTGGGCACGGCACGGACCGCGCCCAGATAGCTCAGGGTGACCAGGGCGCCCCGGCGGCCAGCCATGAGCGAACGGGCCGCTGCAGCGACCGCGGCAAAGCTGTAGGCCGAAATGTCGTGGGCGACGCGGAATGATTCCCGGTTCAGCCCATCGAACAGGTCGCCGCTGATGGCTTCGCGGGGGGCAAAAGCGATGGCATGAACGACGCCATCCAGCCCGTCCCAGCGGGCCTTCAGGCCTTCGAACAGCGCTGCGATCTGGGCGTCTTCAGCCACATCGCAGGGCAGCACGACGTCCGAGCCGAATTCGGCCGCCATTTCGGTAATCCGGTCACGGAACCGCTCATTCTGATAGGTAAAGGCCAGTTCGGCGCCCTGAGCGCGACAGGCCTTTGCAACGCCATAGGCAATGGAGCGATTGGACAGCAAGCCCATGATCAGGATGCGTTTGCCGGCAAGGAACATCGGGTTTCTCCGATACACTTTTCAAATGGCAATTGTCTCACGCGTCGCGGCGCCTTTCGTGCTGCTCCTGATTTGTGTGCTCATGGCGCCCCTGGGGGGTCTGCAGGCACAGACACAGGATCCTCCAGCGGCCGATGCGCGGGGATCCACCGACGGCTTCGTGCATGGCATCGCCTGGGGCGACCAGCCCAGATACGTGCAGGGCTTCGAGCACTTCGACTATGTCAACCCTGCCGCACCACGCCAGGGACGGCTCATGCTCGACGGTTTCGGCTCGTTCGACAAGCTCAATCCCTTCACACTCAAGGGCCTGGTCGCTGCAGGAACCTTCCTGTTGATGTTCGACACGCTGACCGAACAGTCGGATGACGAGCCTTTCACGGTTTACGGTCTGCTGGCTCAGGACATGAGGTTCGCCCGGGACGGGTTGTCCATGACCTTCCGGCTGAATCCTCGGGCGCGCTTCTCCAATGGCGATCCGGTGCTTGCCGCCGATGTAAAGCACTCCTTCACCATGCTGATGAGCCGCCAGGGGCATCCCCGGTTTCGCAACCTGTTCAATGATGTTGCCCAGGTGGTGACCCCTGATGAGCGGACGGTCCGCTTCGAGTTCAAGCGTCGAAATCATGAACTGCACATGATCCTGGGGTCGCTGCCGGTGTTCTCGCGCAAGTGGGGAGGAGGCAAGCCCTTCGATCAGATCGTGCAGGACCCGCCGATCGCCAGTGGCCCCTATCTCATCGAACGTGCCGACTGGGGCAAGCAGATCACCTTCCGGCGACGAGATGATTACTGGGCTGCCGATCTGCCCACCCGCAGGGGAATGTTCAACTTCGACCGCGTCACTTACACCTATTTCAAGGATGAAACCGCCCGGCTGGAGGGTTTCAAGGCAGGGCAGTTCGACTGGATGTACGAAAACTCGGCCAAGAACTGGGCGCGAGGCCATGTCGGGCCGAAATACCGCTCCGGCGAGATCATCAAGAAGGAGTTCAAGCACTCCAACGCGGCGGGCATCCAAGGCTTCGCCATGAACACCCGGCGGCCCTTGTTCAAGGATCGCAGAGTTCGGCTGGCACTGGCTCAGGCATTCGATTTCGAGTGGATGAACCGCCAGGTCTTTTATGGGCAGTACGTTCGCAGTCCGAGTTACTTCACCAATTCCGAGATGCAGGCGGTCGGGGAGCCAGACGAGCGCGAACTCGCGCTGCTTGAGCCGCTGCGTAATCGCCTGAATCCCGAGGTCTTTTCGGAGGCGCCGCTGCCCCCGGTGACCACACCGCCCTCGTCCCTGCGCGATAACCTGCGACTGGCCCGAACCCTGCTGAGCGAAGCGGGCTGGCAGGTCGCAGACGATGGCAAATTGCGCAATGCTGCGGGCGAGGTCTTCACCTTCGAAGTGCTGTCCTATTCCAAGTCACTCGAACGCATTGCGGTGCCCTGGGTGCGCAACCTCGAAAAGCTCGGCATCGAGGTCAATCTTCGCGTGACCGATCCGGTGCTGTTTCAGAAGCGCATGGACGAATTCGATTTCGATGTCACGGTCACCTCGATGAGTTCAAGCCAGACGCCTGGCAACGAACTCGTCGAGCGTTTCTCGAGCCGATCAGCCAGTCAGAAAGGCTCGGACAACCTGGCTGGAGTCAACGACCCTGCGGTCGATGCGCTGATCCGGCAGGTTCTGCGCAGTACCACCCGCGACGAACTGATCACGGCAAGCCGGTCGCTCGACCGTGTCCTGCGCAACGGCTGGTATCTGGTGCCGCATTTCCACGTTGCGCGGCATCGGGTGTCCCATCGAAAGTTCCTCCAGCCGCCCGAGACCCTGCCGCTCTACTACAGTGCAAGCAACTGGGTCGTGAAGACCTGGTGGCGCCAGCCCGGAACCGATCAGCCCTGACCTGCCATGCTCGCCTACATCGTCAAGCGTGTTCTGCTCATGGTGCCCACCCTGTTCGGCATCCTGCTCATCACTTTTTCCGTCATGCAGTTTGTGCCCGGCGGCCCGGTGGAACAGCTGGTGCAGGAACTGCGAGGCAGAGGGGCGGTTGGCGAAGTGGCCAGCAGCGACAACACCTATCGCGGGCGCGAGGGGGTCGATCCTGCACGCATCGAGGAGATCCGAAAGCTCTATGGCTTCGATCAGCCGGCGCATGTGCGCTTCCTGGAGATGCTCAAGCGCTTTGCGAAATTCGACCTTGGTACGAGCTACTTTCATCACAAATCGGTCTGGGAGCTTGTCAAGGAGAAGCTGCCGGTCTCGGTCAGTCTGGGCTTGTGGACCTTCGTGCTGTCGTATCTCGTCTCGATTCCCTTGGGCATCGCCAAGGCGGTCCGTCATGGCAGCCGCTTTGATCTCCTGACATCGACCCTGATCCTGGCGGGCTATGCGATTCCGAGTTTCGTACTGGGCGTGACGCTGCTGGTGCTGTTCGGCGGAGGCAGCTTCTGGCAGCTCTTTCCCCTGCGTGGCCTGACTTCAGACAATTTCGCCCAGCTCTCGGCGATCGGCAAGGTCCTGGATTACCTCTGGCACATCGCACTGCCGGTCACTGCCATGGTGGTCGGCAGCTTCGCGGTGACCACCTTGCTGACCAAGAACACCTTTCTTGAAGAAATCCGACGTCAGTACGTGTTGACGGCGCGCGCCAAGGGGTTGCCCGAGCGCAAGGTGCTCTACAAGCACATCTTTCGCAATGCGCTCATCCCCCTTGTCACCGGCTTTCCTGCTGCCTTCGTGGGCGCCTTCTTCACCGGTTCGCTGCTGATCGAGACCCTGTTTTCGCTGGACGGGCTCGGCTTGCTGTCTTATGAGTCGGTCATGAAGCGGGACTATCCGGTCGTCATGGGCACCCTGTTCCTGTTCACGCTGATCGGACTGGTGACCAAGCTGATCACCGATCTCGCCTATGTCTGGGTTGATCCCAGGGTGAAATTCGGGGCCGTGTCATGACAATGTCGTCATCGGCCCGGTCCCTCTCGCCGGCGGCCCGCGCATGGAGACGCTTCCGGGCGGATCGGCGTGGCTACTGGAGTCTGATCATCTTCAGTGTTCTGGTCGTGATCAGTCTGATGGCCGAACTGGTCTCCAACGACCGTCCGATCGTCGCCCACTACGATGGGCGAACCTTCTATCCGATCTTCCACACCTATCCAGAGACCGACTTCGGCGGCGATTTCGCAACCGCCACCGATTACCTCGACCCATTCATCCAGGGGCAATTCGCAAAGCCAGGCAACTGGGCGATTTACCCGGTCAACAGCTATCGCTTCGACACCCTCAACTACTTCTCGCCGAGTCCCAATCCGGCGCCGCCCTCGGCGGTCAACTGGCTGGGGACCGATGATCGCGGACGGGATGTGCTGGCCAGGTTGATTTATGGCTTTCGTGTCTCGGTGCTTTTCGGATTGGCCCTGACCTTCATCGGCGTGCTGATCGGGGTTCTGGCGGGCGCGGTGCAGGGCTATTTCGGTGGCAAGGTCGATCTCGCCCTGCAGCGCTTCATCGAGATCTGGGGGTCGATGCCCGAGCTGTACCTGCTGCTCATCTTCGCATCGCTGTTTCAGCCGGGCGTGCTGATCCTGCTGGTGATCCTGTCGCTGTTTGGCTGGATGGGCCTGTCCGACTATGTTCGCGCCGAATTCCTGCGGAATCGAAGCCTGGAGTATGTGACCGCGGCTCGGGCTCTGGGTCTGTCCGATGCCCAGATCATCTGGCGTCATGTGTTGCCCAACAGTCTGACGCCGGTGATTGCCTTCATGCCGTTTCGCATGAGCGGCGCCATTCTGGCGCTCACCAGTCTCGACTTTCTCGGCCTGGGCGTTCCGCCATCCACCCCGAGCCTGGGTGAGTTGCTCTCCCAGGGCAAGGCCAATCTCGATGCCTGGTGGATCACCCTGTCCACCTTCGCCGTACTGGTGGGCATGCTGATGCTGCTGATCTTCATCGGCGAAGCCCTGCGCAATGCCCTTGATACCCGACGCGGATGACCCCCATGGACAATTCCGCCCTCCCGGCAGGCTCCGCCGATGACGTCGACAGGTCAGCGCCCTTGCTGGACATCCGGGGCCTGAGCGTCAGTTTTGACGGGCCGCAGGGATCGGTCCGGGTTCTCGACAAGGTGAGTTTCGACATCCGGCGAGGCGAGAAGCTTGCGCTGGTGGGCGAGTCCGGTTCCGGAAAGACCATGACCGCCATGGCCATCCTGCGACTGATCGCGGAGGGCCGGATCGAGGGAGAGATCAGGCTCGAGGGGCAGCCTGTACTTTCGGCGAGCGATCGCGAGATGCGCGGCATTCGCGGCCGCAGGATCGCCATGATCTTCCAGGAGCCGATGTCGGCGCTCAATCCTCTGTTCCCGATCGGGGACCAGATCGCGGAGTCCCTGATCCTTCATCTGGGCCTGACCCGGGCTGCAGCCTTGTCCCGAGCGGTCGACCTGCTCGAACTGACCGGCATTCCCGAGCCCCGTCGCCGTGTGAACAGCTATCCGCACGAACTCTCGGGCGGGCAAAGGCAGCGGGCCATGATTGCCATGGCTCTGGCCTGTGAGCCCGAGTTGCTGATCGCCGACGAGCCGACCACTGCGCTCGATGTGACCATCCAGCGTCAGATCATCGAACTGCTCGACGATCTGCAGCGAAGAATCGGCATGGCGGTTCTGCTGATCAGCCACGACCTGCCTCTGGTGCGCCGCTTTGCCGATCGCGTGGGCGTCATGCGTGCGGGCGAGCTGCTTGAGCTGCAGCCTACAGAGGCCCTGTTTGCTTCACCGGGACATGAATACACGCGTCGTCTGATCGACAGCCATCCTCGTCGTGCCGTGGTCCCGGTGAGCCCGGGCGCGCCTGTGCTGCTCGAGTCCGAGGACGCGGGCTGTCGCTATTGGATTCGTCAGGGCTGGTTCGGGCGAAGGCCGTTTGATGCCGCGCAAGGCGTCTCGCTTCATTTGCGACGTGGCGAAACCCTGGGCATCGTCGGCGAGTCGGGTTCAGGAAAGAC
>JBMSOD010000022.1:0-22999 GCA_049422085.1 Burkholderiaceae bacterium
CGAAGTTGCCCAGGCGGATGCCGCGCGACTTGTCGGTGGTCTTGCGGATCATCTGGGTCACGGAGACATCGGTACCCGGGTTCTGCTTGTAGAAGCCCGCCTTCTCGGTCACGGTGAAGGCGGCAGTTGTGACCGGCAGGTACCCGGTCATCTGATGACTCTTTGCCTGGACATCGGCATTCGACAGGTAATCGAAGAAGGCCGCCACACCCTTGTACTCGGCCGGCTTTTTGCCCGAAAGCGTCCAGAGGCTGGCACCGCCGATCACGGTGTTCTGCGGGGCCCCTTCGACATCCGGGTAATACGGCAGCGTGGAAATGCCCGAGGCGAACTTGGCATTGCGCTTGATGTTGCCGTAGGCGGCCGACGAGCCGGTGTACATCGCGCACTCACCCGACACAAAGACTGCGTCGGCTGCGCCTGCACGTCCTTTGTAGACGAACAGGCCCTGCTTGGACATGTTGGCCAGGTTCTCGATGTGACGCTGATGCAGCGGCGTGTTGATGGCCAGACGCGCATCCATGCCGTTGAAACCGTTGCGCTTGGTCGCGAACTCCACGTTGTGCCAGGCCGAGAAGCTCTCGAGCTGGGTCCAGCTCACCCAGGAGGTGGTGAACGGACACTTGTGGCCTGCTGCCTTGAGCTTGGCCGCTGCCAGAGTGACCTCAGGCCAGGTCAGGGGCGGCTTGTCCGGATTCAGGCCAGCCGCCTTGAACGCGTCCTTGTTGTAATGAAAGACTGTGGTCGAACTGTTGAACGGAAAGCTCATCATCTGACCGTTGGGCGCCGTGTAATACCCCGACACCGCAGGTACATAAGCGGCAGGATCGAACTTCAGCCCCGCATCGGTCATCAGCTTGGTGACCGGGACGATGACATTCTTGCTCGCCATCATGGTGGCGGTACCGACCTCGAAGACCTGCAGGATGTGCGGCGCATTGCCTGCCCGGAAGGCCGCGATCGCTGCAGTCATGGATTCGTCATAGTTGCCCTTGAAGGTGGGGACGACCTTGTAATCCTTCTGGGCCTTGTTGAATTCATTGGCCAGACCGTTGACCCATTCGCCCAGCGCGCCGCCCATGGAATGCCACCACTGAATCTCGGTCTGCGCCGCCACCGGCAGGCTCACGCACAGGCCGACTGCGGCCACCAGATGCTTGATCTTCATGAAGACTCCTCGATCCGCCACTCAGTGACGGACACCATGTTGAAGGACCTCACCGACCCGGTCTGTCCAGACCCGAGATGATGCAGGCTCTGAATGACGGGACGGTTGCACGCCCTGGCATGGGTTGAACTTTCAATGTCCCATTTCGCAGGTCGTCTGGCGTCGGATGATGCACCAGCTTGAGGCTTCGGTTCAAATCAGGCTGCAACCGGGTCATGATGCGGACATGAACATCCGCTCATCTTCGCCCCGATCTGTCGGAATTGACGCTCTAAAGGTCCTCGCTTCCCAGTGCATCGTGTTGCACCATCTGTCCATTTACGGACCGATGCCCGGGCTGGCCAGCCCAATGGCTCCGGGCCTGTTCCAGTGGCTTGATGCCTATGGCCGGTATGCCGTGCAGGTCTTTCTGGTGATCGGCGGCTATCTGGCTGCATCCAGCCTGTCCTCGCAAGCAGCAGGTCAGTGGATCGCCCGGTCATCCGCCCTCGATCTGTGCAAGCGCATTCTGAAGCGTTACTGGCGATTGGCACCAAGCTTGTGGGTCGCCCTCGGACTGGCCTTGCTGGTCACCGCCCTGCTGCGGTTCGGACTCGGGCCCGATCACACACCCGACCACACGCCCGAATGGCCCAGTGCATGGCATGTGCTGGCCCAGATGCTGATGGTTCAGGATGTGCTCGATATTCCAGCCCTGTCAGCAGGCATCTGGTATGTGGCCATCGACCTTCAACTGCAGGCGATGCTGCTGTTGCTGCTATGGCTGCTGCATCGGACGGGTCGAGGAAGTCTTGTCGACCCGATGGTGTTCGCCATGACGGCACTTTCTCTTCTGGTGATCAATCGGGACACCGCATGGGAGATCTGGGCGCCCTATTTCTTCGGGGCCTATGGCCTCGGCGTTCTCGCCTGGCGCAGCACACAGGAGACAGGCGCTCGCAAGGTCCTCTTGCTTCTGGGCATGACAACCCTGGTCGGGCTCGCGCTCTGGATCGACTGGCGCGACCGCATCGCACTGGCCGCCCTGATTGCCCTTGGCCTGATCGTGATCGATCTGCGCTCGAAGAAACAGCGCGCGAACCAGAGCAGCAGCGCCTCAAGCGCCTGGATCACCAGGCTCGGCAGCAGCTCGTACTCCCTGTTCCTGGTGCACTATCCGGTCTGTCTGGCGATGAACGGACTGGCCACCTTCATGCCACCTTCGCCCGCGCTGCATGCCAGCCTGCTGCTTGCGACCTGGATCCTGAGCAATCTGGCCGGCGAGCTGCTGTACACCCGGGTCGAAAACAGGGTCTCAGCAAGCAGTCGCGATCCCGGCGCCCCTTCGAGATCTCGCGCCGGGTATTGAGGCGAACCGCTTTATTTTCCTGAACCGCGATTGCCGGGCATGCCGGGCGACCCCGCTCCCGAACCAGCCGGCGCCGAACCCGGTGCAGGCAGGCCCAGGTGTTTTGCCATGGCCGCCTGCAAGGCGCGTGCCTTGGGTTCGATCTGCGCCCGTGTTTCGGTAATCAGTTTTTCGGTCAAGGCCTGTTGAACACCCGGGATCATCTGGTTGTAGCGCTTGATGACCGGAGATTCGAACCAGTTGATCAGCTGCCGCAGCTCGGCCTCATTGAAGTTGGTCTCGAGTTCGGTACCAAACACCGAGGGGGACAAGGCCACCGCCTTCTCGCGCACCAGGGGCACTGCCTCATCGGCGTATTTCTTGAGATCGGCATCAATGGCCTTGACCACCGCCTCGCGCTTGTCTTCGGGCACCTTGCCGATGAACTGACGGGCTTCAGCAGCCAATTCCAGCGCTGGCCGCTCGGCCAGGGTGCGGGCCAGGGCCTCGACCGAAGGCTGCTGCAGCGTGAGGATACGGTTGACCAGTTCCTTCTTGCTCTGGGCTTGCACGGGGCTGAGCGACAGGCAGAACAGGGCAGCGGCGAGCGCCAGACGAGGAGAGTAGGACATGAGAGGAGGACTCCGTGAGCGGGCTCGTCAGCCACCGTCTGATCGACAGATCAAGGCCACGAACCGAATGAAGACGCGAGGTTAACCTAAAACGAAGGCCCCTCAGCATCCAGCCGAAAGCGTCTCCCGCGCCGCACAAGCGGCGATTTGCTGCTGCTGTGCCATCGAAGAGGCAGGTCAGTGCGTCACGATGCCCGACAGACCCAGCGCCGGGTAGATCCGTTTCATCAGCTGAGCCAGTCGCAAGGATTGCGGCGTCTGATTGACCAGAGGCTGGAGCAGGTTCTGCGCCGTGGCGAACTGCCCCGAGCGCAGCAGCGCATCCAGGCGAATCTGCTCGAACAGATCACGCTGAGCGTGGCTGCCACCGATCTCGACCATGCGAGGCAGCGCAGTCCCCAGGTGGCGCGCGGCCTCGGCATGCTCCCCTCGCGCATGGGCCAGCAGCCCGCGACAGGCCGGCACCGCCACGTCCTGCCAGGCGGCCCGGCTGGAGGCTGGCGTGCCTGCTGCATGGGCCTCGATGCTGCTGAGCATGAGGGCCGCTTCGGGCCGCGATGCACGGGCCAGGCCGTAGAGGTAGTGCATATCGAGGAAGGGCTGGACATGGTCATGGATGCGCGAGACCAGCCGGTCGGCCACATCCTGCCAGCGGGCATCGCCCACGGGCTGACCCGCCAGCTCCAGCCGTGCCAGCAAGGACACGCTGCCGATCTGATCCTGACTGTAGTCCTTGTTGACGCCCCAGACCTGCGCGTCATGCAGAGCCAGCGCTTCATCGAGGCGCATCTGCTCAATCAGAAAGAGAGCCCGGTGCCAATGGTTATGGGTCAGCATGAACGAGCTCAACCCGGTCCAGGTGGGCTGCATCTCGTCCATGAAGGCCAGACCTTCGTCGAAGCGACCCTGGGTGATCAGGACATGGGCCAAAGCGTGATGGGACCAGGGCTCCTTGCGTTGCATCGCGATCGCCCGACGCGCGCTCGCCTCGGCCTGCCCCAGAAGGTGGCACTGTTCGTAACCGAAGGCCACCATGCCATGGACCGGCGCGCAGTCTGCCGCTTCGGGCGCAGCAGTGAGCGCCATACGCAGCATCCGGGGCGAGTCACCTCGATTGAAGCAGTGATACTGACCGATCTTGATCGAAGGCAGGTCTCTCGGACATTCGCGGGCCTGGTCCTCATGCAAGGCGATGGCACGGTCCAGGTCGCCTTCGGCCCAGGCCGCCACGGCATCGAGCAGACGCCACTCCCGCTCGCTGGCCTTCACCGCACTCGACCGTCCGCGGGCAATGTGCTTGAGCGCTGCCCGGGGTGCCTGCGGCGTCTCGGCAAAAAGCTTGAGCGCCGCAGCACAGGCCTGGACATAAGGCGCGTCATCCCGCTCGGCCAGTCCCAGGATGTCGAGCGCGGAAGTCTCAGCCCCAGGAAAGCCGAGCACAAAGCGATCGACCACGGCCAGTCCTGAGGGATCACTCAGGCTGACCGGGTTGCCGTGAACATCCTTCAGGGCCATGGTGTGCAGGTCAGGGAACGATCAGCACCTTGCCGGTGACCCGTCGGTTGGCCATATCGATCAGCGCCTGGGGCACCTGATCCAGTGAGGAGGTGGCCGAAATATGCGGACGCAGTTTGCCCGCGGTGAGCAGGGCCATCATCTCGGCCACATCGCGCTCATTGGCTGCCGGCTCGCGCTTGGTGTAGTCACCCCAGAACACGCCGACCACCGAGGCCCCCTTGAGCAGCATCAGGTTGAGCGGCAGACGGGGAATTTCTCCATTTGCAAAGCCCACCACCAGATAGCGCCCACGCCAGGCAATCGAACGGAAGGCCGGTTCTGCGTACTTGCCACCCACCGGGTCATAAATGACATCCGGGCCTTTGCCACCGGTGGTGCGCTTGATGCCTTCGCGCAGGTCTTCGGTTTCGTAGTTGATGGTCTCGTCGGCGCCATGCTCACGGCAGACCGCCAGCTTTTCTTCGGTCGAAGCCGCAGCAATCACGCGCGCGCCCCGCGCCTTGGCGATCTCGATGGCCGAAATACCCACCCCGCCTGCAGCACCCAGCACCAGGACGGTTTCGCCCGCCTTGAGTGCAGCCCGGTCGTTGAGCGCATGCCATGAGGTGCCATAGGTCAGGATGAACGCGGACGCCACGTCATAGCCCAGCCCGTCGGGCAGTTTGACGACCTTGGCCGCCGTCGCGATCACCTCTTCGGCAAACGAGCCATGACCCGTGCTGGCCAGCACCCGGTCACCGGGCTTCACATGGGTCACGCCCGCGCCGACCGAGATCACATCGCCCGCGGCCTCGGAGCCCGGAGAAAACGGCCGCTCGGGTTTGAACTGGTATTTGTTCTGGATGATGAGCACATCCGGAAAATTGACGCTTGCTGCACGCACGCGGATGCGGACTTCGCCCGGACCCGGGTCGCGGGCGGGAATGTCTTCGATGACGAGGCTCTCGGGCGGGCCCCATTCCTTGCACAGAACGGCTTTCATGTCTCCTCCTTGACTGATCGGTATGGGCGGATTCCCGCCCGGATGGCCACAGTCTAGCGTGTATCCTAAGGCGAAGCCTTATGACGGAGACCCCATGAACCTGCAAGAACTCAAGAGCCGGCTGTCAATCCCGGTGATCGCCTCACCCCTGTTCATCATTTCCAACCCTGATCTGGTGATTGCCCAGTGCAAGGCCGGCGTCGTGGGTTCGTTTCCGGCCCTCAATGCGCGGCCGGCCGAAGTGCTCGAGCAGTGGCTGATCCGCATCACCACCGAACTCGATGCCTACAACCAGGCCCATCCCGACAAGCCGGCTGCGCCCTTTGCGGTCAACCGGATCGTGCACAAGTCCAATGACCGGCTCGAGCACGATATGGAGATGTGCGTGAAGTACAAGGTGCCCGTGATCATCACCTCGCTGGGCGCCCGAACCGACATCTTTGAAGCCGCCCACTCGTATGGGGGCATGGTGCTGCACGACGTCATCAACCAGACCTTTGCTCACAAGGCGATCGAAAAAGGCGCTGATGGCCTGATTCTGGTGGCCTCCGGGGCCGGCGGCCATGCCGGCACCCAGTCTGCCTTTGCGCTTGTCCAGGAAACGCGCGCCTGGTTCAAGGGGCCCATCGCGCTGTCGGGCTCCATCGCCACCGGCGATGCTGTGCTGGCCGCGCAGGCCATGGGCGCCGATTTCGGCTACATCGGCTCGGCCTTCATCGCCACCCGCGAGGCCAATGCCGCCGAGGGCTACAAGAACATGATTGTGTCCTCAAGCGCGCAGGACATCGTCTACAGCAATCTGTTCACCGGCGTGCACGGCAACTACCTGCGTCCGTCCATCGTGGCCGCAGGGCTCGACCCGGACAACCTGCCCACCAGCGACCCCAGCAAGATGCAATTCGGCTCGGGCGGCAGCGCCAAGAGCAAGGCATGGCGTGACATCTGGGGCTGCGGCCAGGGCATCGGTGCGGTGCATGACATTCCAGGCGCAGGCGAGTTCGTCGAGCGCCTGATTGCCCAGTACGCTGCCGCCCGCGAACGCCTGGGCCTGGCCCGGCAGGCGGTGGCCGCATGAGCCAGGATGACCCCATCACGCGGGGCGGGCGTGTGAGCCAGTCCCATTCATTGCTTCGCCGCAGGCTGGTCCAGGGATCCGCTGCAGGCCTGGCCGCATCCGGCCTGCCGGCAGGCATGGGGCTGGCAGGCAATCTCTGGAGCACGGCGGCCCAGGCGCAGGAAGCATGGCCCTCCAAACCGGTTCGGGTCATCGTGCCGTTTCCGGCAGGCGGTGTGGTCGATCTGGTGGCACGCGCGGTCACTGATCGACTCGCCACCGTGTTCAAACAGCCCTTCATCATTGAGGCACGGCCTGGCGCCAACGGAAACATCGGCACCGAGGCGGCCGCACGGGCTGCGGCCGACGGTCACACCCTGGTCATGGCCACACCGGCCACGGTGACACAACCCCTGCTCTCCAATACAGCCCGGCACAAGGTCAGCGACTTTGTCGGCGTCGGCATCATCGGTGCGCCGCCCAACCTCTTCGTGGTCACGCCGTCGCTGCCGGTTCGCACGCTCAAGGAACTCGTGGACCATGTGCGAAGCCGCCCAGGCCAGTTGAGTGTGACCAACCCCGGTGTGGGCACCTCGAATCATCTGGGGCAGGAGCTCTTCTTCTCGCTCACCGGCCTGCAGATGGTGAATGTCCGCTATCCAGGTCAACCCCAGATGATTCCCGACCTGGCCAGCGGTCAGGTGCATTTCGGGCTGGTGACACAGGGACTGGCCATGCCTCACATTCGCGAGGGGCGGCTGCGTGCTCTGGCCATCGGTGCACCTCGACGATCAGGTGATCTGCCCGATGTGCCCACCACCGCGGAGGCGGGATTCGCAGATGCAACCTTCCTGCCCTGGTATGGACTGGCGGCCCCGGCCGGGGTACCACGACCGATCATCAAACGCCTGTCCGATGAGGTCCTGGCGGCCCTGAAGGATCCGGATGTGGTTGCCCGGCTCGAAAAGATGGGCACCCAGATCACAGCAGGGTCTGCCGAAGACTTTGATGCCCTGCTCAGGAACGAGCAGGAACGCTGGACCCGGGTGATCCGTGAGCGCAACATTCGGGCCGATGGCTGAGAAACCGAGTCCCCCCGGGTTCGCTGGGAGCGTAAGGCGCAACCAGAGGGCGGATCCGGATCGAAAAACCACCGCGAAGATCCTTCAGGAGAACTGCCATGGGCGCCCTTGAAAACCTGGATGCCATTGAAACCCTGGGGCGTTACCTGCCTCAGATGACCGAATGGCGCCGCCATATCCATGCCAACCCCGAGACCGCCTTCGAGGAGGTCGGCACGGCCGCCTATGTGGTCGAACGTCTGAAGGCCTTCGGCGTGGACGAAGTCCATACCGGCATTGCCAAAACCGGGGTCGTGGCGACCATCAAGGGGCGCCTGGGCAGCAGCAAGCGGGCCATCGGTCTGCGCGCCGACCTGGATGCCCTGGACATGCAAGAGGCCTCGGGTGTGCCCTGGGCCTCTCGCAATTCAGGCAAGCACCATGCCTGCGGTCATGACGGTCACACCACCATGCTGCTCGGCGCCGCCCGGCATCTGGCTGAAACGCGGAATTTTGATGGCACGGCCGTCTTGATCTTCCAACCCGCCGAAGAAAACGAAGGCGGCGGCCGGGTGATGGTGGAAGAAGGCCTGTTTGATCGCTTTCCGGTGGAAGCCGTCTTCGGCATGCACAACATTCCGGGGATCGAGGCCGGCCATATCGCGGTCAAGGCCGGGCCCATGATGGCCTCGTATGACATCTTCGAAATCAGCATTGTGGGCAAGGGCGCGCACGGCGCCATGCCGCATCACGGCATCGATCCGATCACGCTGGGGGCCGAGCTCGTCCAGAAACTGCAGACCATCGTGAGCCGCAATCTCGATCCGCTCGAGCCGGCAGTGCTTTCTGTGACCAAGTTTCATTCGGGCACAGCCTGGAACATCATCCCCAATGAGGCTGTCATCGGCGGCACGGTGCGTGCCTTCAGCGAGAAGGTGCAGGAGCAGGTCGAGCGACGTATCCGCGAGCTCTGTGAAGGCACCGCGCTCAGCCATGGCGCACAGATCAGTGTGCGGTACGAGCGTCGCTATCCCCCGACCATCAACTCCGAAGCCGAAGCCGCGCTATGCCGGCGGGTCGCGGAATCTCTGGTGGGCGCAGAGCGGGTCAACCCGCAGCCGCGTCCGGCGATGGGTTCCGAGGACTTTGCCTGGATGCTCAAGGCGCGGCCCGGATGCTATGTCTGGATCGGCAATGGCACCGGCAGCTCCGGCGGTTGCATGGTTCACAACCCGGGCTATGACTTCAATGACGCCATCCTGCCGACGGGCGCCGCCTATTGGGTGCGGCTGACCGAGACCGCACTGGCCGCACGCTGACCCGCCCCTGGCCTCGCGCGAAGCTGCATGGTGCGACCATGCCGAGTCAAGCGAGGCTCAAAGCGGCACAAGCTGCGGGCAGGCCTGGAGTTCAGGTTTGCCCGCTCCGGGGTGACCACAGGGCGTAGCAGGTGAGCCCGGCCACCACGGCCCAGAAGGCCGAACCCACCCCGGCCAATTGCAGCCCGCTGGCGGTCACCAAAAAGGTCACCAGCGCAGCATCACGTACCGGTTCCTGCTCGAGTGCGCCCGCCAGACCCCGGCCAATGGTCGGCAAAAGCGCCAGCCCTGCAATGGTGATCACCAGCTCGCGAGGCATGGCCAGGAAGAGCCCTGACAGGGGCGCGGCAAAGACACTTGCCAGGAGGTAAAGCGCGCCGGCTGCTGCTGCGGCCGTCCAGCGCCGTGCCGGATCCGGATGGATCTCAGGACTCATGCAAAGCGCGGCCGTAATCGCTGCCAGATTGATGGCAAATACGCCGAAGGGCGCAAGCAGCGCCGTGACCACTCCGGTGAGGGTGATCAGCGCCGATACCGGTGCCTGGGTATAGCCATGCGCCTTCAGAACCGCTGCGCCTGGAAGGTTCTGCGAGGCCATGGTCACGATGAACAGGGGCACCGCAACGCCCAGCACTGAAGACGCGGAAAAACCGATGGGCCAGGCCAGTGGCGCAAGAACCGGCCAATCCTGGCCCAGGCCCTGTCGCAGGCCTTCGAAGGCCTGCACCGCCTGCGAGCTCTCGGCCATCGGCCAGGCCATCAACCCTGCAAGCAGCGTGAGCGGCACCGCCCAACGGGGCAGCCATCGCCGTGCAAACAAAAACACCATCAGCATGGACCCGACCACCGCCGGAGCGGACTGGACCGAGGAAAAAGCCTCAAGACCGAAACGCAGCAGCACTCCCGCCAGCAGCGCGGAGGCCAGGGCGACCGGGATGCGCGCCATCTGGCGCTCGAACCAGCCTGTTGCACCGACCAGGGCCAGCATCAGGCCGCAGACCACAAAGGCGCCCAGCGCCTCTGCCAGAGGAACCTCCTTGAGGCTGACGGCCAGCAGGGCGGCGCCCGGCGTCGACCAGGCAATGACCACAGGAATGCGCAACAGCAGGCTGGGCAACAGGCAGGTGATGCCGATCGCAAACAGCAGGGCCGAGGTCAGCGTGGCCAGTTCGGCTGGCCCCAGACCCATGGCACGGGCCGCTTCGACCACCAGCGCATAGGAACTGGTCATGCCCACCAGCACACAGACGAATCCCGCCACCCCGGCGGGAACCCAGGCCGCGAGGCCCCGCGGCGCAGATTCAGGCGGCGATGCGCTGGCCATGCTCGCGCGTGGCGTGGAAGATGACCTTGGGCCAGCGCTCCATGGTCAGCCGCAGGTTGACGCTGTTGTCCGCCAGATAGACCAGGTTGCCGTCAACATCCTTGGCCAGACGAGCCTGCTGGGCGCGGGTGAATTCCCGCAGCATGGCATCGTCCTCACAGGTCACCCATCGCGCCGAACTGATTCCCGCACGCTCGAATCCCGCCTCGACGCCATACTCGGTCCGCAGTCTGTGCTCCACCACCTCGAACTGCAGCTGGCCGACCGCGCCCAGCAGGGGCGTGGCATCGATGAAGGGCTCGAACACCTGAACCGCGCCTTCTTCGCCAAGCTGCTGCAGACCCTTGGCCAGCTGCTTTGATTTCAAGGGATCACGCAACCTCGGACGCGAGAACAGTTCGGGCGCGAAATACGGAATGCCGGTGAAACCCAGGGGTTCGTTGACCTCAGTCAGGGTGTCACCGATCTGAAGTTGACCATGGTTGTGCAGGCCGATGATGTCCCCCGCGTAGGCCACTTCCATCAACGAGCGCTCATTGGCCATGAAGGTCAAGGCGTTCTGGATCTTGATGGGGCGCCCCAGGCGACGGTGATTGACCTTCAGGCCGGGCTCATAGCGACCCGAGCACACCCTCAGAAATGCGATCCGATCGCGGTGATTGGGATCCATGTTGGCCTGGATCTTGAACACGAATCCGGTGAAACCGGCTTCCTGCGGCTGCACCGCTCGAAGGCCTGCATCACGCGACTGAGGCGGCGGGGCCCAGTCGGCCAGTGCGCTGAGAATTTCGCGTACACCGAAATTGTTGATGCCCGACCCGAAGAAGACGGGCGTCTGTCTGCCTGCAAGGAACTCACCGAGCTCGAACCCAGAGCCTGCTCCCTTGACCAGTTCGATCTCGTCACGCAAGACAGCCATCTCGGCCGGAAAAGCCTGGTCCAGCGCATCGAGCGCCTCGCCCGACAGCGCCTGCACCTCCTGATTGGCTCGCTCCTCACCGGCAGCAAATCGCAGCACCTCGTCACGCAGCAGGTGATACACCCCTCGAAAGCGCTTGCCCGCACCGATCGGCCAGGTCACCGGTGCACACCGGATCTTCAGGACCGACTCGATCTCATCGAGCAGCTCGAGCGGCTCGCGCACCTCGCGATCAAGCTTGTTGATGAAGGTGATGATGGGCGTGTCGCGCAATCGACAGACCTCGAGCAGCTTGATGGTCTGGGCCTCGACACCCTTACCTGCATCGACCACCATGACAGCGCAATCCACCGCAGTGAGCACGCGGTAGGTATCTTCGGAGAAGTCCTGGTGACCCGGCGTATCGAGCAGATTGAAGACGCAATCGCCGTATTCGAACTGCATGACCGAACTGGCCACCGAGATGCCCCGCTGCTTTTCAACCTCCATCCAGTCGGAGGTGGCATGCCGGGCACTCTTGCGCGCCTTGACCGTACCGGCAAGCTGGATCGCGCCGCCGAAAAGCAGAAGCTTTTCGGTCAGCGTCGTCTTGCCCGCGTCCGGATGGGAAATGATGGCAAACGTCCGTCTGCGCCTGACTTCGTTGACGATCTGTTCGCTCGACATGCCCCGGAAACCTGTGTTGTACACCGCTGTGTACGCAATGTCAGGGCCCAGCGCTCAAGATCCGCCGACCCACTTTGATCACGCCGGGCTGCTCTCATGATGCAGGCGCCTGCGGGGCTGGAATCTAGCATAGGCCCGCCTTCGGCAAGGCGGGAAGCCCTGCGTTTCTGCGACACGAAGGTAGTATCGGACCATGAGCGCTTCTTCACACCACCAGGCCCTGGGCCGGGCCAGCCGACTGGATGTCGAGCCCTGGTATCTGCCCATCGGTGACGAGATCGAACTCTTCGATGCAGCCTGGCAGGCGCGGCTGCCCGTGCTGCTCAAAGGGCCGACAGGGTGTGGCAAGACACGGTTCATCGAGCATATGGCCTGGCGCATTCATCGGCGCGCTCAGGCTGCGACCCCCGGGCAGGGGCGAAATCCAAAGGGGCAGGCCGCAGCGAACCATCTGGAGGTCCCGCTGCTCACGGTGGCCTGCCATGAGGACCTGACCGCCTCAGACCTGATCGGCCGCTACCTGTTGTCCAATGATGCGACGGTATGGCAGGACGGCCCCCTCACCCGGGCGGTGCGTACCGGTGCGATCTGTTATCTGGACGAGGTGGTCGAGGCCCGCAAGGACACCACGGTGGTGATTCACTCGCTCACCGATCATCGTCGCGTGCTGCCGATCGACAAGACCGGAGAGCTTCTGGACGCACACCCGGACTTTCTGCTGGTCATCTCCTACAACCCCGGCTATCAGAGTGCCCTGAAGGACCTGAAGACCTCGACACGGCAACGCTTCGTTGCACTCGAATTCGACTATCCGCCGCCCGGGCAGGAGGCCCGGATCATTGCGCATGAAAGCGGCGTCGATGCGGATCGTGCGCGCGGGCTGGCCGAGATCGGACGACGGGTGCGCCAACTGCGAGAGCAGGGGCTCGAGGACGGCGTCGGCACCCGCGCACTGGTGCATGCGGGAGCCCTCATGGCGCGAGGGGTGCCGCACGCCAGAGCCTGTGCAGTCGCCCTGGGCCAGGCCTTGACCGAGGATCCGGCCCTGCGTGAAGCCATCCGGGACATCTGCGACCTGCTCTTGCCCTGATCGTGAAGGCGGATGCCCACCTGCGGGCCCTCAGTCTGCTGGCAGAAGCGCTGCGCGGCAGGCCCGTCTCCTTGCAGATCACCGGATTTCATCCCGCGCGCGCCGGTCTGCCCCCGCCTGCACGACAGGGAAACACCCCCTCGGCCACCGCCCTGCCGTGTGCAACGACAGGATTCCGGACACCCGAGGCCTGGCGACGTGCACTGAGACTGTCCGTCCTGCGAGCCTGTCTGTGCGATGCGGCACGGGCTGCCGCTCTGCCTGACGCGCCGCATGAGCGTGGCTGGCGTGCGCCGCCACGCGATCGACGTCGTCTGCTCGAACGAAGTCTGGAGCGCCTGCTTCAGCGTGCCTGGGTCGATGCGCGCATCCGGGCACACTATCCGGGCGCACGCGACGATCTCGATGCCCTGATCGACGTCTCTCTGAACAGATTGGGTACACCACCGTCGGGTGCACTGCGCAGCCTGCTCCATGGGCTCAGCCGATGGCTGCTTCATCGTGCCCGTCCGGGGGCTGCGCCGCTCCCGTCAGGGATGACCGAGGCGCAACGGGTCGCGCACCACGAGCTGCTTGTCATGCTCCTTCAGAGGGCGGACACCGTTCTTAAACCTGGGGCCACCATCACCGACTGCAGTCTGGTCGCAGCCGAACTGCACCGCCTGCTGATCGAGCGCTTCCCCGGGAGCAGACGAAGCCTGCGCGAACTGGGTATCCGCATTCATCCCTTGCCGCCACCTGCGGATGAGCCCCCTGCCCCGAATCAGGGTTCATGGATGCGTGGCGCGCGTCCACAGGCTGATGAAGAGACGGTGGCAGCCCGAATGCCTGATCGCCAGTCGCAGAGCGATCCCACGGCCGAGGCAGAGCGCGCGACCGGGGCGATTGCCGACGCGCAGCAGAGCAGGCAGGTGCTGTCCGGATCGGTGGGTAGCACATCGGCTCAGGCGCAGCCCTTGCCAGTCGATGCCGCGCAAGAGGACGGCCATCAGGACGAGCTCCTGTCCGAAGGATCCGTGATCGAGGACAGCCTCATGCTGCCGGCCCGCTACGGCGCGGGTGCCGGTGAGGCGGTGGGCGTTTTTCTGATCGATGAATGGGATTGTCATGCACGACGCTATCTGCCCGCCTGGTGCCGACTGACCGAGCTGCGACTGCGGGGCCCCCAGCAGGATCTCCTGCACGAGGTGCGCGAGCGGCACCCTGATCTGGCCAGGCGCATCCTGGATCGCTTTGCAGCCCTGCGCCCAGTGTCACATCGGCGAATCCGGGGCGTGGCCGACGGCGAAGACCTTGATCTCGATGGCGTGGTCCGCGCGATGATCGAACGTCGCGCAGGCGCGAGCGACGATCAGAGAGCCTGGATTCGGCGGGAGCGACGGGAGCGCGACGTTGCCACGGCACTGCTGCTCGATATGAGCGCATCCACCTCTCTTTCGCTGCCCGCTCAAACGCGACCCCCGGTGCCAGGCGTCGCACCCGAGTCACAGGCGGGCGCGCTGCTCTACGGCTTTTATGACGACACGCCAGCATCGGCTGCAGAAGCACCCCGTCGACGGGTGATCGATGTTGCCAGAGACAGTCTTGCCCTGATGGCACTGGGCCTGGCCGCACTGGGCGATGACCATGCGATCTATGGCTTTTCAGGGAGCGGGCGCCAGAACGTGGAGTTTCATGTTGCACGTGATTTTGATGACCCATGGCGCCAGCGCAGCCTGGGATGCGCACTGGCGGCCATCGAGCCCAGGGGCTCGACCCGGATGGGTCCGGCGATCCGCCATGCCGCAAGAAAACTGTCTCGTCGACCTGCGCCGCAACGCCTTCTGATTCTGGTGTCGGATGGCTACCCGCAGGACATCGACTACGGCCCCGACCGCAACGACGAAGGGTATGGTCTGCAGGACACGGCCCGTGCGCTGCGAGAGGCGGAACGTGCAGGCATTGCCACCTTCTGCGTCACCATCGACCCGGGCGGACACGATTACCTGCGCCGCATGTGCACGCCAGATGGGTACCGTGTCATTGAGGATGTCCATGCACTGCCTGAAGCCCTCAGCGAGATCTATGCACGTCTGACAGGAAGGGTCTGACATGAGCGGGTGCTATGCTGTGTCCATCGAAACTCCCTGATTTCCTCGATGGATCTGGTCCTGCTGCTGCTCCTCATCGTGCTGAATGCAGTGTTCGCGATGTCGGAGATGGCCGTGGTCTCTTCGCGCAAAGCCCGACTTCAGCGTATGGCCGACGATGGCCACCCGGGCGCATCCACTGCGCAGCGCCTCAACGAAGAGCCCTCCGGATTCCTGTCCACCATTCAGGTCGGCATCACCACGATCGGTGTGCTGAGCGGTGTGGTCGGGGAGGGGCTGATCGCCGTGCCGGTCGCCCAATGGCTCGCAGGGTTCAGCCTGCTCGAGCCCTATGCCACCGGCCTGTCGGTTGCGTTCGCGGTGGTGATCATCACCTACCTCTCGGTGGTCATCGGAGAACTGGTCCCCAAGCAACTGGCCCTGCGCGCACCCGAACGCATCGCCTCCTTTGTCGCCCGCCCGCTGCTCGGTTTTGCCAGGCTCACCCGTCCCTTTGTGTGGGTGCTCTCCTCCTCGAGCAACCTGCTGGTTCGACTGCTGGGGGGTCGTCGACTCGAGGAGCCGCCGGTCACCGATGACGAAATCAAGGTCCTGATGGAACAAGGCGCGGAAGCGGGCGTGTTTCATGAAAGCGAACAGGCCATCGTCTCGAATGTGCTGCGGCTGGATGAACAGCGTATCGGCGCGATCATGACGCCCCGCATGGACATCGAATCGATTGATCTTGATGACGGCGATGCGATCGTGAGAGGTCACATCGCCGAAAGTCCGCATGCCCGCGTGGTGGTCTGCCGTGGCGGACTCGAGCATATCCTGGGGGTGCTTCGCGTGGGCGATCTGCTCCGCCCTTCCCTGCATGGCGAGCCCATCGATGTCGAGGGTCATCTCTCGCCGCCCCTGTACCTGCCCGAAACCATCAGCACCACCCAGCTGCTCGACACCTTTCGCAGAGAGCGGGTGCAGTTCGGACTTGTGGTCGACGAATACGGCGACCTGCAGGGTGTGGTCACGCTCAACGATGTACTGACAGCAATCGTGGGCGAGATGCCCGAACCGGATGAAACCGGTGAACTTGATGCGGTCCGCCGTGAGGATGGCTCCTGGCTCGTCGATGGTTCGCTCGGCCTTGAACGGCTGAAGCAGTTGCTCGAGATCGAGGCCTTGCCAGACGAAGAAGAGCGCAGCTTTCACACCGTGGGCGGCTTTGCCATGCACCAGCTGGGACGCATTCCCGCGGTGGCCGATCATTTTGAGTCTGCAGGGCATCGGTTCGAGGTCATGGACATGGACCGCAACCGGGTTGACAAGCTGCTGGTGGCCAGAGTCGCCGAGGCCGAGCCCGCGCTGGCACAGGACGGCTGACGCTGATCTGAGGTCGGCCGGCACCTGACCTGCCCGCGCGGACTCGCTCGCAGGCGCGGCAGCAAGTACACTCGCGCTTCTCACAAGAGAGGAGCCCCTGATGAAATCCCCGTCCCCCACTCGACGCGGCCTGAGCGCCCGTATTTCCGGTTTGGGCCTGGCCCTTGTACTCGCGGTTGGACTGGGTCTGAGTGGCCCGGCCGCGGCGCAGTTCGACACGCTGAAGGTGATGATCGGAGCCAACCCGGGCGGCGGATTTGATCAGACCGGACGGGGGATTGCCAGTGCGATGCAGGCTGCCGGGGTGATCCGGAACGCCACCTTCGAAAACAAGGGCGGCGCGGGCGGCGCGATCGGACTGGCGCAGTTCGTCAATACCGACAAGGGCAACCCGAACGCGCTGGTGGTCACGGGCGCTGTCATGGTGGGCGGCATCGAGATGAGCAAGGCGCCGATCAGCCTGCGCAATGCCACCCCGATCGCACGCCTGTTTGCCGATACGCTGATTCTGGTGGTGCCGGCCGCAAGCAAGATCCAGAGCCTCGACGATGTCATCAAGCAGCTCAAGGCCAATCCCGGTTCTGTGAGCTGGGGAGGCGGTTCTCGGGGCTCGGTCGACCACATCATGGTTGGCCTGATCGCCAAGGCCGCAGGGGTCGATCCCACCAAGGCCAACTACATTCCCTTTGCCGGTGGTGGCGAGGCGACCGCTGCCATCCTGGGCAACCAGGTCACGGTCGGAGTTGCGGGTGTGTCCGAATTCCTGCCCTTCATCAAGGACGGCAAGATGCGCGCTCTGGCCGTGTCCTCGGCCAATCCGGTCCAGGGCATCCGAACGCTCAAGGCACAGGGCATCGATGTCGAGATCTACAACTGGCGGGGCGTCTATGGCGCGCCCGGCATCACACCGGACCAGCAGAAGGCCCTGATCGATGCCGTCATCAAGGGCACCCAGACGCCTCAATGGAAGGAAGCCCTTGCCCGTAACGAATGGGCGCCCTACGTCCTGACCGGAGCCGAATTCGGCAGCTTTGTCGAAAGCGAGATGAAGCGCCTGGGCGGCATTCTGCGAGAGCTGGGTCTGGTCAAGTAAGGGTCCCGTCAAGCAAGCGAAGACCCGCATCGGATATGAGCCGCCTGGCCCGCCGGATCATCGGCCTGTTCACGCTGATGGCAGCCGGCGGCGTCGCCCTCGGGATCCAGGGTATCGATGGTGCCGGAGGCTATTCCGGCCTGTCGCCCCGCTTTCTGCCCGGTCTGGTGGCTGCAGGACTGGCCCTTTGTGGCGCCCTGCTGCTTGCAGGTGGCACGGGCTCCCTTGCAAGGCGGGACGCGGGTGATGCAAATGCTTCCCGAGAGCGGCTGGAGGAAGAGACGCCTCGGTTCGCCGGGCAGGGCGCTGCCCTGTGGATGCTTGGCGGCCTGATCATTCACATGATCGTGATCCAGTGGATCGGCTTTGTGGCGGCCAGCGTGTTTTTGCTTGCCTGTGTCGCAAGAGGGCATGGCAGCCGGCGTCCCGCACGAGATGCACTGGTGGGGCTGCTGCTCTCACTGCCTGTGTGGTGGCTGTTTGCCAGAGGCCTCGGGCTGAACCTGCCTCTTTTCCCATTGCTGGGGCTCTGAGCCTGCCATGCCGGATACCTTCAGCGCACTCCTGGCGGGATTCGCCTCGGCTCTGACTGCGGCCAACCTGATGTGGGCGCTTCTCGGTTGCTTCATTGGCACGGCGGTCGGTGTGCTTCCTGGCATCGGTCCGGCCATGACCGTCGCAATGCTCCTGCCCATTACTGCAAAAGTGGAGCCCTCGTCTGCTCTCATTCTTTTTGCGGGGATCTACTACGGCGCCATGTTTGGCGGATCGACCACCTCGATCCTGATGAATACGCCCGGCGAGTCGGCCACCATGGTCACGGCCATGGAGGGCAACACCATGGCGCGCTTCGGGCGCGCCGGGCCCGCACTGGCCACGGCCGCCATCGGCTCCTTCATTGCCGGCACTCTGGCCACCCTCCTGCTGTCACTGTTTGCGCCAGTCATGGCCTCGGCTGCGCTGCATTTTGGCCCTGCCGAATACTTCATGATCATGGCGCTGGCGTTCACGACGGTCTCCGCAGTCCTCGGCGAGTCCGTCCTCCGGGGGATGACCAGCCTGTTTCTGGGGCTCTTCCTGGGTCTGATCGGCATGGACGCGGTCTCGGGGCAGGTGCGATACACGCTGGGCATCCCCGAACTCTTCGACGGGATTGACGTGGTGGTGGTGGCGGTCGGTCTGTTCGCAGTCGGAGAAGCGCTCTATCAGGGACTTTTCCCTCAGCCCGAGGGGACCCTGAACCGCATGAGTCCCACCCGCATGAGTGGCGAGGACTGGCGACGCTCATGGCCGGCCTGGCTCCGTGGCACGGCCATCGGATTTCCCTTCGGACTGATCCCCGCAGGCGGGGCCGAGATTCCCACCTTCCTCTCCTACGCCACCGAAAAGAAGCTCTCCCGAGACCCGAAGTCATTTTCGGTCGAGGGAGGAGAGGGTGCGATCGAAGGCGTGGCCGGCCCAGAAGCGGCCAACAATGCGACCGTGACGGCGGCGCTCGCGCCTCTGCTCACGCTTGGCATTCCCACCTCGGCCACGGCGGCCATCCTGCTGGCCGCATTCCAGAACTACAACATTCAGCCCGGTCCAGCCCTCCTGCAAACCTCGGGCGCGCTGGTGTGGACCCTGATCGCCTCGCTCTACATCGGCAACGTCATGCTGCTGGTGCTCAATCTTCCCCTGGTGGGACTGTGGGTTCGCATTCTTCGCATTCCGTCGCCCCTGCTCTATGGAGGCATCCTGGTCTTTGCCACGCTGGGGGCATGGAGTCTGCGCCAGTCCTGGTTCGATCTGGCACTGCTGCTTCTGATCGGGTTGCTCGGACTGGCCATGCGTCGCTACGGTTTTCCGGTGGCGCCGGTCATCGTCGGCATGATTCTCGGCCCGATGGCGGAAAAACAGCTTCGCAACGCGCTGGCCATTGCCCAGGGAGACTGGTCCGTTTTTGTCACCCGCCCGCTGTCGTTTGTGCTGTTCTGTGCGATCGTTGCGTCGCTGATCCTGCCACCACTGCTAAGGGCAAGGCGCTCCACCGCCTTGCCCTGATCGCTACCCGCCTGACCCACAACAAGGATCGAGGAGAGCCCCTTGAGCACATTGCTCTTTGCACCCGCCACCTGGCGCGGCGTCACGCTTCCCAACCGGATCATGATCTCGCCGATGTGCCAGTACTGGGCCAATGAAGGCTTCAGCACCGACTGGCATGTGGCCTATGCGGCCAAAGTGGCTCAGGGCGGGGCGGGCACGGTCATGATGGAAGTCAGCGTGGTTGAAAAACGCGGCCGCGGTACCTATGGCGACCTGGGCATCTGGGACGACGCGCATATTCCAGGATTGCGACAGCTGGCCACCCTGATCGAGGCGGCAGGCTCGGTTCCCGCCATCCAGATCGGTCATGCGGGGCGCAAGGCGGCAGCCCAGCGCCCCTGGGACGGCAATGGCCCGCTGACGGAAAAAGACGAACGCGAGCGCAACGAACTGCGCTGGGTAGGTGTGGCCGCCTCGGCCATTCCTGTCGATCCGCGCTGGACCCCACCCCGACCGGCCACCGAAGAAGACCTTGATCAGATCGAGCAGGCCTTTGCCGCAGCAGCGCATCGTGCAGTGGCAGCAGGCTATCGCATGGTCGAGATCCACATGGCGCACGGTTACCTGCTCAACAGCTTCCTCTCGCCGCTGTCCAACCAACGCACCGATGCCTATGGAGGCAGCCTCGAGAACCGCATGCGCTTTCCATTGCGGGTGACTCGTGCCGTGCGGGCGGCGCTGGGCGAGCAGGTCCTTCTCTCGGTGCGCCTGTCCTGCGTCGATGGCATCGAGGGCGGCTGGATGCTCGAAGACAGCGTCGTGATGGCGCAGCAGCTCAAGGCGCTGGGCGTGGACTTCGTCGACTGCTCCTCGGGCGGCATTCAGGGCTCGGCCACCAACCCGGCGGGCCGGCTCGCCGTGCCCAGAGGCCCCGGATTTCAGGTGCCCTTTGCAGAACGCATCCGCCGCGAAGCCCAGATCCCAACGATTGCCGTCGGTCTCATCACCGATCCTGCCCAGGCCGAGGCCATTCTGCAGGAAGGTCGCGCCGACCTGATTGCCATCGGACGACAGGCGCTCTACGAGCCCAACTGGCCACTGCATGCCGCAAGCGCGCTGGGCGAGGATGCGCAGTGGGACCGATGGCCTGTGCAGCATGGCTGGTGGCTCGCCCGTCGGGCAGGACAGGCCCCCAACGGACAACCGCAGGCACCCACCGCCTCCGGGCACCCGAAGTCTTTCTGACGCAAGGCATGGACATGACCGACAAGACCAGCGCAACCCCCGAATCGAAATCCGCCGCTCCTGTGTCTTCAGGCGTCCCCTTGCGCGTGCTGGGTCGCAGTGGCCTGCGGGTCTCCAGCATCTGTCTGGGCACGATGATGTTCGGCGATCGCACCGGCGAGTCGGAGTCTTTCGAGATTGTTGCGGCCTGCAGGGATGCGGGCATCAATTTCATCGACACTGCCGATGTCTACGCACAGGGCGAGTCAGAACGCATTACCGGACGCGCCATCGCGGCAGATCGCAATCGCTGGATCCTGGCCACCAAGGTCGGCAATGCCATGGGCAGCGACCCCAATCGGCGGGGACTGTCAAGGCGGCGGATGTATCAGGCGATCGATGAGTCATTGCAGCGCCTGGGCACGGATCATGTCGATCTTTGGTACCTGCATCGCGAAGATCACGACACGCCGCTCGAGGAAACCATCGGCGCGGTGGCCGATATCATCCGGGCGGGCAAGGTGCGCTATCTGGGCATCTCCAACCACCGATCGTGGCGGATCGCAGAGATCGTGCGTCTGTGTCGCGAAGCCGGACTGCCCACGCCTGCAGCCTGTCAGCCTTACTACAACGCCTTCAATCGCATGCCCGAGGTCGAGATCCTTCCTGCGTGCTCGCATTTCGGGATCGGTGTGGCGAGTTATTCGCCCATCGCCCGTGGCGTTCTGACGGGCAAATACGCACCTGGCGAAACCCCTCCCGAGGATTCCCGTGCTGGCCGGAAAGACCGTCGCATCATGCAGTCGGAATGGCGTGAAGAGTCGTTGCAGATGGCTCAGGACATCGCAGCCCATGCGCGCACCCGCGGCATGACGCCGACCCAGTTTGCGGTCAACTGGGTGCTGAACAACCGGGCAATCACCAGTGCGATCGCGGGCCCCCGGACCCTGGGACAGATCCATGAGTATCTGACTGCCCACCAGCATGTCTTTGAAGCCCGCGACGAAGCGCTGATCGACAGCATGGTCACCACCGGGCATCCTTCGACACCTGGCTACAACGATCCGGCCTATCCGATCGAGGGACGACAGACCTTCACCGCTCGCTGAAGGGCAACGCGCCGAATGGGTCTTCACACCAAGCCAGGAACAAGGGCCAAATCTCGTCAACGACGCGGTCGATGTGGTCGATGCGATCGAGGCAGTCAGAGCGGCCTCCAGGAATGAGTCCTTCGCGTTCGACCTGGGTGGCTGCCGTGTCCTTTGCGCAGCTGATTTCCTGGGGCAGCCTCTACTACACCTTCTCCCTGTTGATGCCGGGCATCGAATCGGAGCTGGGTCTGTCGCGGGTCACCGTCAGTGGCGCGTTCAGTGCCGCGCTTCTGGCCAGCGGAGTGGCGGGAGTGGGGGTGGGGCAGGCCATTCAGAACGGCCATGGGCGCGCGGTGATGAGCGCGGGCTCGTTGGTCGCCGGACTGTTGCTGCTCACGCACGCATGGATCACCGAGGCCTGGATGCTCTACGCGGTGTGGATCGGACTGGGCCTGGCGATGGGCGCGGTGTTCTATGAGCCGATCTTCGCGATCACGATCCGTCGATGGCCCCAGGACTACCGCAGACCCATCATCCACATCACCTTCCTCGGCGGCTTGGCGTCGACCGCCTTCATTCCGCTGGGAGCGGTCCTGATGGCCCAGCTGGGCTGGAGGGAGACCTGCCTGGTACTGGCCGCCTGCCATCTGCTGATCTGCCTGCCCATCCACCTGACCATGCTGCATGAGCCTGGCATGGCCGACAGGATGATCTCGAGCGCCGCGCGCGAGGGTTCAGGCTCGAGCGCCGCCGCGCAAGCCCCCCGCCACGATGCCCGGGACGCAGAAGCACGAGGGCACCCCTCGGCTCACCCCTCTCCTCCTTCCCTGAAACATCTGGCCTGGTCGAGTGCCTTCCTGCTGATCACCGGCGCCATGGTGGCCTCGAGCCTGGTCAGCAGCGCGCTGTCCGCCCATATGGTGCCCATGCTGGCGGAGCGAGGCCTGCCGATGGCCTGGGCTGTGGCTGTCCCGGCAAGCATCGGGATCATGCAGGTGGTCGGGCGACTGATTCTGCTTGTCTTCGAAGGACGGTTCGAGCCGCGCAAGCTCGA
>JBMSOD010000023.1:0-21867 GCA_049422085.1 Burkholderiaceae bacterium
CCGCTGTGCCTGCTCTATGAACTCGGGATCTGGCTGTCCGGCTTTGTCACCGCCATCAGCAAGGCGCCCGAAGAACCGGCCGAAACTGCGGCAGGAAGCGACCCGCGCTGAGCGGGCGCCTGCACGGGCTTCGGCCGCTCAGCCGTTCTGGGGTCGGCCGCCCACCTTGGCGGCGAACCGGCGCATGCCGCCAAGCCACCGATCATAGTCGTGGGCCTTGCGCTGGAAGTACTCCAGCACCTGCGGATGGGGCAGGATCAGAAACTTCTCCTCTGCCATGCCTTGCACCACCACATCGGCAAGGTCATCCGCCGAAATCACGCCGTCATTGCGAGCCGCAGCAGAACCCGCCCTCCCGGCGATCATCGGGGTGTCCACGGCCTGAGGGCACAGGACCGATACCCGCACACCGGCGTCACCATGTTGAATGGAGAGCCACTCGGCCAGCGCGATGCAGGCATGTTTGGTCACGGCATAGCTGGCCGAGGGAAGCGAGGTGAGCATTCCGGCTGCCGAGGCCGTGTTGATGAGATAGCCCTCGCCCCGCTCCCGCATGCCGGGCACCACGGCTCGGGCCGCGTAGACATGGGCCATGACATGCACCTGCCAGTTCAGGGTCCAGTGGGCATCGGGCGTGTGCTCGTCGCCATCCCGGATCAGACCCGCATTTGAGCAGAAGACATCGACGCGGCCGAAGCGCTTGTGCGCAGCGCTGACAAGCGCCTGGACATCGCTTTCGTTGCCGACATCGGCAGTGACCGCCAGGGTCGGAACACCCTTGTCATTCAGGGACTGAGCCAGCGCATCGAGCGCGGCCTGACCTTGCGGCAGATCAGAGATCACCAGTCCTGCGGGTTGCTCATGCGCGAACCGCGCAGCCAGCGCTTTTCCGATACCGCTCGCAGCGCCCGTAATGACGACGACTTTTCCTTGAGCCTTCATGTGAATGTCTCCTTGTGATTGAGGCGAAGCTTAACCTCCCGGCAGGCCTGTACGCCGCCAAAGCAGGCCATTTCCTGGCCCGTGCCTGAATCCCTGGCGAGTCGAGCTTCATTCCCTGTCCTGAGCTGGCGCGGCGATCTGCCCGCCTGCAGGGCTACACTCGATGCCTGCGATGAACCCGACCCGGCGCCCTGTCGTACCGTCCCTCGACATCGAGCCGAGCTCTCCCGAGAGACTGCCCATGCCAGCTGAAGTCAACGCCGCTGATCTGCCTCTTGCCCGCCCGATCGATTCGCTCGATCAACGTTACGACACCGAACGAGGCTGGGTCTACATGACCGGTGTCCAGGCCCTGGTGAGGCTGCCGCTGCAGCAACGCATGCGCGACGCAGCAGCCGGTCTCGATACCGGAGGCTATGTCTCGGGCTATCGGGGCTCGCCGCTCGGACGCTATGACATGGAGCTGTGGGCGGCGAAGGATCGCCTGGCTGCACACAATGTGGTGTTCCGACCCGCAGTGAATGAAGACCTTGCCGCCACCGCCATCTGGGGCGCGCAGTATGTGGGTGTCTTCCCTGGCGCGAAGGTCGATGGTGTTTTCGGGATCTGGTACGGCAAGGGTCCCGGCGTGGACCGCTCGGGCGATCCTTTCCGACATGCCAATCTGGCGGGCAGTGGGCGGCATGGCGGCGTGCTGGCGCTCGCGGGTGATGACCACGGCGCCAAGTCGTCCACGGTGGCCAATTACTCTGATCTGAATTTCGTGGCGGTGGGTATCCCGCTGCTCTATCCCGGCAACGCCCAGGAGCTGCTGGACTTCGGTCTGCATGGCATCGCCATGAGCCGCTACTCCGGATGCTGGTCGGCCATGAAGGTGGTCACCGATGTGGTTGAGGGGGGTGGATCCGTTCATGTGTCGCCCGACTCGCCGGCGATCACCGTGCCTGCCGAACCTGAAGGGCTACCCCCTGCCGCCGGTGGGGTCCATGCCCGCCCGATTGATGCGCCTGTCCCTCAGGAGGAGCGCCTTTACCACCACAAGCTGCACCGGGTCCTGGCCTATGCACGGGCCAATGGCCTGAACCGGATCGGTGGCGCAGGCAGCGGCGCTCGACTGGGCATCCTGGCGGCCGGCAAGGCATGGCAGGATGTCCAGCAGGCGCTGGCTTCGCTTGGTCTGAACGAAAACGGGCTGCAGGATCTTGGCATCCGGACCTTCAAGGTCGGGCTGGTCTGGCCCCTTGAGCCCGAAGGCCTGCGCGAGTTTGCCCACGGCCTGCAGACGATCCTGGTGGTCGAAGAAAAGCGCCCGCTTCTTGAAGATCAGGTCCGCAACCTGCTCTATGGGCGGCCCCAGGCGCCCCGCATCGTGGGCAAGTTCCTTGAAGGCGCCTATTTCTCGCCCGAGCGGGGCGAGGCTGTTTTTCCGAACGCCGGCGAGATCCACCCCGGCCTGGTGCTCGCCGCCTTGCGCCGATTGCTCGCAACCGAAGACGGCGCCTGCCTGCTGCATCAGCCCGCTTCATCGTCGTCGCCGTCTGCGACCCGTCCGCCCGCTCCCCTGCGCGCGCCAAGCTTCTGTTCGGGATGTCCACACGGACGCTCGACACGCCTGCCTGAAGGCAGCCGCGCCCTGGCCGGGATTGGCTGCCACACCATGGCGATGTTCCAGAACCCCACCACCACCACCACCGTATCCCACATGGGAGGTGAGGGTGCGATGTGGCTGGGCCAGCAGCCGTTCACGACCGAGCAGCATGTCTTTGCCAACATGGGGGACGGGACCTATTTCCATTCCGGGTTCCTCGCCCTGCGTCAGGCGGTGGCCGCGCATGTGCCCATCACCTACAAGCTGCTCTACAACGGCTTTGTCTCCATGACCGGTGGCCAGCCGATCGATGGCGAGCTCTCGATTCCGGGCACGCTCGCCGAACTCTCGGCCGAGGGTGTCAGGCGCCTGGCCCTGGTGACCGACGAGCCTGCCAAATGGGAGGGCGTGAGTCTGCCCGCCGGGACTACGGTGCATCACCGCAGCGAACTCGAGGCCGTGCAACGCAGTTTGCGCGAGTATCCCGATGTCTCGGTCCTGCTCTATGACCAGCCCTGCGCCACCGAGCGGCGGCGGCTGCGCAAGCGCGGGCGCTGGAGCGACCCCGACCGCCGGGTCTTCATCAACAGTGCAGTCTGCGAAGGCTGCGGCGATTGCGGCACCATCACGGGCTGCATGTCGATCGAGCCCCTGGAGACGCCCTTCGGGCGCAAGCGGCGCATCAATCAGTCGAGCTGCAACAAGGACTTCTCCTGCGTGGAGGGGTTCTGCCCGAGTTTCGTGACGGTCGAAGGAGCACGACCGCGGCGTCAGACGGCTGCGGTTGCCGATCCGGTTGCGGCCATGAGGGCGGCGGGCGATGCCGCTTTTGCGACCCTGCCCGACCCGGTCATTGCGCCTGCGGATCAGGCCTTCAGCCTTCTGGTGGCCGGAATCGGCGGAACCGGTGTGGTGACGATCGGCCAGACGCTGGCGGTGGCGGCTCACCTTGATGGCCTGTACAGCTCCAACCTCGATGTCACCGGCCTGGCCCAGAAATACGGCGCCGTGCTCTCCCATGTGAAGTTTGCGCCGCGCCCCGACCTGCTGCATGCCACGCGCGTTGCGATGGGCGAGGCAGACTGCCTGATCGGCTGCGACCTGATCGTTTCGGCAGGGGAGGACACTCTGGCGCGGCTGCGCGAAGGCGCGGGTGGTGTGGTCTGCACCGACATGGTCCCCACCTCGGAGTTCGCCCGCAATCCGGACTGGAATCCGGATGCAGAGGGGCTGGCTGACCTGCTGGCTCAACGGCTGGGCGCACGTGGTCTTGCCTTCGAGGCCCTGCGTCTGTCAGCAGCACTGATGGGCGACAGCATCCTGGCCAACATGATGCTGCTCGGTGCTGCCTGGCAAAATGGCCTCGTGCCGCTCAGCCTGCAGGCCATCCACAGGGCGATCGAACTCAATGGCGTCGCACTCGAAAGCAACCGGCAAGCGTTTCTCTGGGGACGGCGGGCCGCTCAGGATCTGCCGACGGTCGAGCGGATCGCGCTCGGCGCCATGTCGGGCATGCAGGTGGTCCGCTTCGAGCCCCGGCGCCAGGAGTCAGTGCAGGAGATGCTCAGGACGCGGACCGATGTTCTCGCTGACGACCAGGACCGGGATTGGGCGGCCCGTTACCAGAGCCGCGTTGCCCTGATCGAGCAGACCGAACCGTCGCTCGCCCGCGCCGCGGCCCGCGGTCTGTTCAAGCTGATGGCTCACAAGGACGAATGGGAAGTGGCGCGTCTGTACGCGCGCCCGCAGTTTCGCAAGGAACTGGAGCAGGCCTTCGAGGGCGATCTGAAATTGCGCTTTCATGTGGCAGGCGGGCCGTTTGGGCGACGTGATCCTCAGACGGGCCGCCTTCAAAAGCGCGAAGTTGGCCCATGGCTGATGACGGCCTTTCGCTGGATGGCGCCCCTGCGCAGAGTGCGGGGCACCCTGCTTGATCCGTTTCGCAACAGCGAGGAGCGCCGGCTCGCACAGCGGCTGCTCGCCGACTACGAAGCCGATCTCGATCGGCTGATCCGTGAACGCTCACCCGACCGGCACGCCCTCGCGATTCAGATCGCGTCCTGGCCGGATCGTGTCCGAGGTTACGGCCATGTCCGCGAAGCGCATGCCCGGAAGGTCGCGCAGGAGCGCGCCGATCTGTGGGCGCAGTGGGAGGCAGTCGGCTCCGGCGGCCTCAGGGCGCCTGTCGAGCCCCGGGCTGAGGTCGTTTGCCCACCGTGATCTCAATGCCCAGTTCTCTTCCGTCGCGGACAAACACGAACTTGCGTGTGCTGCCCGGCGGGATCTGGGCGATGACATTGAGCATGGTTGCGGTGTTGGGAATGCGCGTGCCATCGACTTCGACCAGGATATCGCCCGGCTTTACGCCCGATCGGTCTGCGGGTCCGCCGCGCATCACGCCCGCGATGATGGCGCCATCCTGGCGCGGCAGCCTGAAGGCCTGGGCGAGTTCGGGTGTGACATCCTGCGGTTCCACGCCGATATAACCCCGTACCACCGCGCCGGTCCGAACGATCTGGTCCATGACATTGCGCGCCGTCGAGACCGGGATGGCGAATCCGATCCCGAGCGAACCGCCGGTCCGGGAATAGATGGCGGTGTTGATTCCCAGCAGGCGACCCTGGGTATCGACCAGCGCGCCCCCTGAATTGCCCGGATTGATGGCGGCGTCGGTCTGGATGAAATTCTCGAAGGTGTTGATTCCGAGTTGCGTTCGGCCGAGTGCCGAAATGATGCCCATCGTGACGGTCTGACCGACGCCGAATGGATTGCCGACCGCGAGCACCACATCACCGATCCTGGACTGTTCGGGGTCACCGAACTCGATCGCCACCAGGTCCTTGAGGGCAGACTTCTCCAGGTCGACCTTGAGGACCGCCAGATCGCTTTCGGGATCGGAGCCGACCAGTTTTGCGCTGGAGCGCCGACCATCGGACCAGGCCACTTCGATGCCATCGGAGGCCTCGATCACATGGTGGTTGGTGAGCACATAGCCGTCTCTGGACACCACCACACCCGAGCCGAGGCTGGACGCGGGAGTCCCGCGCTGCTGCTCGCCAAAGAAACGGCGAAACATGGGGTCGTTGAGCAGCGGATGGTCGGGCGGAAGCCGGCTGTTCTTGCTGGTGAAGATGTTGACCACCGACGCGGTCGCGCGCGAGGCCGCCTCGCTGTATGACAGAATTCCTGCCACCGGGATGCCGGCCTGCGAGGGCCCTGCAATCGATGGGGCGCCGGCCTGATCGCGACCAGCCACGGACGAGGGCGCGTGCGGGGCCAGCCTGCCTGGCAGCCACTGCGGCTTGAGCGTCGAGACCACGAACACCACTGCCAGGGCCACGGTGACGGCCTGGGCAAAGACCAACCAGGATTTCTTGAGCATGAGTGCCATCGAACGTCAGCGACTGCTCGACTTTCTGGAGGAGACCCTTCAGCCGCAGCGCTTTGCCGATTATTGTCCAAATGGTTTGCAGGTGGAAGGCGCACCCCGGGTCGATCGGGTGCTCTGTGCCGTCACTGCGAGCCTTGCCGTCCTGCAGGAGGCGGCCCGTCAGGGCGCACAGATGGTGCTGGTGCATCACGGCTGGTTCTGGCGCGGTGAAGATGCCCGTGTTCTCGGCGTGCGTCGTGCCCGCCTGGCGGCCGCGCTGGCCCACCAGATCAACCTTGTCGCCTATCACCTTCCGCTGGATGTTCATCCCGAACTTGGCAACAACATCCAGCTCGCCAGGGCACTGGGCTGGCCCGACGGCGAGGCCTTCGGACGGGATGGCCTGCTGCGTATCGCAGACCTGGGCGAGCCTCAGGGGCGGGCTTGGGACGCGGACAGACTGGCCTCCTGTCTGCGGGAGGGGCTGGCGCGCGAGCCGCTCCTGGTCGGGGATCTTGCCCGACCGATCCGGCGTGTGGCCTGGTGCACGGGGGCGGCCCAGGATTCGCTGGAAGCTGCTATCGAGGCTGGGGCAGATGCCTATGTGAGTGGAGAGATTTCCGAGCGCACGACGCATCTTGCGCGTGAAGCGGGCGTGATCTACGCCTCGGCAGGGCATCACGCCACCGAGCGTTTTGGCGTTCAGGCCCTGGGGCAGCGTTTGCGCGACACCTTCGGAGTGCAGGTGGGGTTTTTTGACGACCCGAACCCGGTCTGAATGGGTCAAAGCGCCCCGGACTTGTCCCGGATGGGTGACCGGGTTTTTGCAGCGCCGCAATAAACCGCTAGAATCGCGGGTTGTCGCGTCGGGTCCAGGGAGGGCCCGGATTGCGAGATCTGATGCCCGCATGGCCGCCGTGTCGTGCCGGTGTAGCGCTTCGATTTCGATCCTGACTTTTCCGAGGTCTCCATGGCTGACTCCACCTCGAGTCTTTCTGCATCCGGCCTGCTTCCCTCCGACCCGTCCCGTCGCAATGCCGTGGTGACCACCGCGGCTGTCGGGGCTGTGGGCGCGGCGGCGGTCGCTGTCCCTTTCGTCAGCACCTTCCAGCCTTCCGAGAGGGCCAAGGCCGCTGGTGCACCGGTGGAAGCTGACATCTCCGGCATGACCCCGGGCGAGCTTCGCCGAGTGGAGTGGCGTGGCAACCCGGTCTGGATCGTGCGTCGCACGCCTGAAATGATCGCCTCGATCAAGAAGTCGGAAACGCAGGTTCTCGACCCGAAGTCCGAAAAGCCCTACCAGTTCCCCACCCCCGACTACGCCAAGAATCCGCATCGCTCCATCAAGGAGGAGTACCTGGTGGTGGTGGGCATCTGCTCGCATCTGGGCTGCTCGCCCTCCGACAAGTTCGCGCCCGGCGCCCAGCCCTCCTTGCCCGATGACTGGCCCGGGGGTTTCCTGTGCCCCTGTCACGGCTCCACCTTCGATATGGCCGGCCGGGTCTACAAGAACAAACCCGCCAACGCCAACCTCGACGTCCCCCCGCATACCTATCTGTCTGACAACCGCATCCTGATCGGCGAAGACAAGAAGGCCTGACCTGACGGGGCCTGACCGGCAAAGACCAGAAGGCCTGATCGGCACCAGGTGTTCCGATCGAGGACTAGACCAAGTAGCTCTGGAGTTTCTGATGGCAGCAGAAAAAAATGTCGAGACCACCGGCCTGATTGGCTGGATCGACCAGCGTTTCCCGCTGACTTCCAACTGGAAGGCGCACCTGTCCGAGTATTACGCACCGAAGAATTTCAACTTCTGGTACTTCTTCGGGTCGCTGGCGATGCTGGTGCTGGTGATTCAGATCGTGACCGGCATCTTCCTCACCATGCACTACAAGCCCGATGCGGCCCGGGCCTTCGAGTCGGTCGAGTACATCATGCGTGATGTGCCCTGGGGCTGGCTGGTGCGCTACATGCATTCCACCGGCGCTTCGGCCTTCTTCATCGTCGTGTATCTGCACATGTTCCGCGGTCTGATGTATGGCTCCTATCGCAAGCCGCGCGAACTCATCTGGATCTTCGGCTGCCTGATCTTCCTGGTACTGATGGCAGAGGCCTTCTTCGGCTACCTGCTTCCCTGGGGCCAGATGTCCTACTGGGGTGCCCAGGTGATCGTGAACCTGTTCTCGGCCATTCCCCTGATCGGGCCCGAACTGTCGGTCTGGATCCGAGGCGACTATGTTGTTGGCGACGCCACGCTGAACCGGTTCTTCGCCTTCCATGTCATCGCGATTCCGCTGGTGCTGCTCGGTCTGGTTGCCGCACACATCCTGGCGCTGCACGAAGTCGGCTCCAACAACCCCGACGGCGTTGAGATCAAGAAGCACAAGGATGCCCAGGGCAGGCCGCTCGACGGGATTCCCTTCCATCCCTACTACACCGTGCACGACATTCTGGGCGTGGCGGTGTTTCTGATGGCCTTCTCGGCGGTGGTGTTCTTCGCCCCCGAAATGGGTGGCTATTTCCTGGAGTTCAACAACTTCATCCCGGCCGACCCGCTCAAGACGCCGCCTCACATCGCACCGGTCTGGTACTTCACGCCCTATTACTCGATCCTGCGGGCGATCACGACCGAGTTCCTGACCTGGGGCCTCACACCCTTCCTCCTGGTCTACCTGGCCATTGTCTGGATGAGCCGCGTCAAGCCGCTCTCCAAGATCATTGCGACCGCGGCGGTGGGTGCTCTGGTTGTCGGCTTCATGATCCTCGACGCCAAGTTCTGGGGCGTGGTGGGCATGGGCGCTTCGGTGGTCATCTTCTTCGCGCTGCCCTGGATCGACAACAGCCCGGTGAAGTCCATCCGCTATCGACCGGGGTGGCACAAATACCTGTACGCGGTCTTCGTCGTGGTCTTCATCGTTTTGGGCTATTTCGGCGTGCAGGCACCTTCGCCCGTGGGTGAGCGTATCTCCCAGGTGGGCACCCTGCTGTACTTCGCCTTCTTCCTGCTGATGCCCTGGTGGAGTGCCATGGGTGAGCCCAAGCCCGTGCCCGATCGGGTCACCTTCGAGGCGCACTGAGCCCAGCCGACAGGACTACGCGCATGAAACTTCGCATCCCCTTTGTCTCGAGCCTCGCTTGTGCAGCGCTGAGTCTCGGCCTGATCCTCAGCCCGGTGGCCGCCTCGGCCGCCGGCGGCGGTGTTCCGCTTGACCAGTTCCCGACGGCCAAGCTCAACGACCCCGCTGCGCTTCAAAGCGGCGCACGGACTTTCGTCAACTACTGTCTGAACTGCCATAGCGCTCAGTTGATGCGCTACAACCGGCTTCAGGACTTTGGCCTGACCGAACAGCAGATCAAGGACAACCTGCTGTTCACCGGCACCAAGGTCGGTGACACCATGAAGATCGCCATGGCGCCTCAGGATGCCAAGGCCTGGTTCGGTGCCCTGCCACCAGACCTGTCCGTCACCGCCCGCGCGCGCGCGTCGCATGATGGCTCCGGTGCGGACTGGCTCTACTCCTACCTGCGCAGCTATTACCGTGACAACACCCGTGCCACGGGCTGGAACAATGCGGTCTTCCCCAATGTGGGCATGCCGCATGTCCTCTGGGAGCTCCAGGGCGCTCGGGGCGCGACCATCGAAGAGGTCAAGAAGGCCGACGGCGGCTTCGTCAAGACCGTGATCAGCTTTGATGCCCAGGGCAACCGGTCGGAGAAGTCCGAGAAGATCACCTCCGGACATCCTCATGAAGGCAGCCATGTCAAGCTGGGTGCTGCTTCGGGTGGCAAGCTCTCGCAGGCCGAGTTCGATGGCAAGATCGCCGACCTCGTGGCCTTCATGACCTACATGGCCGATCCCTCGGCGAGTACGCGGGTGCGTCTCGGTGTGGGCGTGCTTCTGTTCCTTCTGCTGTTCACGGTCTTTGCCTGGTGGCTCAACCGCGAGTACTGGAAAGACGTCAAGTGACCCGGGCTCGCGCGGTTCGCGCGAGTTGAGTGAGGGTGGGCCGATTCCGGCTCACCCTTTTCGCCCTTAAGGCATCCTTTCCTCCGGCCGCGTTCAGCGGCCCCGACCCTGAGGAGCGTCGACCATGATGGTCCTGTACTCCGGTACTACCTGCCCGTTCAGCCAGCGCTGTCGCTTCGTCCTGTTTGAAAAGGGCATGGACTTCGAAATCCGTGATGTCGACCTGTACAACAAGCCGGAAGACATCTCCATCATGAATCCCTACGGTCAGGTCCCGATCCTGGTCGAGCGGGATCTGATCCTTTACGAGTCGAACATCATCAATGAATACATTGATGAGCGCTTTCCGCATCCCCAGCTCATGCCGGCCGATCCGGTCATGCGTGCCCGTGCGCGACTGTTCCTGTTCAACTTCGAGCGTGAGCTTTTCGTGCATGTCCAGACCCTCGAGCGGCGCGAGCACACCAAGGAGAGCGCCAAGCTGATGGATCGTGCCCGTCAGCAGATCCGCGACCGCCTCACCCAACTCGCACCGATCTTCATCAAGAACAAGTTCATGCTGGGCGAAGAGTTCTCGATGCTGGATGTGGCGATCGCTCCGCTGCTGTGGCGTCTGGATCACTATGCGATCGAGATGCCCAAGAGTGCCGCGCCTCTCATGAAATACGCGGAGCGCATCTTCTCCAGGCCGGCCTACATCGAGGCATTGACTCCGTCCGAGAAGGTGATGCGTCGGTGAGCGAGCCGGTCACATCGACCAAGCCCTATCTCATCCGTGCCATTCACGAATGGGCTGCGGACAACGGGCTCACGCCTTACCTGGCTGTGACGGTCAATGAGGACACCGAGGTGCCCCGCGAATTCGTGCGGGCCGGCGAGATCGTGCTCAATGTCTCCATGACCGCCACCGACCGCCTGACCCTGGGCAACGACTTCATCCGCTTCCAGGCAAGGTTTGGCGGGGTGGCCCGACAGATCTCCGTTCCGGTCGAGCAGGTCTCTGCGATCTATGCCCGTGAAAATGGTCAGGGCATGGCCTTTGATGTTCCGAAGCCTCTGGCCGTGCCCTCCGACGACACTCAATCGTCAGCACAGCCGGAGCATTCCGGCAAGGCACCTGCCTCTGCCGACAACAGCGCGGATGCGCTGTCCGAGCCGCCGGACGCGCCGCAACCACCGCCGTCCCCGCCTCCTGCCGGCGGTCGGCCGAGGCTGACGCGGGTCAAGTGATTCTTCATCGGCAGGCTAAAATGCCTGTCTGAGATCTGTCGTTGCCCGATGGCAGATCTCAATGCCCTTGTAGCTCAGTTGGTAGAGCAGCGGTTTTGTAAACCGAAGGTCGCGGGTTCAAATCCTGCCGGGGGCACCAGTATTCCTGCCCGGGGCAACCGTGTTTCTGCCCGGGGCAAGTGCCTTTCTTGCGCATTGCCCGGTCAGTCGAGGCTGAGCCCCGAATTGCGGATCACCTGGCCCAGGCGGGTGTATTCCTCAAGGGCAAACGCGCGAAACCGTGCTTCCGAGATCTCGGACAGAGTGACGGTACCGAGTTTTTCGAACGGCGCCACCACGGCAGGATCGGCCAGCGCCTCGCGGATGGCCGCTGCAAGCTTCGAGACGATGGGCGCAGGCGTGCCCGCCGGGGCAACCACGCCAGTCCAGGCGACCAGATTGGCTTTGCCAAGACCAAGCTCGGAGCTCGCAGGCACCTGCGGCAGGAATCCGAACCGTTTGTCGTTCATGACCGCAAGCGGCCGCACACGGCCGGATTCGATATGCGGCATGAGCGTCGGAGGGTAGTCGAGTACAAAGTCGATCCGGCCGCCGATCAGATCGGTCAGCGCGGGCGCGCCGCCCTTGTAGGGCACATGGACCATCCGACTCTCGCTACTTGCGCTCAGGAGCTCAGAGCCAAGATGCGGCGCAGTCCCGGCGCCGGGCGACCCGTAGGTCAGCTTGCCAGGATTCTTGCGGGCGAAATCGACCAGTTCGGCCAGGGACCGGAAAGGCGAGGCGGCTGGAACCACCAGCACGGTGGGGGAGGCGAACATGGCCTGCACGTACACGAAATCCTTGAACGGATCGTATCGGATCGACTTGTACAGGTGCGGGTTGGTTGCGATGGGGCCTGTCGAGATGTACGTGACGGTATAGCCATCCGGGGCGGCCCGTGCACCCGCCTCGGTACCAATCATGGCGGCGGCCCCGGCCTTGTTCTCGACCTGCACGGGCGTCCCGAGAATCTCCGAAACCCGTTTGGCGACCGCCCGTGAGGTGATGTCGGTAATCCCTCCGGCCGGGTAAGGCACGATCCAGGTGATCGGGCGTGACGGCCAGGCAGCTTGCGCTACCGCGGCAAACGACTGCAGGCACAGGCAGGCAGCGATCAGCGATCGGATGATTTTCAGCATGGGTGTCTCCTTGAGTCTGTCCGCCGGTCATGTGCGCGGCAGGTGGCAGGCCTGGGCAGTCTACTCGGTGCTGGGCCTTGGCGGGGCTTGTTTCGCGGCTGCCGAGAGGAGCTGCCTGGCGCGCTCGAGATCCTCCCGGCGCTTTGAGTGCCTTTCGAGTGCAAGCGCAAGCGTCTGCAGTTCGCTGGTCAACTGGGATGCCGCTGAAAGCAGCGCGAGCATGGACAGGCTCACCCGCTCCAGATCGCTCTTGCCGTCGAGCTCCTGCTCGAGCCGGTCAACCAGGACACGCGCCTGTGAGGCATGGATGCCGCTACGAGCCACCTCGATGGTCAGCAGGGCCTTTCGACGGGCCTCGAATGCCTGCGGGTCCTGCTGATACAGCGCGGCCCATTCGTCGAAATCGAAGGCAGGGGCTGCATTGAGGCGGACCATGACGTCGACCTAGTCTGACTTGCGCAACAGAAGTGAACTGATGAGGGTGGTCGCCACACTGTAGACCAGCGCGGCGATCAGCGCCCACATGAAGCTGTCGACATGGAAGCCGGACAGCATCCGGGAAGCCAGCCAGAAAGTGAACCCATTGATCACCAGCAGGAAGATCCCCAGCGTGATGACCGTAATCGGAAGGGTAAGAACAATCAGGATGGGTCGCACGATCGCGTTGAGCAGACCAAGCACCAGCGCTGCAATCAGCGCCGTGCCGAAATCCTGAATGCGTACGGCCGAAACGACATAGGGCAGAAGGAGCAGTACGCCTGCGTTGATCGCCCAGGTCAGCATCAGACGCATGGTGCTTACCCCTTTGCAGGAAGCCCTTACTTGACCAGCAGGACCGGGGCCGCCGATCGTGCCATGACATGCTGGGCCACCGAGCCGATCAGAAGATCACGCAAGGCCGAGCGCCCCTTGGAGCCGAGCACGATCATGTCAACCGACTGTTCATGAGCCACCTTGAGGATGGCCTCGGCAACATGGCCGCGTACCTTGGCGACCGAAAACTTCAGGCCACTGGACTGCGCAGCAGCCACTGCCGCCTTGAGGTCGCTGTCAGCCAGTTCGGCAAGATAGTCATCGACCGCCTGTTTGCCGACAAACTGGCTCGGCCCGCGAAAGGCGATGTCGTCATGGGCGTTGACCAGAACCAGTTCGGTGCCTGCACCAACCTGGCCAGCCAGCCTGACGGCTTGGGCCAGTGCGCGCAGGGAATTGTCAGAGCCGTCGATGGCAACCAGCAGTTTCATGATCGTTGTCTGTATCCAGGAAAACCCATTATCACACGCTGGCGCGACTGCCGGGGTGTGCCTGCCATCGACTGGAATGTCAGGAACGCAGCCCCGTCCATGCAGGAGCAAGCGCTTGGGGCACGCCCATCAGATCGAGCACCCGCCCGACGGTATGGTCGATCAGGGACTGCACCGAGTCAGGCTTGTTGTAGAGCGCCGGGACCGGCGGAAAAATGATTCCGCCCATCTCGGTGACAGCCACCATGTTGCGCAGATGAGCCAGGTTCAAAGGAGTCTCGCGAGCCAGCAGCACCAGCGGCCGGCGCTCCTTGAGCATCACATCGGCAGCCCGGGTCATCAGGTTGTCCGACAGACCGTGCGCCACCGCACCCAAGGTACGCATCGAGCAGGGCGCGATCACCATGGCCTGTGCCCTGAAGGAGCCCGACGCGATGCAGGCGCCCACCTCCCTGGGGTTATAGGCTGCATCGGCAAGGGCTTCGACCTGGGGGCGGCCCATGCCGAGTTCATGCTCGATGGTCATCCAGCCTGCAGGGCTGACCACCAGATGCAGGCGAACCGGGCCGCTCTGCCGCAAGGCGCGGAGCAGTCCGATGCCATACGCCGCACCCGAGGCTCCAGAGATGCCGATGATGTAATCGACCGGGCCAGCAGGCGAATCAGACATACATCAACCCGGGGCGCATGCGAGGCAGGCGGGCAACTGCCGGTCAGGCCTGAGGCGGTGTATCGCTTTTGGGCAGCAAGGTCTGGAGCTCGCCGCTCTGAAACATCTCCTGCATGATGTCCGAACCGCCGACGAACTCGCCGCCCACATAAAGCTGGGGGATTGTGGGCCAGTTGGAGAAGTCCTTGATCGCCTGGCGAACATCGTCGTCCTCAAGCACGTTGACGGTGACCATGTTGCGCACACCGCAGGCCTTGAGGATCTGTACGGCGCGACCCGAAAAGCCGCACTGCGGAAACTGCGCGGTTCCCTTCATGAAGAGCACGACCGGATGATCGGTGACGGTCTGCTGAATGAATGCCTTTGCGTCCATGGTGGTGATCTCCGAAGCAATGGAAAGCGATGAAGCGGGTCGAATACGGCCCTGGGGCCAGACGGACGGGGCAGTCTAGGCAGAGCGCCTGCGAGCGTCAAACACGGCAGCGAAAAGAAGGTCAATCTGCGGATCGCCGCAGGGCGGATTGTCCCATGGTCACCCGGTCGAGACCGGCCAGATCGCACTGGGTCTGCACCTGTTCAAATCCCGCCTGCTGCATCAGTTGCCTGACGCTGGAGCCCTGAGTATGGCCGTGCTCGATCATCAGCCAGCCTTGCGGACGCAGATGGCCCAGCGCGCCGGCAATGATCACTTCGATCGCCTCGAGACCGCTGGGGCCGCTGACCAGGGCGCCCAAGGGTTCATGGGCCAGGGCGGAATCGTGCAGATGGGGATCCTCCTCGGCCAGGTACGGCGGGTTGCTCACAATCAGGTCAAAGCGTTCGCTCCCGCAGGGCAGGGCATGCCACCAGTCCCCAAGCCACCAGGTGATGCCGGAAGCGCCCAGGCTGCGGGCATTGGCCTGGGCCTGCTCGAGTGCGCTTGCCGAACGGTCTGAGGCCAGGATCTGCCAACCAGGTCGCGCCAGCGCCAGGCTGACCGCGATCGCGCCACTTCCCGTGCCCAGGTCAAGCAGCCTGAGCGGCCTGGCCGTGCCGGCCTCACCTCCAGGTGCCAGCGCAAGGTCACCTGATGCAGCCGCAGCATCACCCTGCGTCAGCGCTGCTTCGACCAGGTGTTCGGTTTCGGGTCGAGGCACCAGAACTGCCGGACTGACCGCGAAGCGGTGTCCCATGAACTCCCTCACCCCCGTCAGGTAGGCCAGCGGCTCTCCGCGGGCCCTGCGCACTCGCAGTGTTTCAAATGCACGGGCCAGCTCGGCCGGCACCGGTTCATCACCGTGCGCCAGCAGCCAGGTGCGGGATCGGCCGCTGACCCGCTCGAGCAAGGCGCGGGCGTCGAGCCTTTCAAGACCGCTTGATGCGATCAGATCATCCCAGCAAGGCGCTGTCATGCCACCCGGGGGCTCGCCATCGTGAGAAGGGGCGGTGACCGGCATCAGCCTTCTCGCGCCAGTTCTGCGAGCAACTCGGCCTGGTGCTCGGCCTGTAGCGGACCCACCAGATCGTCAAGTTCGCCATCGAGCACTGCCTGCAACTTGTACAGCGTGAGATTGATGCGGTGATCGGTGACACGTCCCTGAGGAAAGTTGTAGGTGCGGATCCGCTCGGAGCGCTCACCGGATCCGACCAGTGACTTGCGTGTGGCGGCCTCGCGGGCACGGATCTCGCGCTGACGCAGATCCATCACGCGGGCCGCCAGCACCTTCATGGCCTTGTCCTTGTTGCGATGCTGGGAGCGGTCGTCCTGGCACTCGGCGACAAGGCCGGTGGGAAGGTGGGTGATCCTCACGGCCGATTCGGTGCGATTGACATGCTGGCCCCCTGCGCCGGAGGCCCTGAACACGTCGATGCGCAATTCTTCGGGCGCAAAACTCACCTCGGCCGCTTCATCGGGCTCCGGCATCACGGCCACCGTGCAGGCCGAGGTATGAATGCGGCCCTGGGACTCGGTCTGCGGCACCCGCTGGACCCGATGTCCGCCCGATTCGAACTTCAGTTCGGAATAGACCGCATGACCTTCGATGCGCACAATCGCCTCGCGATAGCCGCCCAGATCGGATTCGCTGGCCGAGAGCACCTCGCATCGCCAGCCACGCCGCTCTGCATGGCGCAGATACATCCTCAGCAGCTCACCCGCAAACAGCGCACTTTCTTCGCCGCCCGTGCCCGCACGGATTTCCAGAATCACGTTACGGCGGTCATCCGGGTCGCGGGGCAGCAGGAGTCTTTCGAGTGTCGAGGCCTCCTGCTGCATGCGCTCCTCGGCCTGCAGCGCCTCCTCTTTCGCGAATTCGCGCAACTCGGGGTCCGCGCCCATCTGGCGGGCGGTCTCGAGGTCGTCCCGGGCGGCTTTCCAGAGACCGAAGTGCCGCACCAGTTCTTCAAGTTCGGCATGCTCCTGATGCAGCTTGCGGAACTGGGCCATGTCGCGGCTCGCGCTTTCGCTGGCCAGCAAGGCACCCACCTCCTCGAAGCGGTCTTCGAGGCGGGCGAGCTTGTCGAGTAGCGTGCCCTTCATGGACGCGAAGACGGTAGCGCGCGCAGCGCCGCGCTCAATGCGAGGGCGTGTCGGGCAGCAGGCGGGCGATCAGGTCACTGACCCGATGCTCCTCCGAACCGTGCCGCTGCAGCAGCGTGGTCGGGCCATGCAAAAACTTGCCGGTCAATCCGCTGGCGAGCGCTTCAAGCACGGTGTCCGGATCATCGCCGCGGGCGAGCATGCGGCGGGCCCGCTCGAGTTCGGCTTGCCGGATGGCATCGCCCCGGGCATGCAGCGTCCGGATGACCGGCACGGACTGACGCGACTGCATCCAGTCCATGAAGGCATGGACACGCGAGTCAATGATGGATTCTGCCTGGGCGACGGCCATCTGGCGGCTTTCGATGCCAGTCTGAACGAAGCGTCCGAGATCATCGACCGTGTAGAGAAAGACATCGTCAAGGCGCGCCACTTCGGCCTCGATGTCTCGGGGCACAGCCAGGTCGATCATGAAAATGGGTCGATGTCGACGGGTTTTGAGCGCCCGCTCGACCAGGCCGAGCCCGATGATCGGCAGTGAGCTCGCCGTGCAGGAAATGACGATGTCGTGGGCCGCGAGAGTGTCTGGCAGATCGGACAGGCGGATGGCCTGGCCCTGGATCCGCTCTGCCAGGCTCTGGGCGCGCTCGACGGTGCGGTTGGCTACCGTCACCTGCCGCGGGTTCTGCGCGCAGAAATGGGCTGCAGCCAGCTCGATCATCTCGCCTGCTCCGACGAAGAGGATGGAGGTCTGGCTGAGGTCTTCGAAGATCCGCTGTGCCAGTCTGACCCCGGCGGCAGCCATTGATACCGAATGGGCGCCGATCTCGGTCTGGCTGCGGACTTCCTTGGCGACGGCGAAAGTGCGCTGGAACAGCTGATGCAAATGCGTACCCAGGGTTTCTGCTTCCTGAGCGACCCGGGCGGCGTCTTTCATCTGACCGAGGATCTGGGGCTCGCCCAGGACCATGGAGTCGAGACCGGACGCGACCCGGAAGGCATGCCTGACCGCCTGGTTGTTGGGCAGCGCGTAGAGGTGTTCGTTGAGTCCCTGTGTTCCGCCCAGCCCGTTTCGGTCGGCCATCCAGTGGGCAATTGCTTCGCGGGCCTGGGTCGGCTCAGGCGTGGCGCAGTAGATCTCGGTGCGGTTGCAGGTCGACAGGATGGCCGACTCGGGCACCACCGGCGCGAGCTGCCGGCGCAGGTCGGCCACAGCCTCAAGCAGCGCTTCGCCCGGAAAAGCCACCTGCTCGCGCAGGGACAGCGGCGCGGTGTGATGGTTCAGGCCCAGGGCAAGGAGTTGCATAAGAAGCAGAATATGTCAGGAGAAGTTGACAAATGCAAACGTCAATTTGTTTTTACGGCAGAACGGGAGGCAAGGAACAGGCGATAGGCCGGATGCGCGGTTTCGTCGGAATAGGGATACCCGAGGCTTTCAAGAAAATCCAGGAACTCCTGCCGCCCGGATTCCGGAACCTGCAGGCCCACCAGAATCCGGCCGTAGTCTGCGCCGTGATTGCGGTAATGAAACAGCGAAATGTTCCAGCCCGGGTTCATTGCGGTCAGAAATCGCATGAGCGCGCCAGGCCGCTCCGGAAACTCGAACTGATAGAGGCGTTCTTCCTGGGCCAGAGGCGAATGCCCGCCCACCATGTGCCGCAGGTGAAGCTTGGCCAGTTCGTCGTCCGTCAGGTCGAGCGTGGCAAAACCCGCCGCAGTGAACTGTCGCGCAATCTCCCGGGCCTGGTTCCGGTTGGCCACCTGCAGACCGACAAACACATGGGCCTCATCCGAGTCCGAGATCCGGTAGTTGAACTCGGTGACATTGTGCGGACCCACCAGGCTGCACAGACGCCGGAAGCTGCCGCGCTCTTCAGGCACCGTGATGGCAAACACCGCCTCGCGCTGCTCACCGATCTCGGCCCGCTCCGAGACGAAGCGAAGGCGGTCGAAATTCATGTTGGCACCACAGGCGATGGCAACCAGCGTCTGGCCGCGGGCCTGCTCCCGTTCTGCCCAGAGCTTGAGGCCTGCAATGGCCAGTGCTCCGGCGGGTTCGAGAATGGAGCGGGTGTCCTGAAAGACATCCTTGATCGCGGCACAGGCGGCGTCGGTATCGACCAGCACGATGTCATCGAGCAGATCGCGGCACAGCCGGAAGGTTTCTTCGCCGACCAGCTTGACCGCCGTCCCGTCTGAAAACAGGCCCACCTCCTTGAGTTCCACGCGCTCACCGGCCGCGATCGACCGGGCCATGGCATCGGAATCGACGGTCTGCACGCCGATCAGGCGGACCACGGGGCGGATCGCCTTGACGTAAGCCGCCACCCCCGCCGCCAGGCCACCGCCGCCGATGGCGATGAAGATCGCATCAAGCGGGCCATTGTGCTGGCGCAAAATCTCCATGCCGATCGTGCCCTGGCCCGCGATCACATCGGGGTCATCGAAGGGATGCACGAACACCAGGCCATCGCGGGCCTGCAGGATGAGGGCGTGCTTGTAGGCATCGCTATACGAGTCGCCATGCAGCACCACCTCGGCTCCCCGGCTTGCGACCGCGTCGATCTTGACCTGAGGGGTGGTCACCGGCATCACGATCACCGCACGGCATTGCAGTCGTCGCGCGGCCAGGGCCACCCCCTGGGCATGGTTGCCGGCAGAGGCAGCAATGACGCCTCTTGAGAGCTGCTCTGGCGGCAGGTTCGCCATCTTGTTGTAGGCGCCCCTGAGCTTGAAGGAGTGCACTGGCTGCAGATCCTCGCGCTTGAGCAGCACCGTGTTGCCCAGACGCTGGGACAGCCAGTGCGCTGTCTCGAGCGGGGTCTCGGCAGCAACGTCGTAGACCCGCGCGGTCAGGATCTTCTTGAGGTATTCGTCGGGCTTCACGGGACTGAATTCTACCCGCGCCCGCAAAGGGAATTGACGGCCCGGTCCTAGAATGCGCAGCAGCTTCAATGAGGTCGCACCGGGTGACCTCGCGTCGAAGGGGTCTCATGCAGTCTCTGATCGAACAGCTCATCGACTGGTTTGCATTGCCGCAACACGGTCTGTCGAGCGTCTTTGTGGTGGCCTTCGTCTCTGCGACCCTGCTGCCCATGGGATCGGAGCCTGCCGTCTTCGGCTACATCAAGCTCAATCCCGACGCTTTCTGGATCACCATTGCGGTGGCCACGGTCGCCAACACCCTGGGCGGGATGGTGAATTACCTGCTCGGCAGGGGGGCTCACCGGGTCGTGGCCCGCCATGGCGAAACCCGTTATTTCGGCTGGATGAAGCGTTTCGGGCCGCCCGTGCTCCTGCTGTCCTGGCTGCCAGTGGTGGGCGATCCCCTGTCCGCCATCGCAGGCTGGCTGCGGTTGTCGCCCTGGGCCTGCATGGCCTACATGGCCATTGGCAAGCTGCTTCGCTACATCACCATGACCGCACTGCTGCTCTGGGTGCCCGACGGCTGGTGGCGGGCGCTGTTTGGCAACCTGCTGCCCGGGGGCTGAGCGCTTCCGGCCCCAGGGGCAGGCGATTGCGCGCGCTCAGGCGCTCCTTGCCGATAACCTTGCTCACGCTCCGGTTCGGCCCGTTCGGGCAGGGGCGGCGGGTACAATCCGGCCTTTGAAGGACTGCTGAGCAGGACCGCCAAGCATGAATGCGCCGATCCCTCTGGCACTGGCTGAGCAGGCCGCAGACGCGCCTGCCCGACTGCGCGAGATTCCCTACAACTACACCTCCTTCTCCGACCGCGAGATCGTCCTTCGCCTGCTCGGCGAGGAGGGCTGGTCCCACATCGAGTCGCTGCGTGTCGAGCGTCGGACCGGCCGGTCGGCCCGCATGCTCTACGAGGTGCTCGGCGACATCTGGGTGGTCCAGCGCAATCCCTTCCTGCAAGACGATCTGCTCGACAACCCGCGGCGAAGGGCCGCACTGATCGAAGCGCTTCATCACCGGCTCAACGAGATCGAGCGGCGTCGTGACCTCGACGCTCAACCAGGCAGCGAAGCCGCCCAGAGGCAGGCTCGGGTCGACCGTCTGCTGGCTCAGGCCCGCGAGGCCGTGGCCCGGTTCGAGGCCACCTTCACTGAAACCGCCTCGCTGCGCAGCCGAACGCTCAAGCGCCTTTCGCGCATCACCCGCGCAGACAACATCCGCTTCGATGGCATGTCGAGGGTCTCGCATGTGACCGATGCCACCGACTGGCGGGTCGAGTATCCCTTTGTGGTCCTCAATCCGGATACCGAAGTCGAAGTCGCCGCACTGGTCGCAGCCTGTATCGAGCTTGGCCTCACCATCATTCCGCGCGGCGGTGGTACCGGCTACACCGGAGGCGCGGTGCCGCTCACCCCGCACTCGGCCGTCATCAACACCGAAAAGCTCATTGCGCTGGGTGCCGTCGAGAGACTGCGTCTGCCCGAGGTTGAGGGCGAAGTCGCCACCGTGCTCTCCGAGGCGGGCGTGGTGACCAAGCGGGTCACCGACGCGGCCGATGCGGCGGGTCTGGTGTTCGCGGTGGATCCCACCTCGCTTGAAGCCTCCTGCATTGGCGGCAACATTGCCATGAATGCCGGTGGCAAGAAGGCAGTGCTCTGGGGTACGGCGCTCGACAACCTCGCCTGGTGGCGCATGGTTGATCCCGATGGCCGCTGGCTGGAGGTGACCCGCATCGGCCACAACCTGGGCAAGATCCATGACGCCCCTCTGGCGCGATTCCGCCTCGAGTGGTTTGAGGCGTCCCAGCTGGGGGCCAGCGGCCGCATGCAGGGCGCCCCGGTGCGCACCGAAATGCTCGAGATCGAAGGCGCGCGTTTCCGTCGACAGGGTCTGGGCAAGGATGTCACCGACAAGTTCCTCTCGGGCCTCCCGGGTGTGCAGAAAGAGGGTTGCGATGGTCTGATCACCTCGGCCCGCTGGATCCTGCATCGCATGCCGCGCCAGATCCGCACGGTCTGTCTGGAGTTCTTTGGCCAGGCGCAGGACGCCGTCCCCTCGATCGTCGAAATCAAGGATTACCTCGAGCAGCGTCCGCATGGCGCCATCCTGGCCGGTCTTGAGCATCTGGATGAGCGCTATCTGCGCGCAGTGGGGTATGCCACCAAGTCGCGGCGGGGCGGTCTGCCCAAGATGGTCCTGATCGGCGACATCGTGGGTGAAGACGATGATGGCGTGGCCCGG
>JBMSOD010000024.1:0-21656 GCA_049422085.1 Burkholderiaceae bacterium
CCCACGGCGCAGGGTCTCGCGCAGATCATTCATGTCGCCACGCGCAAAGGTGAGCGCACAGTCGCCAACAACGTAGCGGTTCTCGCGGATGTCGCTGCAGATCACCGGTGTGCCCAGCCCCATGTTCTGAAGAATCACCGGAGACAGGCCTTCGATGTCGGAGGGCTGTACATAGGCATAGGCGTGACGCATCAGGGCGCGCGCCCGGGCCCCGTACACATAGCCCGGAAACTGGATGCGCGCATCGCCGGTCGCACGACAGCGCTGCTCGAAGTCCGATGGATTGGGAGAGCCACCCACCAGGACCAGACGCTTGTCGGTCTGGAGTCCCTCGAATGCAGGAATCAGGTACTGCAATCCCTTGTCCGGGATGAAGCGGCCAACGAACAGGAAATAGCCACCGGGCACCAGGCCCAGTTCATCAAGGATCGAATTGTCCAGCGTCTGCTGATCCAGATCGGCACCGAAGGGGATGAAGTCATAGCGACGTCCAAACCGGGTCTCGAAAACCGCACGGACAAAGACATTGTCGAAGATCACCGCATGGGGGGCGAAGGCAGTGAGCCACTGGCTGAGCCAGAGATAGGCTCTGGCATGCCAGGGCCATTTCGCACGCTGCCAGTCCACGCCGTCCTGAGACAGATAGACCCGCTTGCCTGCCAGGCGCAGGATCAACGCAAAAGGCGAGTTGCCGCCGTTTTGCATATGCACAATGTCAGCCCGGTTGTGCACGATGATGTCCCAGGTACAGCGCGCGCTGTGCCACAGGGTGTCAAAGCCGCGCGTGCGCCAGGGCACCCTCACATGATGCAACCGGACCCCTTGCCATGGGCCGTCGCGACCGGCTTCGCCAGGATAGAGGCGGTTATAGGCGAGCACCTCGTGCCCGCGAGCGGCCAGTCGGGGCAGGAGTTCGGCCGCAAAGGTGTCTGCACCGGCGCATCCCTCACGCAAGGGAATCGACCTGAATCCGAAGGCGGCCAGCCGCATGGGCGGGCTCATGCATGCATCTCCTGCTTCATGGACGCACCGCTCCATGCCCCCTGGATGTACTCGTTCAGCGAGACACGCCAGTCCCGCATCAGGTTCAGCCCCCGCAGCGCAAGCTTGCGGTTGATCAGTCGTTCGGAATCGGGACGAGGCGCGAAATACTCTTTCTTGAAGTGATCGGAATTCACGACCCGGATGCGGATTCGCTCCTGCTCGCCCAGGATCCGGACCAGCTCCTGCGCCACCTCGACCCGACTGGTCGCCCCTTCGCAGACCATGTTGTAGACACCCCAGAATTCAGTCGCGAGCAGGGCCTTTACATTCTCCGCAAAGTCGAAGGTGTAGGTGGGCGTGCCTAGCTTGTCTCCGACCACGGCGAGTTCGGTGCGGCCGTCCTGAATCTGTCGCATCAGCTTGGCAATGAACTTCTTGTCCTTGCGCGGTCCGCCGCCCATCATCCAGCCTGCGCGACACACCATGGGCCGCCGCGCCTGCTGCATCACATGAAGCTCGCCCGCGTATTTCGATCGGGCGTAATGGCCGAGCGGATTGGGCTGATCCCAGTCGTCGTAGTCCTGCTGAAGACCATCGACGATGCCTGCCGTGCTGATGTAGAGCAGTGGAATGTCCAGCCGGTTCGCGATCGCCACCGCGTTTTCGACCGCAATCGTGTTGGTCAGGTAGGCGTCTTCAACATGGCGCTCGCAGTATTCGAGATCGGTATGCGCGCCCAGATGAAAAAGCGCATCGGGCCTGAAGTCCTCGACATCCTTGCGGTAATGATCAAAGTCACGAAAGTCGAGCGGATCCAGCCAGGTCTCGTTGACATCCTTGTCGGTACAGCGCAACTCGGCGTCTCTCGAAAAGACTTTCTGGAAGGCCTGTCCAAGCATGCCGCCACAACCTGCGATGTAGATCCTCTTCACGATGCCTCCAAGCGACTTCAGTCAGGGAGCACCAGTGTCACCAGGATCTTCGAAGCCGGCCATCCGTACAGAGCCCGATCAGGCGCCGGATATCAGCGGCGCCTGCGCTTCAGGTCTGCCTATGCCGTGCGTGCGGATTCCGGAGCAGATCACCGTACAGGGCGAGCATGCGATCGAGATAACGTGGCCAGCCATGCTCGGTCAGCACGAATGCGCGTGCCGCCTGTCCGATCGACCGCACATGATCATCCGGAAGGTCTCTGACTGCGGCGAGCATTCCTGCAAGGGCATCGAGATCGCCCACCGGAACCAGCCAGCCTGTGCGCCCATGCGAGACCATCTCGGGAAGACCGCCGATCCGCGTTGCAATCACCGGTTTGGCCGCTGCGAATGCCTCCAGCACCGAGAGTGGTGCGTTCTCGTACCACTGCGCTGCAAGCACCACCGCCCGGGCGCTTCTCAGCAGGTCATGGATCTGCGGCGCCTCGAGTCGTCCGAGCCATCGAATCCGACCCGATGAGGCCTCGGCGGCACGCACGAGCTCCGGGGCCTGCGGCCCCTCTCCGGCCACGGTGAGCGATACATCCGCACGCCTCACTGCCTCGAGCAGCACGCTCAGACCCTTTTCAGCCGAGAGTCTGCCGATGTAGACAAAGTCGGTTCCTGGGTTGGGTTGCGGCAGGATTGTCGAGGCATCGACCGGATTGGGAATGTGCACGAATCGGGAACGGTCAAACCCCCAATGCACCATCTTGTCGATCAGGAAGCGGCTGGGTGCCACGATGCGATCCGGTCCGCGGTGCCAGGTCCTCAGGCTGCGATGCACCACAGCCTCGACCGTCACCAGTGCACTTGCTGCGGCAGAGTCACGCACACAGCGATGCAGCAGGACATTGGCCACGCTGCCCTCACGACAGCGCTCGCACACGCTACCCTGTGTGTACATGCGGTAATTCGGACAGGCCATCTTGAAATCATGCGCCGTCATCACGGTCGGGATGCCCGCGGCTCTCAGGGTCGCGAGAATCGACGGCGATAGATGGTGATAGATGTTGTGCATGTGCACGAGATCGGGTCTGAATTGCGAGAGCAATGCATCCAGACGCTGTTGGGCCTGGACCGACCAGATGCTGGAGACCGCACGGGCCAGTCTTCCCGTGGGGGTGTAGCGGCCGTCGAACTCGATCTCGTCCGCGAAATAACCGGACCAGGGCGACGGAAGATTGCGAGGATGATGCATGGCATACCAGGCGTGGCGCCAGCCCAGGGTCTCGAACGCGGCGCCATGCGCCAGATACATGGCATCGGCGCCCCCTCTCGGATAGTGATAGTTGTTGATCGATAGCAAGGCAGTCGCCTGTCGGGACAGGTCCTGCTGCCCGGATCGTTCCATCTCGTTCATCGCAGCCCCTCGTTCATGGCATCGTCTTCAGGCGTCTTCTTCCGGGGTGCCCTGCTCAGCGCACCGGGTCGGCCACCGCAGCCTGTCTGGGCAGAAGCGGAACCTGCTCGCGCTTGAGCAGCCAGCCAGCGAGGAACACCACCGTCAGGTCGACCGCGACGCAGGCCAGCACCGCAGACTGAGGCTCGGGCCAGAGCGTGAGGGCCAGACTGATGGCCACAGGGCCGACCAGACACAGGCCACTCGCGCGGGCAAACGCTCCTGAAGCGCCACTCAGATAGGCCATGAGTTCGAGCACGCGGCGCAAGGTATGACCCACCAGCAACAGCACCAGACAGGCGAGCAATCCCGGGATCACCGGCACCCGGAAGGAAGCGACCCGATTGAGCAACTCATCGCCGACCGTCAGCGCGCACACCAGGGCAAGCAGCACCGCCAGCAGATTGGCGCCCACCATGCGCCAGGCATCCCGCAAGAGCACCTGCGGATCCCTGCCCGCGGCCTGATGGCGTGCAATCACCGCAGGGCGCACAGCACCCCAGAACAGATCCACTGGAAGATGGCGGCGGATCACCTCCAGCCAGCGCACGGCAAAGCCGAATGCAGCGGTCGTCTCGGGCCCCAGATGGCGGGCCACCAGGGCGATCATCAGATCGGTGCCCAGGGTCATCATCATGAGAATGCTGAACCAGGCATGCAGGGCAAATCGAAGGGAAGACCTACCCAGCCAGGGGCGAAGCGATCCGGTCATGGGCCCTCGCGGCCGATCGCCTCGGATGCGTGCCCCCAGGATCGCGATCACCAGCATCAGGGTGAGCGCACTTGAGGCCACCTCAACCCACAGGATCCGGGACGCATCGACCGCGCTTCCGGTCAGCATCAGTGTCAGCACCGGAAGCAGCAGCCCGAGCACCCGGGTCACCGTGCACAGCTGCGCCTGGGCCTGCATCATCAGGATGGGCATGAAGCTGTCGCGCAGCAGCCTGACCGGTCCTTCCAGCGTGATCAGTAGTCCGGCCTGAGCCAGATGCCCGGGTTGGGCAACCCCGCCAAGCCAGCCAGACAGCGGCTCGGCGAGCGCGAACACGACCAGACCGGTGAATCCCTGTGTCACGATCGGAAGCAGGGTGAACAGAGTGCGCGCACGTGCCAGCTGGCGCGCATTGCCCTGCGCCTGCACGGCGACCGAGGTGGTCTGCATCAGCCACTCCAGGCCCAGCCCCCCCACCACGATGCTGATCTCCAGGACGGCCACGCAGGTCAGCCAGGCCGCATAGTCGCCTGCAGGAAGCATGCGGGCGAGCAGCACCAGGGTGAGCAGGGATAGCGGCGCGCTCAGCAGTTTGCCAAGCGCGTAATGAACAAACCCCCTGCGGATCATCGCGTTGGTCCCGCGCCAGTCTGCATTCACCGTGTTGTGCGCTCATGTCGGTGGCTGCGGCCATGAACGTCCAGGCAGGTCCGCAGGTCCATCGCAACGCGGGCACCCAGGGCGTCGTAGTCCCGATGGCGTCTGACCCACTCGCGGGCCATCCGGCTGCGTTCGGTCCAGCGGCCAGCCTCGATTTCCCTCAGGGTGCGCAGGATGCCGTGCGCAAAGCCCGCCGCACTGAGATCAACAACATGACCTCCTGCACTGCTTCTCACAACTGCAGCCTGATCCGGCTGGTCATTGCAGACCACTGGAATGCCGCAGGCCAGTGCCTCGACCGCCTTGGTGGGTGACCCCACCTCGGTCAGAGGCGTGCGGGGCACCGGCGACAGGGCGAGCGCACAGCGCCGGACCCAGGACAGGGCGCGCATGCGGGGCAGTCGACCTGCAAAGTGGACCCAGGGCATGGCGCCCCGTCGCCGGGCAAACTCCTGAAGGGCGCCCACATCGGCAGGCTCGTCGGCTTCGCCGATCACCAGCAACCGGAAGCCTGGCACCTGTCGAACCACACGCAAGGTGGCATCAATCAGCACCTCCAGACCTCGGGCACGATCGAGTGTGCCGAGATACACGCCTACCAGTCTGCCCTGCAAGGAAGGCGGCCAGTCCTGGGCAGGCGCGGGAATGGATGAGACATCCACGCCCATGGGCACCACGCTGACCCGGTCGTGATGGAGCCCGTTGCGCCGGAGACTTTCACGCATGGCTTGCGACTGCACGAACAGCCAGTCTCCCTGTGGCACCAGAACATGGTCCAGACCGTTCTGCCCGAGCGCCCCGCGCACCGCCATCCAGGATCGTCTTGCCAGCGTCAGATCGGCACGTCGGGCTAGCCAGCGATGGTGTGCAGGCAGCGGATAGGACATCCAGTAGGCAAAGGGAATTCCGGCCCGTCGTGCTGCAGCCCATCCGATCAGTCCGAGGACAGGCTTGTCCCTGACCACCAGTAGATCAATGCCTTTCAGGGCGTCGCCCAGCAGGCTCAGCTGCAAGCGCATGTCGCTGCCGAGCAGGGCAAGCGGGCCGGCGCGTCGAGGTCGATGCGCATGAAGCACACCGCCATTCCAGGTCGCAGTCTCGCGCTCGTGGGTCACGGCCAGCAGATCCACCTGGACACCATGCGCTGGCAGGGCCTGACCGAACAGCACCTGCACATCAGGCCGATAGGTCGGATGTGGCTCGGCCGTCGACAGCAGGATGCGCATCGCCCCTGCCCTCTCAACCCGGCGCCCGGGTGAGACCGGTCAGCGCAGTGTCCGACAGACGTGCGCGCCAGGCGGTCAGGCCCAGGATGAGCGCGATCAGCACCTGCAGGCTCGGGGCCAGCACCCAGGCCTCCAGCGCCAGCCAGATGGGAATCAGAAGGGCAGCGCCCGCTGCCAGCGTGCGCGTCAATGCCCGGTCAAGCCCGGCGGCGGCCCTTCGGGTCAGACGGGTCGCGACACGCCATGCACCCATGATGCTGCCGAGCACCAGGGCCACACCGATCAGCCCCTGCTCCCACAGATGCACCGCGACCGCCGTCAGCCCGATCGCATAGCCCGGGTACCGACGGTCCATATGGCCGAGGCGCTCGGTGCCCCTCGAGCCATGTGCCGAGCCGATCCCATGTCCGAACAGGGTTCCGGAGAGATCCTGGAGCCCGTGCCGGCTCCACCAGAAGCCAACGACATTGCTGCGGTTCAGGCTCGCCCCTCCGTAGTACCCGCGATCGCCGAGGTTGTACTCGAGGTTCTGCTCCAGTCTCGCCTGCAGGCTCATGCCACTTCGATCTTCGCCGACCTGCAGCGCCACATAGTTGTAAAGCAGGGCCGCGCAGGCAAGGAGCATCGCTGCGGCGCCCAGCATGAAGCGCCCGGGCCGCGCCCGGATCAGATCGGCATGCACGATCGCCATGGCCAAAGGCAGGAAGAGCACCACCATCTTGGTCTCGCCGAGCAGTAGAGGAACGCTCAGCCAGGCGGTCAGGGGCCAGAAGTACAGCGGGCGGATCAATCCCTCTCGACGCAGCGCTGTCAGGGCCGCCAGCATCAGCACCAGGAAGAAGGCCATCACATTGTTGTTTGCGCCGCCGGTCAGGCTGCCCTCGAAGCTGCCGGCCACGATATCGACCGGAACGACACCGTCGGGCAGGTTCAGGCGCCTGGGCATCAGCACCCAGCGCTGATAGATCGCCAGTGGCAATTGCAGCAGGGCGATGGCAAGAAGTGCCCAGAAGAGCAGGCGGACATGGCGCCACTGCAAGGGAAGGATCAGCCATGCGAGGAACACGCCCCCATAGGCGTACTGGCGTTTCAGCCCCGCCACACCCTGCGCCATCGATCCCTCGCCGATCGCGGCCCCCAGCACGGCAAAGGCAAGGCTTGCCGTCGCAGCCACTGCAAACCCCGGCCAGGGCGCACGAACCTCGGTCACATGTCGCGCCAATGTGCCATGCAGCACCGCGCTCACCATCAGCAGCACACCGAGCAGGGCCAGCATCCATGGCAGGCGCGCCGTCTGCGGCCAGTGCATGACCAGCGGGCCCGCCACCGCGAGGACACCGATCAACACGATGCCCAGGGTCACCACCGGCCGATCCATCAGCAGCAGGCCTGCAACGCCTCCGAGGACCAGACCGATGAGGATCAGGTCGCCGCTGGCCAGAACCATCGCGATCACGAAGGCGGTGAAGACGAACCCGGCCCGAAGTGCCCAGCCCTCCTGTCCCCCTGCACGCAGCCCGCGCCATGCAGGCAGGCGGCGGATGTCCTCAGCGGGCGTCATTCAGCGTGGAGCCAAGCAACTCAACACCCGCCTGCGACAGCAGGCGCGCCAGTCCCTCAAGGTCACTGCTGCGGGTTCGCCCTCGGCGTGCGAGCAACAAGGCACCCCGGGTGGCCTGGGCGATCAACGGTACCTCGGGAGCAAGCTGGGCTGGAGGCGTATCAACCAGAATCACATCGTGAACCAGCGCGAGCTCATCCATCAGGCGCATCAGGCGCGGCCCGCCGAAGCAGTCCTCAGGCTCAGGCGATTCATGTCCTGCGGTCAGCACCTTCAGTCCTGGGACGGATGGCACCGCAAGGCATTCGGGTTGAGCATCCAGTCCGGCAAGCACATGACCCAGACCGCGGCGGTTGGGCAGGTTGAACAGAAGTTGCTGTGCCGGCATGCGCAGATCGGCGTCAACAAGCAGGGTCTGTCGTCCGCTGCGAGCGAATTCAACCGCCAGCGCTGCAGTGAGCAGACTGCGGCCGTCGCCGGGATCGGCGCTGCTGATCGCGAGTGCAGCCCGACCGGGTGTCCCGTCAAACCAGCGCACGCGCAGTTGCATGGCCAGTGATCTCACGCTTTCGACATAGCCCGAGCGCGATGCGACTGCGCGCTGCAGCGAGGCAGACAGACGAGGTGAGCTCAGTGTGGGCGCCGCAATGCGGCTGGGAAAGGACAGCGCTGGGGAGGACGACATGCACGACTCCTGCGAGCGCTTCGATTGGGAAGCCGCTCCTGGGTTGATCGAAGGGGACTCTGTCCTGGCCGATGACCGCGGCCCGCTGCCTGCTCAGGGACCAATCAGACGCTGAGAAGACTGGGTGCCAAGTTCAGGCAGGCGTGCGAGCACCCTCAGACCACTCGCCAGTCGAGCGTCCTCGGCATCGCGGACCGGACGTTGACTCGACTCGAGCGTCAGTGCAGCCATCAGGCCGATCGCCAGCCCTGCGACCAGGCCGAGCACGGCATTCAGCACGGGTTGCGGGCGAGAGGGTCGGGCGGGTGCCACTGCCGGGGTAATCACGCTGGCATTGGAGTGACGCGCCTGACTTTCAAGTCGGGTTTCCGTCAGGCGCTGACTCACCATTTCCAGTGCGCGCTGCGCACTCTGGACCTCGCGCTCCAGAACATGGAGCTGATCGCGAGCACCCTTCAGACCCGCTACCCGCCCGCGCTGGGTTTCAAGCGCTTCTCTGAGCTTTGCCTCACGGGCCAGATTGACCTGATGACTCGCCTGAAGGCTCGCACTCACCCGGGCGGTCTCTGCGCCTAAGCGGGCGCGCAACTGCTCGGCCTGTGCCTGCTCGGCCATGACCTCGGGATGAGCCGGTCCCAGCCTCGATCCGATCTGCTGTAGACGGGCCTCCACCCGGCCCAGGTCGGCACTCAGGGTCTGCAGCAGCGGATGCGACACCACCTCGGGCATGCTCGCCCCCGAACGGGACGCATCCACACGAGCGCGACTCTCGGCCAGCGCTGTCTGACTGGCCTGCCATTGGCTCGAGATTTCGGTCAGACGCAGGGTCTCGACATCAAGACGCTCGTCATCCGCAAGAATGCCGCTTGCACGCTGCGCCGCACTGAGACGACGCTGTGCTGACTCGAGCCGTTCACGGTAGTCGCGCGTCTGTACTTCGAACCAGTCGCTGAAGTCGCCGGCAGGTCCGGTGCGCAGTTCGCGGGCAGTATCAAGATAGGCCGATGCGAATGCGTTGGCCACCTGCGCGCTGAGTTCAGCCTGCGGGCCTTCATACGTCACTGAAAGCGTGCTGCCCTCGCGCGAGGCATCGACCTGCACCCGCTTTTCGAGATGCCGCAGGATGCGGCTCCGGTCATCGGGTTCCTGCGGTGCATCGGCCCGTGCCGACTTCAGAATTGCTTCGTTTGTGCTCAGGTCGAGCGCATCGATCACACGCTGCATGACCCTGTCGCTGCGCATCACTTCGGTCTGAGTCACCAGATAGCCCTGCAGGGTCTGCGGCATGGCCACAGCACCACCAAGGACCGGATCCGTTCCTTTGAGCTCCACCACCAGCAGACTGCTGGCCCTGTACTTGGGCGACATCCAGAGGCTTGCCACGAGGGCGGCGGACAGGCTCGCGACCGTGCACAGCATCAGCAGGGCCCAACGGGCCCTCGCAACCGCCAACAACCTGCTCACCACCATGATTCATCCTTGCGCTCTGGGATGAATCATCATGGGCCGGGGCGGGTGCTCACGCATCCGGCCAGGCCTTCGTCAGTGCGTGAGCGACTGCCTTGGCTGCGCGTCAGAGGCCGATGATCAGGCTCTCGCGATGGGGCGTGGCTGCATCTGCATCGCCTCTGCGCGAGCCAGCTTGCTCAGAAGTCAAAGACCTGGGCATCGCGCAGAGCAACCCCCTCCTGATCCTTGGCCGATAGCCGGGGCTGCAGTCCCTGCAGGGGCCAGTCGATCCCGATGGCAGGGTCATTCCAGGCGATGCAACGCTCCTGAGCGGGAGCGTAGTAGTCGGTGGTCTTGTAGAGGAAGTCGGCGGTCTCGCTCAAGACAAGAAAACCATGCGCGAATCCGGCAGGAACCCAGAACTGGCGATGGTTCGTCTCGGTCAGTTCGACGCCATGCCACTGGCCAAAGGTCGGCGAGCTGCGACGCAGATCCACTGCGACATCGAATACCGCGCCTCTGACCACGCGAACCAGCTTGCCCTGGGCCTGTTCGATCTGATAGTGCAGGCCTCGCAGGACGCCTTTGCTGCTGCGGGAATGGTTGTCCTGCACGAAATCGGGTGTCTTGCCGATCAGCGAGGCAAAGGTCTGGTGATTCCAGGATTCCATGAAGAATCCGCGCTCGTCGCCGAAAACCCGAGGCTCAAGAACGACGAGTCCTTCGATCGGGGTGGTCAGTGCCTTCATGGTGATCCTCTTTGACTCATTTGCACGCCGCACGCGCTTCAGGAGTGTGCCTTCACGCGCCTTCGCCAGGTCAGGCCGACCCAAAGGAGCGCCGTGACCGCACTCATTGCAAACCACTGGAAAGCATAAGCGCGATGCTTGTCTTCGCCGCTGCCTGGCAGGGTCCAGTCGCGCATGAGCGCGTCGTTGGTGTCACTCAGCTGTCGCACCATGAGCGGATGCAATGCCAGTCCGGACCACTTTGCGTAGTGATCCGGATCCAGATGCTGCCAGATCCGCGGTGTATCGGGATCAACATCGCTGCCCCGGGCCAGGCGCATGGGCTGAGCCAGGGTTTGCAGTCCCAGCCCTTCCAGTCGAACCGGGACTTCAGGCGTTGTGATCGAGGGCAGTCGGGTCCGGTCGATGACATCACGGGCCACCCATCCGCGCAGCACCAGGACATGCATGACATCGCGGCCCTCGAGCGCCTCGAGTCTTAGCGGCGTGACGACATGAAATCCGGCGATGCCTTTTCTTGTTCTGTTATCAAGGAAGATGGTCTTATCGGCGACCCAGGTGCCTCGAACATCGAGCAAGGCGCCTTCAAGACCTTCCGGGCGCAGGCCGGGCGTCAGCAGGACGGGCGCCTGAGCGAGGGCGGCTTCGCGCTGACTTGCCGCACGCGCTTTCTCGTCTGCCCGCTGCAATTGCCAGCGGCCGAGTGCAGCGGTGAGCAGAATCACGACCACTGCGGCAAGCGCCGGGATCAGCGCTTTCGGTCGCATGCGATACTTGGCTGGATGAAGATCATCATTGGTGTGGCATTTCTTTGCATCATCGCGAGTCTGGGTTCCGCCCTGTTCTTCATGATGCGTGACAAGGGTAAAACCCGGAACACGGCGCGGGCTCTTGGCGTGCGGGTCGGACTGTCGGTGCTGCTGTTTCTGTTCATCCTGTTCGCCCATCAGATGGGCTGGATCGAGAGCCGGGGTATTCCGGTGGGGCCCCGATAGGCTCCGGGCCAATCTGAGCCCACCGACCGGATTCTGAGCCCTGGCTGTTGACCCCAGCCCCTTGGCTGTTGACCCCAGCCCATTCCAGTGCAAGTTGCCGGCAGGCACACCGGGGATCGGGGCTGAATTTTCGCGCAAAAAATCTCCCGCTGGATTCGGCCTGCCTGAGGCCGGGCAGATCGATCTGGATCGGGTGTCCGCTCTCGTCAAAATTCGAGACGGCATGATTCGAAGGGCCGGCCCGTCGACCCGCATGCTTCAGGAGCGTCGGGATCAGGAGTTCATCGACCATGGTCAGCGGACTGAAGCGGCGCCGGACGCTCTTCGAGGCGGCAATCGCCACCAGGCGTTCGCACACCTCGCGGCGCGCCCCGAACCACACACTGCCGACTGTGCCCGGTCGGTCAACCGCCGCTGGCTGGCTGACCGCCATCAGCCGAGTCAGTGCAAATCCCGCAGCGGCGCGAAATCGCTCGACACCCTGTGCAGGCTGTTCGCGATGCAGCAATGACATCGAGTGCTGCTGGCTCAGCAGCGGAGAGTCACCGAAATACCATCGGCGCAAACGGGAGAGCAGCTTCTGGCGTTCGCTGCCCGAGGGTGCGTAGGCACGCCAGGCGAAGCTCATTGCAGTATCCCGATCCCGGTCGAGCGCAAAGGTATCCGCATGATGATCCGCAGCATCATGCGCGACATGGTCGATCAGTTCAGCGAGCGGCCGGATCGGCAGACAGCTTGGACTCAGCAACTGAAGGTAGTCGAAATTTCCATGTCTGAGGGCATCGGCAATGCTCAGCCCAATGGCATGCGCAAAGCCCCAGTCGCCCCATCCGGTCGCCACTGAGGGGCTCATCCATCGAACACCCCTTCGCATTGCTGGAGGCCTGACCCTGGGCCGGGATGCATCCTGATGGATGAGCACCGGCCAGGGTGCGAGCGCGTCGATGAGTTGAGTGAGGATCGCGTCGTCCTCGCCCGAGGACATGATGATGAACTGGAGTCTGACGGGCACGACGCCCCCGCTGAATTGAGCACGGTTCTAGCCTGCGCATTGAACCTGCGCAGCGTTCGTCTCATGTTCAAACGGCCGCAGATGCGGCCGTTTGAGCGTACTCAAGCAGAGGCAATGCCAGCAGTCACAGCCAGTAGACGATCACGTACAGGCCGAGCCAGACCACGTCCACGAAGTGCCAGTACCAGGCTGCCCCTTCGAAGGCGAAGTGGTGCTCCGGCGTGAAGTGGCCCTTGATGATGCGGAAAAGCACCACCGCCAGCATCAGGGCACCCACGGTCACATGGAAACCGTGGAATCCGGTCAGCATGAAGAAGGTGGACCCGAAGATGCCGGAGGTGAGCTTGAGATTGAGGTCGCGATAGGCGTGGATGTACTCGAAGGCCTGGAAGCCCATGAAGATCGCACCCAGCAGGATGGTGGCCGCCAGCCAGAAGATCAGCGCGCCGCGGCGGTTGTCCTTGAGAGCATGGTGCGCGATGGTGAGCGTGACCCCCGAGGTGAGCAGCAGCGCGGTGTTGATGGTGGGAATCGGCCAGGGTCCGATGGTTGAGAACTGCTCGATGGTTCCTGCAGGCCCGGTGTTGGGCCAGGCGGCCCCGAAGTTCGGCCACAGGAACTGCTTGTGATCGAGATCGCCCAGCCAGGGCATGGTGAAGGTGCGAGCGTAGTAGAGCGCGCCGAAGAACGCGGCAAAGAACATCACTTCGGAGAAGATGAACCAGCTCATGCTCCAGCGGAAGGAGGCATCTACCCTGTGGTTGTACTGGCCACCTTCGGACTCGCGCGCCACGGTCGAGAACCAGCCCACCATCATGTAGATCAGGACTGCAAACCCGACCAGCAGGGACCACTTGCCCCAGGCAGTCTGGTTGATGGTGCCCACGGCGCCAAACCCGGTAAAGGCCATCGCAACCGAGCCGACCAGCGGCCATTGCGAGGGCGCCGGTACAAAGTAGTACGGTGCGGCATGCGTGCCTGCGCTCATGGTGTGTTCTCCCTGGAAACCAGTGTGTTGTCGGCGATGCTCATGCAGGCACCACCATTCGGACGATCAGAATGAGGGTCGTGACGAAGATTCCGGCCAGAACCAGGCCGGTCAGGATCACGACGCGAGGGTCGAGGCGGGCCATGTCGTGTTCATGGCGCTTTCGGGAGCGAACCCCGAAAAACGACGCCGCCACCGCTTTGACGGTATCCATCAGGCCGGCACGACCCGGGGTGGAGGGCAGAGGCGCAGTCATGATCCGGACGGCCTTTCTGCCAGACCGGCTTGTGACGACGCCCCGGCGTCACGCACCTGGGGCTGCACGCCCGCGCCGACGCCAAAGAAGGCATATGACAGCGTGATGGTGGAGACGTTATCGGGCAGCTTGGGGTCGACCACAAACACCACCGGGAAACTGCGCTGCTCGTTGGCCTCGAGTTCCTGCTGCTTGAAGCAGAAACACTCCAGCTTGTGGAAATACTGCGCGGATACGGCCGGGGCGTAGCTCGGGATGGCCTGACCGGCCATGGCGCGTGCCTGGGTATTGATGAGCTTGTACTGAATCGTGACGAGCTCACCCGGGTGAACATCAATCGAGCGCTTTTCGGGCATGAAACGGAAATCGCCGACCTGATTGGCGTCGAATTCGACCGTGATGCGCCGCGTCCGATCGATCTGGGTGTTGTTGGCCCAGCGCTGAGCGGAGGGGTCTGCCTTGGTCAGCAGGTTGATCCCGGTGACTTCGCAGATCGCCCGGTAAATCGGCACCATGGCAAAGCCGAATCCAAACATCAGCAGGACCAGCACCGTGAGTTTTCCCACGGTCGATGCCTTGGCACTACTGATGAGACGGGATGCAGACATGCTTGATGCGATCTCTTGACTGACTCGGACTCAGGGGAACCGAACGGAATTCAGGAGAACCAGATCCGTTTGATGATGACGCCCGCGAAAAACACGGCCGCAATGCTCAGGAGCACCAGCGCAGTGCGTGCATTGGACGGTTTCCGCGGGGGCGTCGCCATCATTTGACGGTCGGGGGATTCTCAAAGGTGTGGAACGGTGCGGGCGAAGGTACCGTCCACTCCAGGCCCTGTGCGTTATCCCAGACCTGGTCGGTGGCTTTCTGGCCGCCCTTGATGCACTTGAGGATGGCCGCCAGGAAGATCAGCTGCGACAGGCCAAACCCGAATGCGCCCACCGAAGCCACCGCATTGAAGTCTGCGAACTGCATGGGGTAGTCGGCATAACGACGCGGCATGCCGGCCAGACCCAGGAAGTGCATCGGGAAGAAAGTGATGTTGAAGGTGATCAGCGAGGCCCAGAAGTGGAACTTGCCGAGCTTCTCGTCGTACATGTAGCCAGTCCACTTGGGCAGCCAGTAGTAGGTGCCGGCAAACAGGGCGAACAGCGAACCCGCCACCAGCACATAGTGGAAATGCGCCACCACGTAGTAGGTATCGTGGAGCTGGATGTCGAGAGGTGCGACCGACAGGATGATGCCGGTGAGGCCACCCATGGTGAACACGAAGATGAAGCCGATCGCGAACAGCATGGGGGTTTCAAAGGTCATGGACCCGCGCCACATGGTGGCCACCCAGTTGAAGATCTTCACACCGGTGGGCACCGCGATCAGCATGGGGGCATACATGAAGAACAGCTGTCCGGTCACCGGCATGCCCGTCGTGAACATGTGGTGCGCCCAGACAATGAAGGACAGGATCGCGATCGACGCGGTGGCGTAGACCATGGAGCTGTAGCCGAAGAGGCGCTTGCGGGCGAAAGTGGGGATGATTTCGCTCACGATCCCGAAAGCCGGCAGGATCATGATGTACACCTCGGGGTGGCCGAAGAACCAGAAGATGTGCTGGTACATCACCGGGTCACCACCGCCGGCCGCATTGAAGAACGACGTGCCGAAGTGGCGATCGGTCAGCACCATCGTGATCGCACCCGCCAGCACGGGCATCACCGCGATCAGCAGGTACGCCGTGATCAGCCAGGTCCAGACGAACAGCGGCATCTTCATGAGCGTCATGCCAGGCGCCCGCATGTTCAGGATGGTGGTGATGATGTTGATCGAACCCATGATCGACGAAGCACCCAGAATGTGCACCGCGAAGATCGCCATATCCATGCCCACGCCCATCTGGACCGACAGCGGCGCGTAGAGCGTCCAGCCTGCAGCGGTGGCGCCGCCCGGCACGAAGAACGAGCCGATCAGCAGGAGCGCCGCCGGCGGCATCAGCCAGAAGCTGAAGTTGTTCATGCGCGCAAAGGCCATGTCGGACGCACCGATCATGAGCGGAATCTGCCAGTTCGCGAAGCCCACAAAGGCCGGCATGATCGCGCCGAACACCATGACCAGACCGTGCATGGTGGTGAGCTGGTTGAAGAACTCTGGATTCACATATTGCAGCCCGGGCTGGAAGAGTTCGGCCCGGATGGTCAGCGCCATGACGCCACCGGAGAGCAGCATGATGAAGCTGAACCAGAGGTACAGCGTGCCGATGTCCTTGTGGTTGGTGGCAAACAGCCAGCGGCGCCAGCCGTGCGGATGGTCGTGCGCGTGGTCGTCGTGACCGGTGGCGTGGTCGATTACTGCGCTCATCAATCGCTCCTGCTCTCTGATCTCTGATTACTTGCGACCGGCCGTGAAATCACGGGGCTGCACGATGTTGTCTTCGGGCTTGTTGCCCCAGGCATTGCGTGTGTAGGTCACGACCGCAGCAAGCTCGACATCGGAAAGATGCTTGAACGATGCCATGGCCGTCCCGGCCTTGCCATTGAGGAGCAGCGCGATCTGGTCCTCCTGCTTGCCCAGGACCAGCTTGGAGCCCTCAAGCGCAGGGAAGGCACCCGGCACGCCCTTGCCCGTGGGTTGATGGCAGCTTGCACAATTCGAGGCATACACCTTGGCGCCCCGGTCTGAAAGATCGGCCAGAACCCATTCCTTGGTCGGATCATCGGCCTTGGCCATCATCTCGGCCTTCTGTGCTGCCGCCCACTTGCGGTAGTCCTCCTGGCTCTTGACCTCGACCACGATGGGCATGTACGCATGGTTCTTGCCGCAGAGCTCGGCACACTGCCCCCGGTAGGTACCCACCTTCTCGGCACGGAACCAGGTATCACGCACGAAGCCCGGAATCGCATCCTGCTTCACGCCGAAGGCCGGCACCATCCAGGCGTGGATGACATCGTTGGCCGTGACCACCATGCGGACCTTCTGGCCCACCGGCACCACCAGCGGGTTGTCAACTTCCATCAGGTAGGTTTCACTCTTCTCGGCCTTGGAGCCCCGGGCCGTCTGCTCTTCCGGCGTCGACAGGGTCGACAGGAAACTGATGCCCTCGCCTTCACCCTTCAGGTACTCGTAGCCCCATTTCCACTGATATCCGACCGCCTTGATGGTGAGATCGGCCTGCGAGGTGTCCTTCTGTTCGATGACCATGCGGGTGGCAGGAATCGCCAGGCCCACCACGATCAGGAAAGGCACCACCGTCCAGGCGATTTCGACCGCCGTGCTCTCATGGAAGTCGGCGGATTTGGCGCCCCGCGACTTGCGATGCGCCCAGATGGAATAGAACATCACGCCGAAAACAGCCACGAAGATGGCCAGACAGACCCACAGCAGAAAGTTGTGGATCCAGTGCTGGTCTGCGGCGATCCGGGTGACCCCCTGCGTGAGATTGACCTGATTGACCCCAGGTCCACCCACCATGTCCTTGACGGCCCATGCAGGTGTTGTCATCGAGAGGGCCGCGAGGGCCAGTCCTTGCCGACCCCAGGACGTCATGCGACTGACCGGGTTGCCGATTTGTGCCAGAGCCCGGAGGGCAGCCTGGCCGACTCGGCCTTGGACGCTTGCGTTTGGAACCATCACCATCGCATTCCCTGAATGTGTGTCCTCAGTTCGGCAGCAAAATCCGGACGCTGAGCTTCCGGAATGAAGCGACCGACTTCGATCGTTTTTCCTGCCGCCGCAAGCTCGATGAGCTCACGCCGGCGTCCTGCATAGTGCACCCGCAACCAGGCAGGACTGAATTGTTGCCTGTCCAGCCTTGCCCCTACGCTCGTCTCGACCTCCAGGCCCCGAGGCCCGAGCACGATGCGCTCGTAGTCCATCTGATGCCGGGCATGGATCGCAAACGCGATACCAAGCGCCAACACCTCCAGGCACGCGAATGGCAGCACCATCCATGCACCCGACCATGCGAACGCCCCTGCAACCAGAAGCGACATCATGGCCACCGCACCGAAAACAGCGGCCAGTTGTCCGGGGCGCATGGCGCAATTCGGACGCAGCAGCCACTCATGGCCATCCTCTGTCGACAATTGAATCCAGGACCGTCGCATGAAGATGAACACGCGCTTTCAATGCAGCGCAGCATTATAGGCGGGCGTGCCTGACACCAGCAAGCCGAGCCCTTCGCCCATCACGACCTCGTGACCCGGGGCTTGAGTGTCAAGGGGGCCCAACCCTCGGGCAGGCGCTTCACGGCGGGGCACCAGGCATGCCCCTGCACGAGTTCGATGGTGACCGAACGAGGCGCCTGACCGCACATCGTGGATAGGCGCCCAAGCAGCGCCTTGCGTGCTGCAGGCGTGAACAGGCCGGCGGGGCGTTGTGGTCGCACATCGCCGCCAAGGGCACGCAGGTCTTCAAGCATGCGTTGCGGATCCTGCCAGCTCAACTGGAGCCGTTCGGTGTCCATCACCGGATCCGAAAACCCGGCCTTCAGCAGGGCGTCACCCAGGTCATGCATGTCGGGCAGGCGAGGCAAACGCAGCCCCTGCGGCTGCAACTCCCTCAGAGTGTCCACCCCCAGCGCACTGAACATCACCAGCCCACCGGGCCGGATCACCCTGTACCACTCGCCGATGGCCGCAGGGACATCATCCAGCCAATGGAGCGCCAGGTTGGACCACAGGAGATCGAACTGGTGGCTGACCAGGGGCAGGGCATGGGCGTCTGCACCGACCCAGAAGGGCTCGGCTGGCGACGATGGCCGTCCGTTCAGGCGGGTTCGCAAGGCAGTCCACCAGTCTTGCGCAGCGGCGCCCCCCGCCATGCTGCGGGCCCGTTCCAGTCGCCTGGGCGACAGGTCGGTGGCCAGGACGGACGCTTGCGGATAACGCCCAGCCAGAGTTCTTGCGTCGTCGCCAAAGCCGCAACCCACATCGAGAATCTGTTGCGGCGTGGTCCGGATCAGTTCCAGCCGCTCGAACATGCGGGCCGCCACTTCCCTGAGCAGGAAGGCGGCCGGGTCGGGGGTGAGGATCCTGCGGTCGAACTGCAGGCGAACGGCCCTGCGATCGCGGGCGTCATCCCCTGCCGAACGGCCTAGTTCGAACGGCTGCTTCATGGTCGGATCAGTATACGGAGCCCATTGTCGGCACTACGCTGGACCCCTTCCTTTCGTGCGGTGAATGTCCGGGTTCTGGTGGTGCACATGATGTCCTGGTGGTCTTCGTGGCTCGATCGGCTACTGCCCCGATCCTGTGCCTTATGCGGGCTCGTGCTGAGTCCGGGTGCCCAGGTGGGGCTGTGCAGTGCCTGTCTTCAGGATCTCGAAGGCTCACGCAGACCGCGCTGTACCCGTTGCGCCCTGCCCGGTTCGATCGCGACATGCGCCTGCGGTTCGCGTTTCGGCGGGCTGATCGACCGCACCATCGCCGCAGCCGATTACGCGCCCGCTCTGGATCGACTGATCACCACGGTCAAGTTCGCGAGGCAGCCTGCCTTTGCCCGCACGCTTGGCGAACTGATCGCTGCTGCATGGCGAGGCAGTGAAGACCGGCCTGTGCTCGATTTTCTAGTCCCGGTCCCCCTTTCTGCCGAACGCCTGGCCGATCGCGGATTCAATCAGGCGCTCCTGATGGCGCGAGCCTGTGCCCGTCTGATGCCCGCACCGATCCCCGTAATGTCCGATCGCCTGCGGCGCGTGCGCAACAACCCGGCGCAGTCAGGGCTGGATCGGGCCGCCAGACTGCACAATCTCGACGACGCATTTTCATGCCCCGCCCTGCCGGCGGGGTCGCGCATCGGTCTGGTCGACGATGTCATGACCACCGGCAGCACCGTCCTGAGCGCTGCACGTGTGTTGCGCAAAGCAGGCGCAGCGCAGATCACGGTTCTGGTCGCTGCCCGTGCAGGGCCTGCATCACCCGCCACAGGATCGGCGGTCCTTGCGCCAAAGCCTCCCGTTACACTCGGTCATGCTCAACGTCGTGCTGGTTCACCCTGAGATTCCGCCCAACACCGGCAATGTGATTCGTCTATGCGCCAACACCGGTGCCCAGCTGCATCTGGTCAGGCCGCTCGGATTCGAACTCGAAGACGCCCGTCTGCGCCGGGCCGGGCTCGATTACCACGAGTGGGCCAGCGTTCGGGTGCACGACACCTTCCCGGATCTCATGGTGCATGCGACATCCCTGACGCCCCATCCCCGGATGTTCGCCCTGAGCACCCGAGGCACCCGCCGCTTGCATGAGGTCCGATTTCAGTCAGGCGACTGGCTGGTCTTCGGCTCCGAGAGCGCGGGGCTGCCGGAGTCGGTCCGCGCGACGTTCGACCCCGGAAAGGTGCTGCGGCTTCCCATGCGCCCCGATAACCGAAGTCTCAACCTCTCCAACGCGGTTGCGGTCGCGGTCTTCGAGGCCTGGCGGCAGCTCGGTTTTGAAGGCGCGGCACCCTGACCGCGGACCTGAAGCTCAGAACCCCTGAAAGGTCGCGAAGCCCGACACCGGCTCGCGGTCGGTATGCAATCCGTTGATCGTGGCCTGCGGGTCGGCCCAGCCGAGTGACATGCCGCAGACCAGCATCTCGTTGGACGGGATGTTCAGGGTTTGGGCAATGATCGTGTGGAAGTCCAGGAATGCTGCCTGCGGACAGGTATCGAGGCCTCGCGCCCGGGCGGCGATCATCACGCTCTGGATGAACATCCCGTAGTCGAGCCAGCTGCCCTGCTCCATGATGCGGTCAATGGTGAACATCAGGCCCACGGGCGCATCAAAGAACGCATAGTTTCGACCATGCTGGTCATGCGTCTTCTGGAAATCTCCCTTGCCGATCCCCAGCAGGCCGTACATGTCCCAGCCCACTTTGCGGCGCCGATCGATATACGGGGAAGTCCACTCCTTGGGGTAGTACTGATATTCACGGCTGTGGGTCTTGGCCTGCTCGGGGTTATCAAACACCTCAAGGATCCGGCGGCTGAGTTCCTTGCGCAATTCACCACCCACCACATGCACCTTCCAGGGCTGGGTATTGGTGCCGGACGGCGCCCTGGCTGCCACCTCAAGGATCTCCTGCACCATCTCCCGGGACACGGGCTTGTCAAGAAACGCGCGGATCGACCGGCGCGTGATGATCGCCTCGTCGGCATTTCGGCAGGGTTGATGGCGATCAGCCGGCAGTACGCTCGGACTTGCGCTCATGAGGAGTCTCCAGGGTTGTTTTGATCGAGAAAGGAATTCTATCGTCCAGGGCGTCAAGGGCCGCGTCGACCGACCGGCAGACCTGCAATGCGCTCACATCGGGCGCCGATGCAAGGCCCTGGTCAACCACGCGCCCCAGAAACTGCAACAGGCCTGCGTAGTAGTCGGTGGGGTCAAGAAGCAGCATCGGGCGATCATGTTCGCCCAACTGGCCCAGCGTGAGCACTTCAAAGAGTTCATCAAGCGTGCCCAGTCCTCCGGGCAGGGTGATGAATGCATCGGATCGCAAGATCATCCGCTTCTTGCGCAGATGCATATCGTCGACCACCTCGAGTTCGGTCAATCCCGTATGACCTACCTCACGACGCATCAAGGAGGACGGAATGACCCCGATCACCTGTCCGCCTGCGTCCAGGGCGCCATCTGCCAGCGCGCCCATGAGCCCGACATGGCCGCCGCCGTAAAGCAGGGTGTATCCCCTTAGGGCAAGGCCCTGTCCGAGCGCCCTTGCAAGCGCCTCCCACTGCGGATCCCGGCCCTTGCGTGCGCCGCAGAAGACGCAGACCACCCGTGGCGCCGGCCGTGTTGCGGAGCCGGTGACTGATGATGCATCGCCCTGGGTCATTGAAGGTCCTCGTTTCTCGGCTCACGCGCCAGCAGCCGGATCACCGCCTCGCGCGGCGCTAGACCTTCGAACAGCACCTGTGCAACGGCATCCGTGACCGGCATCTCCACCCCGAGCGCGCTCGCGCGCTCGCGCACCGCGGCGCAGCAGGCCACGCCTTCGGCCACATGGCCCAAGTGGCTCAGGATGTCCGACAG
>JBMSOD010000025.1:0-20487 GCA_049422085.1 Burkholderiaceae bacterium
CGTAGAAGTTGTTGTAGGTCGTGACGTCGCGGTAAGACGTGGGCTTTTCGGTGGTGCCGAATTCGGCAGGCCCGGGTACCGTGGCCAAGCGGGCCGGCGCCGCCGCCCCCGATGCAGGGCGGGCCTGCGCATGGGCGGAACCAATTGCGCCGGTGGCCGGAGTGGCCATCAGGCCTGCCAGACCGGCGGCAGCAAGCAGCTCGCGACGAGCCTGCCAGGTGGCCCTTGGAGTGATCTCGGAAGGCTGCGGATCGCAACCCTGCGGCACGCGGATGATCATGCGGACCGCCTCATGGCCTTAGCGCAGGCCAGCGACGTAGTCGGAGACCGCCTTGATTTCCAGATCAGACATGCGGGCAGCAATGGCCGTCATCTGGGCGCTGTTCTTGCGCTGCCCCCCGCGGAACTGGGTCAGCTGCGACTCGGTGTATTCGGCCCATTGACCCTGCAGACGCGGATACTGAGCGGGAATGCCCGCTCCGGCCGGGCCGTGACACCCCGCGCAGGACGGGATCTGCTTCTCGGGAATACCCGAGCGGTAGATCTTCTGGCCCAGCTCGACGAGTTCCTTGTTGCGCGCTGCAGATGGCTTGAGCGGCTGACTGGCGAACCAGGCCGCGATATGGCGGCGGTCGTCATCGGACAAGGTCGCGGCGAACCCGGCCATGATGGCGTTGGCACGCTCGGCTTCCTTGGCGCCCTGCTTGGGCACGAAGTTGACAAGCTGCTTGTAGAGATAGTCGGCGTGCTGGGCCGCGAGCTTCGGGTTCGCCGGTGCGGTCGAGTTGCCGTCGGCGCCATGACAGGCCGCGCAGGTCTGCGCCAGTTGCTGACCCTTGGCAGGATCTGCCTTGGCAGGCGCGCCCTTGGCTGACTGAGCCCCCTGAGCCCCTTGAGCCCCTTGAGCCAAAGCGGACGAGCTGGCGACCACGAAGATCGCAGCGCAGGTCATCGAACGAAAGAAAGTGCTGGCCTTCAGCCTGTTCAACATGGAAACACCCGAGTGGTAACGAACCGCAGCAAACGCCGGATTGTACAATAGGCTGCTGATGTCACTGCTCACCACCGCCCGCTTCGAAACCACGGTGGCCGCCCTCAACCAGCTGCCCGGCGATCCCATGCCCGAGGTGGCCTTTGTGGGCCGATCCAATGCCGGCAAGAGTTCGGCCATCAACGTCCTGTGCAACCGCAAGCGTCTGGCCTTCGCGAGCCGGACTCCCGGACGAACCCAGGCGCTCAATCTCTTTGTGGTCGGTCCGCAGGACCAGGCCATCGCGCGTCTGGTGGACACCCCGGGCTATGGCTATGCCGCAGCACCGCTGGAGACCAAGCGGCAGTGGGACCAGCTGGCGGGCCAATACCTGCACCGAAGGCCGCAACTGTTCGGCGTCGTACTGCTGGCCGACATCCGTCGCCAACTCACCGAACTCGACCGGACGTTGATTGCCTGGGTTCCCGCCCATGTGCCCCTGGTGGCGGTACTGACCAAAAGCGACAAGCTTTCGAGGCAACAGGGAACGAACGCGGCCCGATCGGTGCGCGCAGAACTGGCGCGTCTTCGACCCGACGCGGGGGATGAGGTGATGCTGTTCTCGGCGCTGAACCGCAACGGTCGTGACGAACTCGTTGCAAAGGTCGAAGGCTGGTGCCGCCCGGCTCAGACCTGAACCCGATCCATGGACAAAGTTAAGCTTGTCCAGTCCGGTTTCTGAGACTTTGCCTGGACAAATCGGCGAGTCAGCGCTACAAGACAAACAAAAAAAGGCCCCGGACGCGCACTGCGCCGGGGCGGAACGCCTTCGAAATCTCGCAGGCACCCGCTCAGGGAGGAGAAGCGGGAGACAGTCGGTTGACCATCTATTGTCCATGATAAACACCCGGACAAAAAGCACAAGCATTATTTGAGTCCGGTTCTCGGAAATCCATCCAAACCTTTTTTCTGCCTGCCCGTCATGACCCACTTCCCCCAGATTCAGCAAGGATTTCCGGCCCAGAGGCCCCGACGCCTGCGACGTGATGCCTTTACTCGCCGCCTTGTCAGAGAGAACAACCTGACTGTTGACGATCTGATCTACCCTGTTTTTGTCCATGACGAAAACCAGCCGAACCAGGCCGTGGCGTCGATGCCAGGTGTTGAAAGACAGGGTGTGGATGCCTTGCTGCGCACGGCTGAACAATGTGTCAGGCTCGGTATTCCTGTCCTTGCCATCTTTCCGGTGATCGACCCGGCGCTCAAGACCCCCGACGGTCGCGAGGCAACCCGTCCCGACGGGCTGGTGCCCCGGGTGGTGCAGGCGGTCAAGCAGCGCTTTCCAGAGCTGGGGGTGCTGACCGATGTCGCACTGGATCCCTACACCAGCCATGGTCAGGACGGGGTGATCGACGATCAGGGCTATGTGATCAATGATGTGACCAGCGCGATCTTGCGTGATCAGGCGCTGGTGCAGGCCCAGGCTGGCGTCGATATCGTGGCCCCCTCCGACATGATGGACGGCAGGGTAGGCGCGATCCGCAACGCACTTGAGGATGCAGGCCACATTCACACCCGGATCATGGCCTATTCCGCCAAATACGCATCGGGCTTCTATGGTCCCTTCCGGGATGCGGTGGGCTCGGCCAAGAATCTGGGCAAGAGCGACAAGAAAACCTATCAGATGGATCCCGCCAACAGTGACGAGGCCCTCAAGGAAGTGGCGCTCGACCTGCAGGAAGGCGCTGACATGGTCATGGTCAAACCAGGCTTGCCCTATCTGGATATCGTGCGCAGGGTCAAGGACACCTTCAGGGTGCCGACCTTTGTGTACCAGGTGAGCGGCGAATACGCCATGATCAAGGCGGCTGGCGCCAACGGCTGGCTCGATGAGCGCATGGTGGCGCTCGAAGCTTTACTTGCCATGAAGCGCGCAGGCGCGGACGGGGTGCTGACCTACTTTGCGCTCGACGCAGCCCGTTGGATCAAGGAAGGGTGAGGCTCAAGAAGGTCGAGGCTCAAGAAGGTCGAGGCTAAATTAAAGCCGATGAAGGCGGTCGCGAAGCGACTCCCGCCGTTCAGGCCGTGAAGCGCCGGCGGGTGAGCAGCGTGGCAATCCAGTAGCCACCCAGAGCATAGGCCCCCAGGATGCAGACCGGCCCGAGGATTGCGTCGGGCCAGTGACCCAGCACGAGCGGCCTCGCGAGTTGCACAGCCGCAGTCAGCGGCAGCAGCTCACACAGGGGTTGGAGCACCTGTGGCAGTTGATGAATCGGAAAGTACACCCCGGACAGAAAAGTCATGGGGGTGAGGACCAGGGTGAAGTAGTAAGAGAAGAAATCGTAGCCTTGCGCCAGGGCATTGAAGCACAGTCCGATGGCCGAAAAAGCCAGGCCGGTGAGCAGGATCACCGGTGCCAGCGCGATCAGCGTCGGAGCCCTGGACACATCGAGCAGGATCGCCACCAGCACGATGGAAACACCCGAGAGGCAGGCCTTGAGCGCAGCCCAGAGCCACTCCGCCGCAAGAACATCATCCAGGTTCAGAGGCGCATGCAACAGCGAATCCCAGGTGCGCTGAACATGCATGCGTGAAAAGGCGGAGTAAAGCGACTCGAAGCTGGCGGCAAGCATGGTGCTCATGCAGACCGCTCCTCCCGCGAGAAAGGTGATGTAAGGCACGCCGTCAATCTCGCGCAGCAGTGCGCCCAGGCCGTAACCGAAGGCGACCAGCGTGATCAGCGGGTCGGCGACATTGGCCAGCAGGCTGGGCAGGGCGAGCTTGCGCCACACCAGGGCATGACGACGCAGCACCGGAATGAATCGCAGACTGGGTCGGGGCAGCGCTTTCATTCGCGCAGGTCCCGGCCGGTGAGCTTCAGGAACACATCCTCCAGATTCGCAGGCCGATGCAGGACGCGAAGATCCGGATGGGGCTGCAGCGAGGCGAGCAAGGGCATGGGATCGCGGCAGTAGGCAAACGCGGTCTCACCCACCGTCTCAAGGCGTTCGCACAGCCCACCGGCCTGCGCGGTCCAGAGCGACCGGCTCGGACCATGCACTTCAACCACATGGGGCTCGATCTGGCTTCCGATCAGTCCTGCCGGCGAATCGAGCGCAATCGCCCGGCCATGGTCCACGATCAGCAGACGATCACAGAGGCGCTCGGCCTCATCCATGAAGTGTGTGGTCAGAATGAGCGTCTTGCCCAGGGTCATCAGGCGCTTCAGGCGCTCCCAGATCAGATGCCTTGCCTGTGGGTCCAGGCCAGTGGTCGGTTCGTCGAGCACCAGCACCTGCGGGTCATTGATCAGGGCACGGGCCATGGTGAGGCGCCGCTTCATGCCGCCGGACAGGGTCTGAATACGCGCGTCGCGTTTGGTGGCCAGCTGCGCGAAGTCCAGGAGGTCGGGAATCCGGCTGCGGGTCAGCGCATCCGTCTGACCGAAATAGCGTCCGAACACCAGCAGGTTCTCGGCCACCGTGAAGTCCGGATCCAATGGGTCGTTCTGGGGCACGACACCGACGCGCACCCGGGCCTGACGGGCACGATCGGGAACAGGCTCGCCCAGCAGACGAATCTGCCCCGCATCGGGCTGCAAAAGCCCCAGGCAGAGTTTGAGTGTGGTGCTCTTGCCAGCCCCGTTGGGGCCGAGCAGACCGAAGCACTCGCCAGCGCGAACCTGAAAGGACAGGCCATCGACTGCGGCATGCGAGCCGAAGGACTTCTTCAGTCCCTCGACTTCGAGCACGTCAGCCACTGCGTGCGCGACTCCGGTCAGAGGTCGATCAGAAAACCGGAATCAACCCGCGTTCGTCTCGGAGGCAGCGGCCTCAGGCTGCTCCGGGCGATCAAGCAGTTCGACCAGGGCCATGGGGGCGTTGTCGCCGACCCGGAAGCCGAACTTCAGGATACGGAGGTAGCCCCCGTTGCGCTGCGCATAGCGCGGGCCCAGTTCATTGAAAATCTTGACCACCATGTCGCGATCGCGCAAACGATCGAAAGCCAGACGGCGGTTGGCGAGCGAGGGTTTCTTGCCCAGGGTGATGATGGGCTCAACCACCCGGCGCAATTCCTTGGCCTTGGGCAGGGTGGTCTTGATGACCTCATGACGCAACAGCGAGTTGGTCATGTTGCGCAGCATCGCTTCGCGGTGCGAGCTGGTGCGGTTGAGTTTGCGAAGTCCGTGACGGTGACGCATGGTGAAGATTCCTTGGTGACGGGCGCGTCAGGGACGCTCGAGGCCCGCCGGGGGCCAGTTCTCGAGGCGCATGCCCAGGGTGAGGCCACGAGAGGCCAGCACTTCCTTGATCTCGTTGAGCGACTTGCGACCGAGATTGGGCGTCTTGAGCAGCTCGTTTTCGGTGCGCTGGATCAGATCGCCGATGTAGAAGATGTTTTCGGCCTTGAGGCAGTTGGCCGAGCGCACGGTGAGCTCGAGATCGTCGACCGGACGCAGGAGCACCGGATCGATCTGAGCCGAGCGGGCCGAACCAACGGCCAGCGCACCCGAGGTGCTGGCACCCACCAGATCGGCGGGTGTCTCGTGACCCTCGAGGGCCGCGAACACCGACAGTTGCTCGACCAGAATGCGGGCGGATTGACGAACCGCTTCTTCCGGCGAGATCACGCCGTTGGTCTCGACATCGATCAGCAGCTTGTCGAGGTCGGTGCGGTTCTCGACCCGGGCGCTCTCGACAGCGTAGCTCACGCGACGCACGGGCGAGAACGAGGCGTCGAGAACAATCCGGCCGATGGTCTTGGAATCTGCCAGAGCGCGCATGGTGCCGGGCACATAGCCACGGCCTTTCTCGACCTTGATCTGCATGTCGAGTTTGCCGCCCTGGGTCAGGTTGCCGATGACATGGCCGCCATTGACCAGTTCGACATCATGCGGCAGCTCGATGTCCGATGCCAGCACGGGGCCGGGGGTGTCCTTGCGCAGCGTGAGAAAGACGTCGTCGCGCTGGTGCAGCTTGAACACCACTCCCTTGAGGTTCAGGAGCAGATCGACAACATCTTCGCGCAGGCCGTCGATGGTCGAGTACTCGTGCACCACGCCCGAGATCTGAACCTCGGTGGGTGCGTAGCCGACCATCGAGGACAGCAGCACACGGCGCAGGGCATTGCCCAGCGTATGTCCGAAACCGCGCTCAAACGGCTCCATGACCACACGGGCGTGCGAAGGACCGAGTTGCTCAACCTCGACGATACGGGGCTTCAGCAGGGCATTCTGCATGGATGGATTCCCTTGATTAGCGCGAGTACAACTCGACGATCAGGCTTTCATTGATGTCGGCGGTCAGGTCGGAGCGCTCGGGCACCGACTTGAAAATGCCTTCCATCTTGGTTTTATCGACCGAGACCCAGGACGGAAATCCGCTCTGCTCTGCAAGGCTGAGCGAGTCCTGGATGCGGGTCTGCTTGCGCGACTTCTCGCGCACAGCCACCACGTCGTTGGGACGGATCTGGGCCGACGGAATGTTCATGGTCGAGCCATTGACGCTGATGGCCTTGTGGCTGACCAGCTGGCGCGCCTCGGCGCGGGTCGAGGCCAGACCCATGCGATACACCACGTTGTCGAGACGGCACTCGAGCAGGGCAAGCAGGTTGGAGCCGGTATTGCCCTTGCGGCGCTCGGCCTCGGCGAAGTAACGACGGAACTGACGCTCCAGCACGCCGTACATGCGCTTGACCTTCTGCTTCTCGCGCAGCTGCAGACCGTAGTCGGAGGTCCGTGCGCCCGAGGTGCGGCCATGCTGGCCGGGCTTGGTGTCGAGCTTGCACTTGTCGGCGAGAGAGCGACGGGCGCTCTTGAGGAACAGGTCCGTCCCTTCGCGTCGGGACAGTTTGGCTTTGGGTCCGGTGTAACGTGCCACTTGAAATCTTCCTGGTTTACGCAGCAAGGGCTGCGGTCAGTCTGCGCTCGTCATCGGCAGGACGGGCCTGCCGAAGGCACAGACAGTGGGCTTGATTAAAAAACCGTGTTGAACGGCAAACGGAACAGACTCAGATCCGACGCTTCTTGGGGGGACGGCAGCCGTTGTGCGGCACCGGCGTCACGTCGGAAATCGACAGGATCTTGATACCGAGGGCATTGAGCGCCCGCACCGACGACTCGCGACCGGGGCCGGGGCCCTTGATCCGCACGTCGAGGTTGCGAATGCCCTGCTCCTGCGCCACCTTGCCTGCAGTCTCTGCGGCAACCTGGGCAGCGAAGGGCGTGGACTTGCGCGAGCCTTTGAAGCCCGCACCGCCCGAAGACGCCCAGGACAGGGCGTTGCCTTGCCGATCGGTGATGGTGATGATCGTGTTGTTGAAGGAAGCGTGAACGTGGGCGATGCCGTCCGAGACGTTCTTCTTGACCTTCTTGCGCACGCGGCTGCCTTGGCTGCCGGATTTCTGAGTGGCCATGGGTGATCCGTAAGTTCGGTTTTACTTCTTGAGGGCGACGCCGGCCTTGCGCGGGCCTTTGCGGGTACGCGCATTGGTCTGAGTCCGCTGACCGCGAACCGGCAGGCCACGACGGTGCCGCACGCCGCGATAGCAACCGAGGTCCATCAATCGCTTGATGGACATGGTGACTTCGCGACGCAGATCGCCTTCAATCGTGAATCGATTGATCTGATCGCGCAGTCGCTCGAGTTCGGAGTCGGTCAGATCCTTGACCTTTTTGGTCAGGGGAACCCCAGCCGCCTCGCAGATTGCGCGGGCGCGGGGCCGACCGATGCCATAGATCGCCGTCAGACCGATTTCGGTGTGCTGACGGTCCGGGATATTGATACCCGCAATACGTGCCATGCGATTCCTCTTCAGCCTTGACGCTGCTTGTGACGCGGATCGGCGCAGATCACCCGCACCACTCCGTTACGCTTGATGATCTTGCACTTGCGGCAGATCTTCTTGACGCTAGCCAGTACCTTCATTGCTTTCCCCTGCGTGCACCAGGCACGCCATCAACCGTGTTCATGACTTTCCGTACTACCTTCAGAACTGTCCTGCTGCCTTCCAGTCACTTCGCCCGGAAGACGATGCGTGCCCTGGAGAGGTCGTAGGGCGTCAGTTCGACCGTGACCTTGTCTCCGGGAAGAATGCGGATGTAGTGCATGCGCATCTTTCCGGAGATATGACCCAGCACGACATGACCGTTTTCCAGCTTCACTCGAAAGGTGGCGTTGGGCAGGTTCTCGAGCACCTCGCCCTGCATCTGGATCACGTCGTCTTTGGCCATCCGTTTTGTTCCGTCCTTTCAGCGTGCGGGCGTGCCCATGCCCTTGAAACTGGTTTTCTTGAGCAGGCTCTCGTACTGATGAGACATGAGATAGGCCTGCACCTGGGCCATGAAATCCATGGTCACGACCACAATGATCAGCAATGAGGTGCCGCCGAAATAGAAAGGCACATTCCAGCGAAGCACCAGGAACTCGGGCAGCAGACAGACCAGCGTGATGTAGACAGCGCCCGCCAGAGTCAGTCGCATGAGGATCTTGTCAACATAGCGTGCGGTCTGCTCGCCAGGACGGATGCCAGGCACGAAGGCGCCGCTCTTCTTGAGGTTGTCAGCCGTCTCACGGCTGTTGAAGACCAGCGCGGTATAAAAGAAGCAGAAAAACACGATGGCGACCGCGTACAGCGCGATATACACCGGTTGGCCCGGAGACAGGGTCGCGGCCAGATCCTTGATGAAGCGGATCACCACGCTCTCGCTGTCGCCCGAAGTGAACCACTGGGCCGCGGTTGCCGGGAACAGGATGATGGACGATGCAAAGATCGGCGGAATCACGCCCGACATGTTCAGCTTGAGCGGCAGATAGGAACTCTGGCCGCCATAGATCTTGTTGCCCACCTGGCGCTTGGCGTAATTGATGGTGATGCGGCGCTGCCCCCGCTCGACGAACACGACGAAGGCCGTGACGAGCACCACCAGCGCAACGATGATCAGCGCCACGAAGGGGCTCATGGAACCGTTGCGCACCAGCTCACCCATGCCGGCGATCGCGCCCGGCAGGCCAGCCGCAATTCCCGCGAAAATGATGATGGAAATCCCGTTGCCCAGGCCACGCTCTGTGATCTGTTCGCCGAGCCACATCAGGAACATGGTGCCGGTGACCAGCGATACCGCCGCGGTGAAGCGGAACATCAGCCCCGGATCAATGACCAGCCCGGGCTGAGCCTCGAGGGCAATGCTGATTCCGAAGGCCTGGAAGGTGGCCAGCACCAGCGTGAACCAGCGCGTGTATTGCGTGATCTTGCGTCTGCCCGCCTCGCCCTCTTTCTTGACCGCCTCGAGCGAGGGCACCACCACCGTGAGCAGCTGCATGATGATCGATGCCGAGATGTACGGCATGATGCCCAGTGCAAACACGGTAAAGCGCGAGAGCGCGCCGCCCGAGAACAGATTGAAGAGACCGAGCACGCCGCCCGACTGCTGCTTGAACAGATCGGCCAGCGCGTTGGGATCGATACCCGGCACCGGAATGTGCGCACCGACCCGGTACACCACGAGCGCAAGCAACAGGAACAGCAGGCGACGCTTGAGGTCGCCATACTTGCCTGACTGCTTGATACGGGCGGCGGGACTGGACACGGCTGGAATCGGCGGACGTTGTGGGTGGTGTTAAGCGATGGACTGCGGACCGGATCGGGGATTCAGTACGGTGATCGCCCTCAGGCGATCGAGCCGCCCGCTGCCTCGATGGCGGCACGCGCCCCCTTGGTGACGCCCAGACCGCGCAGACTGACCTTGCGCTCGATGCTTCCGGACAGGATCACCCTGGCGGAAAGCGCGAGTTGCGAGACCACACCCGCGGCCTTGAGCGTGAGCAGATCAATCTCGTCGGCGCCCATCTTCTGCAGATCGGACAGCCGAACCTCGGCCACGGTGCCCGCAGCCAGCGACTTGAAACCACGCTTGGGCAGGCGACGCTGCAGCGGCATCTGACCGCCCTCGAAGCCGACCTTGTGAAAGCCGCCCGAACGGGATTTCTGGCCCTTGTGACCACGTCCGGCCGTCTTGCCCAGACCGGAGCCGATGCCACGGCCAACCCGCTTGGCGGGATGCTTGCTGCCCTCTGCGGGCGACAGGGTATTGAGTTTCATGTCAGCCCTCGACCTTCACCAGGTAGGACACCTTGGTGATCATTCCGCGCACGGCGGGGGTGTCTTCCAGCTCACGGGTCTGGTTGATTTTCTTCAGGCCCAGGCCGAGCACGGTGGCGCGATGGGTATCGCGGGTACCGATGGGGCTACGGACCAGGGTGACCTTCAGGGTCTTCTTGCTCATGGCGTGCATCCCGGGATCAGCCCAGGATCTCCTCGACGGACTTGCCACGCTTGGCCGCGATTTCGGCCGGCGTGCTCATGTGGGAGAAAGCGTTCAGGGTGGCGCGAACCATGTTGTAGGGGTTCGTCGAGCCATGGCTCTTGGCCACCACGTTGGTGACACCCAACACCTCGAAAATGGCGCGCATCGGGCCGCCCGCAATGATGCCGGTTCCTTCGGCCGCGGGTGCGATGAACACGCGCGCGGCGCCATGCCGACCCTCGAGGGCGTGCTGGACGGTGCCGTTGCGCAGCGAGACGCGGACCATCTTGCGACGTGCCTCATCCATGGCCTTTTGTACGGCCACCGGCACCTCGCGCGACTTGCCCTTGCCCATGCCAATGCGGCCGTCACCGTCACCCACGACAGTCAGTGCGGCGAAACCGAGAATCCGGCCGCCCTTGACCACCTTGGTCACGCGGTTGACCGCGATCATTTTTTCCTTGAGTCCGTCGTCGCGCTGCTCGGCGCCGACACGTGCCTGGATCTTAGCCATGCGGTTTCCTTTGTCTGGCGCGTCAGAACTTGAGGCCGGCTTCGCGGGCCGCCTCGGCGAGCGTCTTGACACGCCCGTGGAAACGGTAGCCCGCGCGGTCGAAGGCAACGGACTGGATGCCCGCAGCCAGCGCCTTTTCGGCGATGCGCTTGCCCACCACCGCTGCCGCCGAGGTATTGCCGCCTGCGCCGGACTGGCCTGCAAGCTGGGCGCGAACCTCGGTTTCGACGGTGGATGCTGAGACCAGTACCTTGTCGCCCGAAGCGGCAATGATGCTGGCGTAGATATGCTGGTTGCTGCGATAGACCGTCAGACGGTCGACCCGCAACTCGGAGATCTTGTGGCGCGTCTGCAGGGAGCGGCGCAGACGGGATTGCTTCTTGTCCATGTTCGTCCTGCGACCGGTTATTTCTTCTTGGTTTCCTTGATGACCACCACTTCGTCGGCATACCGCACGCCCTTGCCCTTGTAGGGTTCCGGCGATTTGTATGCGCGCACTTCAGCGGCGACCTGACCGACCTTCTGCTTGTCGGCGCCCTTGATGAGAATCTCGGTCTGCGTGGGGGTTTCGCACTTGACGCCCTCGGGCATCGCATGAACCACCGGATGCGAGAAACCCAGAGAGAGATTGAGCGATGCACCCTGAGCCTGGGCGCGATAGCCGACGCCCACCAGAGTGAGCTTGCGCTCGAAACCCTTGCTGACCCCATGCACCATGTTCGCAACCAGCGCGCGGAACGTGCCACTCATGGCGCGCGCCTCGCGAGATTCATCGGATGCGGCGAACTTGAGTTCGGCGCCTTCGCGGGTAATGGTGACCAGGGGATTGACCGCCTGAGTCAGGGTGCCCTGCGGGCCCTTGACGGTGATCGTGCCCGAACCCAGGGAGATCTCGACTCCGCCGGGAACGGCCACGGGCATGCGTGCAACGCGTGACATGCTGTGCTCCTTACGCGACGTAGCCGATGACCTCGCCGCCCAGGCCGGTCTGGCGAGCGCGGCGGTCAGTCATGACGCCCTTGGAGGTGGTAACGATGGCCACGCCAAGCCCGTTGAGCACCTGGGGCAGATCATGCTTGCCCTTGTAGATGCGCAGGCCGGGGCGGGAAACCCGCTCAAGGCGCTCAATGACCGGACGGCCGGCGTAGTACTTGAGCTGGAGCTCAAGCTGCGGCTTGCCGTCGTTGCCATTGACCTGATAACTGTCGATGTAGCCTTCGTCCTTGAGAACGGCCGCAATAGCGACCTTCAGCCGGGACGACGGCATGGACACGGTTTGTTTGTCGACGCGCTGCGCGTTGCGGATGCGCGTGAACATGTCGGCGATCGGGTCGCTCATGCTCATGGTGTCATTCCTTCCTTACCAGCTCGCCTTGGTCATGCCCGGGATTTCCCCGCGCATGGCGATTTCGCGCAGCTTGTTACGGGCCAGGCCAAACTTGCGGAAGGTTCCGCGAGGACGGCCGGTGAGCTCACAGCGGTTGCGCAGACGCGTTGGATTGCTGTTGCGCGGCAGCTGCTGAAGCTTGAGGCGCGCCTGATAGCGCTCCTCTTCGGACCGGGACTGGTCGTTGATGATGGCATTGAGCTCGGTGCGCCGGGCAGCGTACTTGGCGACAAGGCGCTCGCGCTTTTTTTCACGCTCGATGAGGGATGTCTTGGCCACGGTGCAATCCTTCAGTTGCGGAACGGGAAGCGGAAGGCCGACAGCAGCGCCTTGGCTTCATCGTCGGACTTGGCCGTGGTGGTGATGCTGATATTCAGCCCGCGCACCTTGTCGACCTTGTCGTATTCGATCTCGGGGAAAATGATCTGTTCTTTCACGCCGAGGTTGTAGTTGCCACGGCCATCGAACGCCTTGCCAGGAATTCCGCGGAAGTCACGGACACGGGGCAGCGCCACGGTCACCAGACGGTCGAGGAATTCATACATGCGAACACCACGCAGGGTGACCATGCAGCCGATGGGATAGCCCTGTCGGATCTTGAAGCCGGCGATGGCCTTGCGGGCCTTGGTCGTGACCGGCTTCTGGCCGGCGATCTTGGTCAGATCTCCGGACGCAGCTTCGATCAGCTTCTTGTCGGAGATGGCCTCACCCACGCCCATATTGAGCGTGATCTTGGTGATGCGGGGAACCTGCATCACCGAGGTGTAGCCGAACTTGGCCATGAGATCGGGAACGATCTTTTCGCGGTAGGTTTGTTGCAGACGCGCCATTGCGATGTCTTCCTGGACGGGGGCCTCAGGCCTTGACCTGTTCACCGTTGGAGCGATAGACGCGAACCTTGGTGCCGTCTTCGAGCACCTTGATTCCAACGCGATCGCCCTTGCCGGTGGCGGGGTTGAGGAGCATGAGGTTGGACTGATCGATCGGCATGGTCTTGTCGACGATGCCGCCCGTCGTGCCCTTCATGGGATTGGGTCGGGTGTGTTTCTTGACGGTGTTGATGCCGTCGACCAGCAGGTAACGATCATCGACACGGGCGGTGACGGTACCCCGCTTGCCCTTGTCGCGCCCTGTGATCACGACCACTTCGTCGCCCTTGCGGATTTTTTGCATGGCGCGCTCCTTACAGAACCTCAGGCGCGAGCGACACGATCTTCATGAACTTTTCGGTCCGCAGTTCGCGGGTCACCGGTCCGAAGATGCGCGTGCCGATCGGCTCGAGCTTGGCGTTGAGCAGGACAGCTGCATTGGCGTCGAACTTGACGAGCGAACCATCCTGGCGGCGGACGCCCTTGGCGGTACGAACCACCACGGCGTTGTAGATCTCGCCTTTCTTGACGCGACCTCGCGGCTGCGCCTCTTTGACGGACACCTTGATGATGTCGCCAATACCGGCGTAGCGACGCTTGGAACCGCCAAGCACCTTGATACACATCACCGAACGAGCGCCGGTGTTATCGGCGACGTCCAGCGTCGACTGCATCTGAATCATGACGTACTCCCAACTTGATCCGCCTGGCACGCTTCCCGTGCTTCAGGGCCTTCAGGAGTGCCGCGCAAGAGCGCGATCTCGTTCAGGTCCTTCAGCGCCCCGGCCCGCAGGTCGGAGGTGGTGCGTCGTGCCGACGCGGTCAGTCTTGGTCCCGTGGAGCGGGTTGAAAAGCGCGGTCCTGGCGTAGTCGGAAAAATCGCTACGTCAGAAAAAGCGAAAGACCGCGAGTATAGCTTGCTTAAAATCGATCTGTCAAGTGAGTTCCGGATCAGGCCAGAGGCCGCTCCGGATCGCTCAAACCGAACGGCTTGCCTCGACCACGCGCACCACGCGCCAGGCCTTGGTACGCGACATCGGACGGCACTCCTTGATCTCAACCAGATCGCCTTCATTGAGGGCGTCTTCGGTGTGAGCGTGGTACCGGGTCGAACGGGTCACGTACTTGCCGTACAGCGGATGCTTGACCTTGCGCTCGATCAGCACCGTCACGGTCTTTTGCATCTTGTTGCTGACAACGCGCCCGGTGAGGGTGCGTTCGGCCTGTGTGCCGGCCGCCGCTTCGGGGGTCGCGGTATTCATTGGGCGTTCGCCTTCTCGTTGATCACGGTCCGCACGCGGGCAATATCACGCCGCACCTTGCGCAGTTGAGCCGTGTTGTTCATCTGCTGGGTGGCGATCTGCATGCGCAGGGAGAAATGGGCGCGCATGAGCTCGGTCAGTTCCTTGTTGAGCTCGTCGTTGCCCTTGCTTCGCAGTTCCTTGGCCTTCATGGGGTTCCTTCCGTTCAGGCACCAACGTGCCGGGCGACGAACGTGGTGGCGATGGGCAGTTTGGCTGCGGCCAGCGCGAACGCTTCGCGCGCCAGGCTCTCGGCCACACCGTCCATCTCGTAGAGCACCTTGCCCGGCTGAATCTCGGCCACGTAGTACTCAGGGTTGCCCTTGCCATTGCCCATCCGGACTTCGGCAGGCTTTTGGGAAATGGGCTTGTCCGGGAAAATGCGGATCCAGATCCGGCCGCCCCGTTTGATATGACGGGTCATGGCACGACGGGCTGCCTCGATCTGGCGGGCGGTGAGGCGACCGCGGCCAACGGCCTTGAGTCCGAACTCACCAAAGGACACAGCGGTGCCGCGGGTAGCGATACCCTTGTTGCGGCCCTTCTGTTCCTTGCGGTATTTGCGACGTGAGGGTTGCAGCATGGCAGTTCCTTATTGCCCCTTGCTCTCGCTGGGGACACCTTCGCCCGGCTTGCGCCCGCGGCGGGCAGGCGGACGGGAATCGGGCGCGCCGGCACCCGGCTTGGCATCGGCATCGCGACGACCACCAGGGCCGCCGGGGCCGCGGCGCTCACCGGGACGTCCGGTGCCCGGACGGCGGGGACGGCGATCCTCGCGCTCGGGTGCGGGTGCGGCTTCCTTCTCGGCATTGGCCAGGTCGGTGCGGCCGAGGGTATCGCCCTTGTAGACCCAGACCTTGACGCCGATGATTCCGTAGGTGGTGGCGGCTTCCGAGAAGCCGTAATCGATGTCGGCACGCAGGGTATGCAGCGGCACGCGGCCTTCGCGATACCACTCGGTCCTGGCAATCTCGATGCCGTTGAGCCGGCCCGAACTCATGATCTTGATGCCCTGGGCACCCAGACGCATGGCGTTCTGCATGGCGCGCTTCATGGCACGGCGGAACATGATCCGCTTCTCAAGCTGCTGCGTGATCGAATCGGCGATCAGCTGGGCATCGGTTTCCGGCTTGCGGATCTCTTCGATGTTCACATGCACCGGCACCTTCAGCATGCGCTGCAGGTCGGCCTTGAGCACCTCGATGTCTTCGCCCTTCTTGCCGATCACCACACCCGGGCGTGCCGAGAAGATGGTGATGCGCGCGTTCTTGGACGGACGCTCGATCAGGACACGGCCCACAGACGCGTTGCGCAGCTTCTTGCGCAGGTAGGTGCGAACCTTGATGTCGTCATTGAGCATGCCCGCGAAATCGCGGCTGCTGGCGAACCAGCGCGAAGACCAGTTGCGGCTGACCGCAAGGCGAAAGCCGGTCGGATGAATCTTCTGTCCCATCGTCTTTCCCCTGTCAGTTGCCGACGGTCACGTAGATGTGGCAGGTCTGCTTTTCGATCTGCACGCCACGGCCTTTGGCACGGGCATCAAACCGGCGCAGCGACGCAGCCTTCTCGACGTGAATGGTCTTGACCTTGAGCTCGTCGACATCGGCGCCGTCGTTGTGCTCGGCGTTGGCGATCGCCGACTCGAGCACTTTCTTGACGACCTTGGATGCCTTTTTGGGCGAGAAGGTCAGGATGTTGAGGGCCTGTTCGACCGGCTTGCCTCGGATCAGGTCGGCAGCAAGCCGCCCTTTCTGGGCCGACAGTCGAACGCCATGCAATACAGCCTTGGTTTCCATTTGACCTGTGGCTCCTTACTTGCGGGCGCCCTTGCCCTTGGCCGCTTTCTTGTCGGCCGCATGGCCTTTGAAAGTACGGGTCAGAGCGAACTCGCCGAGCTTGTGACCGACCATGTTCTCATTGACGAACACGGGAATATGGGACTTGCCGTTGTGAACGGCGATCGTCAGACCGATGAACTCGGGCAGGATCGTCGAACGACGCGACCAGGTCTTGATGGGCTTCTTGTCCTTCGTGGCTTGCGCCTTGTCCACCTTGCGAAGCAGGTGATCATCGACGAACGGACCTTTTTTGACTGAACGTGCCATGGGTCACCCGTTATTTCTTGTAGCGGCGCTGCACGATCATGGAACTCGTGCGCTTGTTGCGGCGAGTGCGGTAGCCCTTGGTCGGCTGACCCCACGGATTGACGGGCACCCGACCCTCGCCGGTACGGCCCTCGCCGCCCCCGTGCGGGTGATCGATCGGGTTCATGGCCACGCCACGGACGGTCGGGCGAATACCGCGCCAGCGGGTCGCGCCAGCCTTGCCGATCTGGCGCAGGTTGTGCTCTTCGTTACCGACCTCGCCCAGCGTTGCGCGGCACTCGATATGCACACGACGGATCTCGCCGGAGCGCAGCCGGACCTGCGCGTAGGTGCCTTCACGTGCCAGCAGCTGAGCCGAAGCACCAGCCGACCGGGCCATCTGCGCGCCCTTGCCGGGGAGCATCTCGATGCAGTGAATGGTGGAACCCACCGGAATATTGCGGATCGGCAGCGTGTTGCCGGCGCGGATCGGGGCTTCGGAGCCGGACATCAGCACGACACCGGGCGTAACACCGCGCGGCGCGAGGATGTAACGGCGCTCGCCATCGGCGTAGCACAGCAGGGCCAGATGGGCGCTGCGGTTGGGGTCGTATTCGATGCGCTCGACCGTGGCCGGAATGCCGTCCTTGATGCGACGGAAATCGACCACACGGTAGTGCGACTTGTGTCCACCACCACGATGGCGGGTGGTGATGTGGCCGAGGTTGTTACGGCCGGAACCCCGGGTCTGGGGCTCGACCAGGGCTGCGTGGGGCTTGCCCTTGTGCAGACCCGGCGTGACCACCTTGACCATCGCCCGACGGCCGGGCGAGGTGGGTTTGAGCTTGACGACGGTCATGGACGCGCCTCCGCGAAATTGATCTCCTGACCGGCCTTGAGGCAGACATAGGCCTTGCGCACATTGCGACGGCGACCCACGAAGCGGCCATGACGCTTGGCCTTGCCCTTCTGGTTCAGGACCTGAACGGAATCGACCTCAACCTTGAAGAGGAGCTCGACTGCCGCCTTGATCTCGGGCTTGGTGGCGTCCTGCAGGACACGAAAGCCCACCTGGTTGTTCTTCTCGGCCACCATCGTGCTCTTCTCGGAGACGATCGGGGCGATCAGCACTTTCATCAGACGTTCCTGGTTCATCCCAGCATCTCCTGGACCTGCGCCAGCGCAGCCTTGGTGATCAGCACCCGATCGAAATGCACCAGCGACACCGGGTCGGCGTGGCGGGCTTCCAGTACAAGGACGTCGGGCAGATTGCGCGATGCCAGCAGCAGGTTTTCGTCGAAGCTGTCGGTCAGCACCAGGACAGAGCCCTCTCCCAGCGCCTTGAGGCGACCGACGAGAAGCTTGGTCTTGGGCGCTTCGAGCGCGAGCGATTCGACCACCATGACACGCTCTTCGCGGGCCAGCTGGGACAGGATCGAGCACATGCCCGCGCGGTACATCTTGCGATTGACCTTGTGCGAGAAGTTCTCGTCGGGCTTGTTCGGGAAAATCCGGCCACCCCCGCGCCACAGCGGCGACGAGCTCATACCGGCACGTGCGCGACCGGTGCCTTTCTGGCGGAAAGGCTTCTTGGTGGTATGCCGGACTTCAGAGCGGTCTTTCTGGGCGCGATTGCCGCTGCGTGCATTGGCCTGATAGGCCACCACGACCTGATGAATCAGGGGCTCGTTGAAGTCACGACCGAACACAGTGTCGGCTGCAGCAACGGTGGCTGCGGGCTGGCACTGATCATTGAGCAGTTTGAGTTCCATGCCGGGGTCCCCTTACTTCTTGCCGGCCTTGGCCGGGTTGGTCGGGCCGGACGGAGCCTGGCGAACCTTGGGCGGCCTGGGCACGCCGCCCTTGGCCAGAGGCGTCTTGATGGCGGGCGTGACGACCACGGCACCGCCCTTGGCACCAGGCACCGCACCCTTGACCATCAGCAGATTGCGCTCGGCGTCGACGCGCGCGATTTCGAGGTTCTGGATGGTCTTGGCGACGTCACCCATATGACCCGACATGCGCTTGCCAGGGAACACACGGCCCGGGTCCTGCGCCATGCCGATGGAGCCCGGCACGTTGTGCGAACGCGAGTTGCCGTGCGCTGCACGGCCCGCATTGAAGTTGTAGCGCTTGATGGTGCCGGTAAAGCCCTTGCCGATCGACGTACCCGCAACATCGACCATCTGGCCGGCGCTGAACAGGGTGGCCGCGACCGTTGACCCCGGTTTCAGATCGCCAATCGCATCGGGCTTGACGCGAAACTCGCGAAGGTCGGTGCCTGCCTGCACACCTGCCTTGGCAAAGTGGCCCGCCTGGGCCTTGGTGACACGGGAGGGGCGGCGGCTGCCATAGGCGAGCTGCACTGCGGTGTAGCCGTCGGTATCGACGGTCTTGATCTGGGCGACGCGATTGTCGGACACATCGAGCACGGTCACGGGAACGGAATCTCCGTCGTCCGTGAAGATGCGCATCATGCCTACCTTGCGACCCAACAGGCCAAGGCTCATGGTTGTTTCTCCGTTCCCGACTGCAATTGGCCGGGTGAGTGTTCAGGGCCGGTCGATCAGCACGACCGGCCTTGGCGTCTGGGCGGGGCCGATCAGATCACTGATCGGGCATCCGCCCTGAAGAGCCAAAGATTCTATACCGAATGTCAGGCTCCGCGCAAGCGGAACTTACTGCAACTTGATCTCGACATCCACGCCAGCGGGAAGGTCGAGTTTCATGAGGGCATCAACGGTCTTGTCGGTGGGGTCGACAATGTCCATCAGACGAAGGTGGGTGCGGATCTCGAACTGATCCCGCGAGGTCTTGTTGACGTGCGGGGAGCGCAGGACGTCGTAGCGCTGAATGCGGGTGGGCAGAGGCACCGGGCCCCGAACCACCGCGCCGGTGCGCTTGGCGGTATCCACGATCTCGGCGGCCGACTGGTCGATCAGTTTGTAATCGAAGGCCTTGAGGCGGATGCGAATCTTCTGGTTCTGCATGGAAATTCCTTGAAAAGAGCGATGGAGTCAGCAGACCGGGTCTGCCACTCCGCTAAGGACCGCCGTTCAGACCGGAGCCCAAGACCGGGGCGGTTGGCCCCGAGCCTGTGGCCGCCCGGCCTGAGGCGGCCGATGCAAACCAGGTTTACTCGAAGATCTTGGCGACGACGCCGGCGCCCACGGTACGACCACCCTCACGGATGGCAAAGCGCAGGCCCTGCTCCATCGCGATCGGCGCAATCAGCGTCACCACCATCTTCACGTTGTCCCCGGGCATCACCATCTCGGTGCCCTCAGGCAACTGCACCGACCCGGTCACGTCCGTCGTACGGAAGTAAAACTGCGGACGGTAGTTGTTGAAGAACGGCGTGTGACGGCCACCCTCATCCTTGGACAGCACATACACCTCGCACTCGAACTTCGTGTGCGGCTTGATCGAGCCCGGCTTGGCCAGCACCTGACCACGCTCCACGTCCTCGCGCTTGGTACCACGCAGCAGCACGCCCACGTTGTCGCCCGCCTGACCCTGGTCCAGCAGCTTGCGGAACATCTCCACGCCCGTGCAGGTCGTCTTGACCGTGTCCTTGATGCCCACGATCTCGATCTCTTCGCCAACCTTGACCACACCGCGCTCAACACGACCCGTCACCACCGTCCCACGGCCCGAGATCGAGAACACATCCTCGATCGGCATCAGGAACGTGCCGTCAATCGCACGCTCAGGCGTCGGAATGTAGCTGTCCAGCGCATCGGCCAGCGCCATGATCGCCGCCTCGCCCAGCTCGCCCTTGTCGCCCTCGAGCGCCTTCAGCGCCGAGCCCTTGATGATCGGCACATCGTCGCCAGGAAAATCGTACTTGCTCAGCAGCTCACGGACTTCCATCTCCACCAGCTCGAGCAGCTCCGCATCATCAACCATGTCGCACTTGTTCATGAACACGATGATGTAAGGAACACCCACCTGACGGGCCAGCAAAATGTGCTCGCGCGTCTGCGGCATCGGGCCATCGGCCGCCGACACCACCAGAATCGCGCCGTCCATCTGCGCCGCACCCGTGATCATGTTCT
>JBMSOD010000026.1:0-20443 GCA_049422085.1 Burkholderiaceae bacterium
CAGGAATTGCAGTCCAATCCGCGTTCGGCGGCCATCATGCTGGGGCAGCGTGACTGGAGTCCGGAACTCGCCAGTCTGCCGACCCGGGTATTGCCTGGACGAGGTCGAGTGGAGGCCGACCCTCCTTCTCGGGATGAAGGTGTTCACAATCGGATGCCAGAGGCGATACAGCGTCTGATGCGAAGTGCACAGCGTGAAGTCATGATCACCAACGCTTACATCATCCCAGACGAGGCCTTTCATGAAGATCTCAAGGCTTTGGTCAGGCGGGGCGTCAAGGTTCGGATCCTGACCAATTCGCTCGCCTCCCATGACGTTCCTGCAGTGAACAGCCACTATGAAGGCTGGCGAGTGCCTTTTCTGAAGCTTGGGATCGACCTTCACGAAATGAGGGCGGATGCGGCCATTCAGGGGGGCCTGGTCGACACACCTCCGGTCAGGGGTGAGTTTGTGGGCCTGCACAGGAAGGCGGTGGTGGTTGACCGCGAGCGTGCGTTCATCGGGTCGATGAATCTCGATCCACGTTCAGAAATCTTCAACTCGGAGATGGGCGTGATCATCGATAGCCCTTCGCTTTCGCTCGCCCTCGCAGAGGGCATGGAGCGAGATATGAGCCCGGCCAACAGCTGGCGGCTTTCTCTGGCAGAAGACGGCACTCCCCGTTGGTCAAGCGACACCGTAACCCTGTCGCGCCAGCCGGCCCGTGACCTGCTTCAGCGCGTGATGAATCTGATGTTCAAGCTCTTCCCGCCCTATCTCTACTGAGCTTCCCAAGACATCGAGGATTTTCATGAATCCACTCTGCGTGGCCATGATGCGGCAATTACGCACCTGTATGTCGATCGTGCCGCTGTGCCTGATCTTGACGGCCTGCGCCGGGTTCAAGCCTCAGCAGGGCCCGGGTGAAGAGCCTGAGGGGCGCTACACCGTTCTGACCGAACCGATCATTGCAATCGGAGACACCCAGGAGCACGAGGCCACCAGCATTCCCCTGGTCGACAATGACAATGCGCTGGATGCCTACATCGACGTGACCCAGCGGCCTCCTGAGCAGCCCCTTTTTGGTCGACGAATCATGGAGTGGGTGTTCAAGGCCCATCCTGACAGCGCGTATCTCCATCTTGGCGATGTGCTGGACCTGTCCTGTCAGTCTGAGGCGCAACGGATGCAGCAGTTATTCAAGGCGGCACCGCCTCGAGGCGCGCTGTTGCCCGGCAATCACGACGGACTCATGTTCGGAATCTACGGGTATGACGTGCTTGGCGCCGCCACCGATGAAGGCGCACGCAAGTGGAACACCGCATGCCGCCGCGGGATTGAAGGTGATGACACTCCGGTGTCTACGGACGCCGTCCAAAGCCGCCCTGAAAGCGCTGAGGCGGGCAAAGGCTCTCGTCGGGCCGCCCTGACCAAGCGCGACTTCATTGCTCTGTATGTTGAAGGCCTGAGAGCGGATCCGAAGCGGTTCCCCGGACTGTCCAGGGTGGCGCAACACGGAATTCAGCGCATCAGCTGGCGCCATCCCGACAAGGAGTCCTACCTCGGAGGCATTGAGGCGGTTCTCATTGAAGGTCCTTTGTACGCAGACTCCTTCATCGCCCAACGCCTTAAGCTCCCAGCGGCGCCCGGAGCGACGCGAGGTGTTGTCGTGATCGCGCTGGACACCAATCAGGCCGGACCACTGGTCCATACCTGGGACGTGCTGCGCGGTCGTAGCCCGGGAAGCCGAGGTCATGTGCGACCGGATCAAGTTCTTGCCGTTCGAAAATGGGTCACAGAAGCGGTACGGGCAGGCGATCTCGTCGTGTTCGCCGGCCATCACAACTGGGGCTCCCTTGGGCAGACCAGCCGATTGCTGCTGGGCGGACTGATGTCAATGCTGCCTCACCCGCTCGCCTATCTGTCGGCTCATACCCACCGTGGTTTCTGGGCGGTGCATCGGGTGGCCATCGATCGTCCGCTGCTCGAACTCAACACCAGCTCCCTGTCCGATTGGCCGATCGCCTACCGGCGCATCGACTTTTCCTATGACGAGAAGGCGCAGCGCCTGAGGGTCAGAGGTGACCTGATGCCTGCGGGAGAGCAAGCTCATGCGTCGGACAAGGACCTGCTTGCAGCATGGCAACGGGAGGCCTGTGAGCGATCAGGGGTCGATCCTGCCGAACTTGCCCGACTCGATGCCGATCTTGTTGATCGGCAACATGCCTCGCGCGGCAGCCTGCTCACGTTTCTGAGGGCGAAGCTGCAGTCGGATTGCGAAGCGTGTGATGCCGACCGTTATCAGCGGGCCGGTGAATATCAGAATCAGATGCTCGAAGTGTTGCTTGAAACTGGCAGACAGGTCGCTGCGGCCGAGCATCGACTCGACCAGGTCAGGCTTCCGGCCTTCTGTGAGGGCCAGAGCTGGGAGGATTGCGCTCAACGACTGATGGCACAACAGGCTGAAGGGGCTGCAGGCTGGCTGGCTCTGTATCGGCGCAAGGCGAGGCTTGTCGATCTTCTCAGCAGCCATCTGGACCGGGTTGACGAACCACGAGCCCGGGCCTACATGACCTGTCGTGCGGTGCTTGCCGCCAAACAGGATTTTGAGCGAAGCACAGACGATTCGAACTCTGATCGGGCCGAATGGAAGCGCCGTGCCGAGCAGTTCTTCCGAACCGAGGCGAGCATAGGAGTGCGATGAGGATGTCCGTGTCGCTTCAGTCAGATGACGGCGCCGAGCCAGGTCGATTGGCGGCAGACATTGAACGCGCTACGCTCGACGCGGTTCCTCCGACCTATCGCGTAGAGCTTCAAGGGTGGCTACTCGGGATCGACCAGGGCACGGTGTGGCGAGCCAAGAGCGCCGCGCCGCTCCTGCACCTGTCGTCGCTGGCCGAGTCGACTGAGCAAGTCGCAGCACGCTACAGGGATGCAGGACTCCAGCCTTGCTTTCGACTGCCTGACCTGCCGGAATTGCAAGGCGTGCACACCTGTCTGACTCAACAAGCTTTTTCACCAGGCTCCGCCACCCATGTTCAGTGGGTCGATGCCGCCGAGTTGGAGTCTCATCTTGTGGCCGCGAATATTGCGGTGAGCCGAGACAGATCCTCAGCTCCGGCTCCGTGTGATGGCAGGGTTTTGCTGAGTGACTTTCCGGATCCAGCCTGGTGCGCTGTGTTTCTCGGGGATGGCTTTGACCCTGTGGATGGCGCAAGCCGCACCGAGATCCTGAAGCGGGCTGCCCATGCCTGCTATGCAAGCGTGCAGGAGGAGGGCAGGACGGTGGCCGTCGGGATGGGAAGTTTCAGCCACGGCTGGGCCAGCATTCACGGCATGAGGACTCTTCCTGAATCGCGCGGTCGCGGCCATGCCCGAAGCATCATTGGTCGCTTGTTGCATGAAGCAAGGCGCCGTCAGCTGGGTCGGCTTTTCCTGCAGGTCGAAAATGCCAATCAAACGGCGCGTTCGATCTACGGGAGCCTGGGCTTCAAGGATCTCTGGACCTATCGCTACTGGCTGCCGGAGCGATCTGAATGAGCATCCAGCTCGGACCTTTTGCTTTGCCGGTGGCGCCGCTTCTGCTGTTTTCCTTTCTGTTGCTGACCTCGCTGATTGCGGCCCGACTCAGTCCGACGGAACTTCGATCGGGCGTCGATACCGCAATCTGGACATCGGCCCTGGGCGGACTTGTCCTTGCCCGTCTGGCCCATGTCCTGGTTCATTTCGATGCCTATGGGGGACAGATCCAGAGCTGGCCCGACATTCGCGATGGCGGCTTCCTTGCCTTGCCTGGCGTGATCGCAGGCCTGCTGGTTCTGCTTTGGATGCTTCGTCGAATGCCTGGAGTTCGGTCTCGTGTCCTTGCCCTCGGACTGGGATCCTCAGTGCTTTGGTTCGGCGCTTCCAGTCTTCTGGCGTCGTGGGGGCCGTCGCAGCAATTGGCGCTGACATCCATTCCAACGGTCCTGATCAAACTGGAACGTCCTTCGCAGGCGGTTCCTGAACCGATTCAGTCCCAGCCTGCATCCACGGCGCCTACAGACAACGGGCCCCTTGCGCTGCGCCTTGCCGAGATCGCTCAGCAGGGAGGACAACGACCCATGGTGGTCAATCTCTGGGCGACCTGGTGTGGACCCTGCCGCGCTGAAATGCCTGTGTTTGCCAAGGTGCAGCGCGAGCGCCCTGATGTGGATTTTGTATTCGTGAATCAAGGCGAAACCCCGCCCGTGATCCTGGCCTACCTGCAAAGAGAGCAACTCGATCTGAAAGGACTCTGGCGCGACCCCACCTCTGCCCTGGGGGCGGCGGTAGGCTCATCAGGGCTACCGACCACGCTGTTTTTCGATGCGCAGGGGCGGATGGTGAAGATGCATCTCGGGGCCTTGAATGAACCTGCGCTCAGGATCGCCCTGATCCGGATCGGCGCCTCGCGATGATCCTGAAGACGCAGGCCATCGATAAGGTCGTGGCGATGACGCGCTCCGACGCCAGCCTGTCCCGCGCCCATCTCCAGCAACTAGACGCCGATGACCCGCTCGCCTTTGGGCACGATCGATTCACGCTGCCAGCCGGGGTGATCTATCTCGATGGCAATTCGCTGGGCGCACTGCCCAGGGCGGTGTTGCCCGCCATGAAGCAGACCCTTGAAGATCAATGGGGACAGGGCCTGATCCGGTCATGGAATGATGCGGGCTGGATTGACGCGCCGCAGCGCGTGGGGGCTCGCATCGCATCTCTGATCGGGGCAGCGCCGGACGAGGTCATCGCTGCGGACTCGACCTCGGTCAATCTGTTCAAGGCGCTGTCCGCTGCCTTGCGCCTGAGGCCCGAACGCGCAGTGATCCTCGGTGAAGCGAACGACTTTCCCACCAACACCTACATCTCCAGCAGCGCAGCATCGCTCTTTTCGCGCGAGTTCAAGACCGTTGACGCCGACGATCTTTTGGCGCAGATCGATCAGCAGGTGGCCGTCGTGGTGTTGACCCATGTCAATTACAGGACAGGCCGCCTGCATGACATGGGCGCAATGACACAGCGTGCCCATCAGGCTGGCGCGCTGATCCTCTGGGATCTGTGCCATAGCGCCGGTGTCATGCCCTGTGAGCTATCGGCCCATCAGGTCGATTTCGCCGTGGGCTGTGGCTACAAATATCTCAACGGCGGCCCTGGCGCCCCAGCATTTGTATACGCTGCCCGCCGGCATCATGCGGATCTGGCCCATCCGCTGACCGGATGGCTCGGCCACAAGGCCCCCTTTGCCTTCGAAAAAGACTATCTGCCCGCACACGACCTGCGTCGCATGCTGGCGGGCACGCCGCCTGTGCTCGGCATGCAGGCCCTGGAGGCCGCGCTGACGGCCTTTGATGGCGTGGACCTGCTGGCCGTGAGGGACAAGAGCCAGGCGCTGACCGAACTCTTCATCACCCTGTGCCAGCAGAAATTGAAGGGCCAAGGCTTTACCCTGTTTTCGCCTCGCGATCCAGACAGGCGAGGAAGTCAGGTCTCGTTCACGCATGCTCAGGCCTATCCCATCATGCAGGCTTTGATCGCCCGTGGCGTGATTGGTGATGTCCGTGCTCCGGATATCCTGCGCTTCGGCTTTGCCCCACTGTATCTTCGTTATGTTGATGTCTGGGATGCAGTGGCCTGCCTGGCCGAGATCATGCACAGCCAGGCCTACCTCGACCCCGCCTACCAACAGCGCAAGACCGTCACATGAGCATCGAACTGCATACCTGGAACACGCCCAACGGGCGCAAGATCAGCGTGGCCCTTGAAGAAATGGGCTTGCCCTATCAGGTGTTCCCCGTGGACATCACCCAGGGGAAGCAGTTTGAGCCCGCCTTTTTGCGTATCAGTCCGAACAACCGGATTCCGGCCATTGTTGATCCTGATGGGCCTTCGGGTGAGCCCATCAGCGTGTTCGAGTCGGGCGCCATCCTGCTTTACCTTGCCAACAAAACTGGACAGTTTCTCCCCACCGATGCCAGGCGCCGGATAGCGGCCCATGAGTGGTTGATGTGGCAGGTGGGCGGATTTGGTCCCATGCCCGGGCAGGTGCATCACTTTCTGGGAGTGAAAGACCCCCAGGATCAGCGCTATGGGCTGGAGCGCTATCGCAAGGAAACCCTGCGTCTGTATGGCGTGATGGATCGGCATCTGAGCCAGCATGAGTTTTTCGCCGATGAACTCTCGATCGCCGATTTTGCGATCCTGGGCTGGGCCTGGCGACATGAGCGTCATCAGGTGAGCCTGGCCGACTTTCCCCAGGTGCAGCGCTGGTATCAGGCCCTGATGGCGCGGCCTGCCGTGCGTCGCGGTTTTGAAGTACCCATGACGCCCTGAACTCGCCATGGCACCGGGCTCTTCCCCTTGTCTGCAGGACGCCGCCTGGGTTCAGTCGCTGCTGTCGCTTGTCGAGGCAGCAGGGCGCGAGATCCTCAGGGTCTATGACGAAGCCGGGCGCCGTGTCGAGGCAGCCCAGGCACAGCAAAAGTCGGATGGGAGTCCGGTCACGCAGGCAGATCTTGCAGCGCATCGGCTCCTTGCCACGGGCCTGGCCGGGCTGGCACCCCATGTACCGGTGGTCTCTGAAGAAGACGGCGCCTCCTGGGGCCGTCGAGAGTCACATGGCGTGTATTGGTTGATCGACCCGCTGGATGGCACGCGCGAGTTTCTTAGCCGGAATGGTGAATTCACGGTCAATGTCGCCCTGATTGAGCAGGGGCGCCCGGTCTTTGGGGTGGTCGGCCAGCCCGTCGCAGGCACGCTGTATTGGGGTGGTCCCGGCATGGGCGCATGGTGCAGCGAATCCGGTCGCAAAGTGCGACCCTTGGATGCCGCTCGTGCCTCATCGAATGAGGCACAGGCACTTGAGAGTCAGGTACTTGAGAATCAGGCGCTTCGGGTCATGGCCAGTCGAAGTCACCTGGATGCTCACACTCAGACCCTGCTGGATCTTGTGTCGCAGCATCGTCCGATTGATCTCGTGCAGGCGGGCAGTTCACTCAAGTTCTGCCATCTTGCCGCCAATCTGGCCGACTTTTATCCGCGACTGGGACCGACGCAGGAGTGGGATACCGCTGCGGCGCAGGCCGTGCTGGAAGGGGCAGGGGGCGCGGTGCTGGATGCTCAGGGGCATGCTCTGGTCTATGGCAAGCCTCAGACCCTGAATCCCTGGTTCATCGCCGTGCGCGATGTTTCAATGATCGACATGCTGCTGCCCGCCTTCGCGAGCATTCAACCGCAGAGGCCTTAAAGATCCGACTGGTACCGCGCAATCATCTGTTCCTGAGTCTCGGGAGCCACCTGCAGACCGGTCTGGTCCCGGATGATCTGACCCAGATTGGGCAGATTGCCCCGTTCCTGCCTGGCGCTGTCTTGCCAAAGCCTTGAACGCATGAAGGCCTTGGCGCAGTGCATGTACACCTGACGCACCTGCACCCGAATCACCAGCCGAGGCTCGCGCTTTGCGTCTGCACAGGCCCGCAGGTCTTCGATCTGGTCAGACAGATGCGCGCGACCATTGATGCGCAAGGTTTCATCGATGCCCGGAATCATGAAGATCAGACCGACCTGACCAGTCTGCACGATGTTCTGCAGGGAGTCGATGCGGTTGTTGCCCGGTGCATCCGGAATCATCAGTTCAGTCGTGCCGATCACTTTCACAAAGCCTGGATCGCCGCCACGCGGTGAGGCATCCAGCGCGCCCTCGGCATCGCTGGTGGCGATCACCAGAAACGGTGAGCGAGCAATGAAGTTCAGGCTATGGGTTTCAAGGGAGGCCAGCTCCTTGCGAACGGCGCGCTCGCCCGGGGCAGGGTAGAGGGCGCGCAGGGCTTCTAGGGAGGTGATCATGAACAGATCCCCTGGTCATGAACGGCCCAGAGGCCAAGGCAGACCCAACTCCCGAGCCACTTCCTCGGAATGCTCGCCTGGTCGCGCCGCGTGGCGCAGCTCACGCACCTCAGGCGCTGCCGAAAATCTCACTGGCATGCCCACTTCCACATAGGCGCCTTCGGTGGGGTGAATGCGTTCGCGAAACAGGCCGCTGGCCTTGAGCTGTTCGTTCTGCGGAAGCTCATGCACGGCATTGACCCGCATCGCAGGCACATTGGCCTTTTCGCAAAGCGCCAGCCATTCATCGGTGGTGCGCTCTGGGGAGATGCGCGCCATCTCTTCAAACATCTGGGACATGTTGGCCCGCCGGGTGGGCTTGTCGATGAAGCGCTCCTGCTTCAGAAGATCACCATGACCTGCGGCCTGAAAGAATCGCACCCAGCGCTCGTCCACATAGGGGGCGAAGGCGATCCAGCCATCCCTGGTCTTCATGGGCTGGCGGGTGGGGTCGAGCTGACGCAGGTAATAGCCCGGTTTGGCTGTCGGAGGCACGAAACTGTTGTCGCACAGATGCTCCAGGGTGTTGAAGCTCGCCAGCGACTCGAACATCGGCACCTCAACATGCTGGCCCTCTCCGGTGCGCAGCTTGTGAATCACTGCTGCCAGCACCCCATAAACGGCATGCAGGCCCGAGACCTTGTCGGCAATTGCGGCCGGCAAAAAGCGGGGCCGGGGATTGCCATCGGCCATGGGCAGCAGGGTGGCCAGACCCGTGGAGGCCTGGATGATGTCGTCATAGGCCTGCAGGGCAGCATAGGGGCCGCGCTGGTCAAAGCCGGTGCAGTGCACGTAAACGATGTCGGGGCGAATGGCCTTGACCGCCTCATAGCTCAAGCCCAGCCGATCCACTGCATCGGCCCGGATGTTGTGAATGAAGATGTCACTGTTGGCGAGCAAGGTTCGCATGGCCTCGCGACCCGCTTCGGTCTTGAGATCCCAGTCGATATTGCGTTTGCCGCGATTCAGGCGCATGAACACCGGTCCCATGCCAGGCGTTGCGGGCGGATTGCCCACCAGGCGCGCGGTATCGCCGTCGGCCGGTTCGAGCTTGATCACTTCCGCGCCCAGATCGGCCAGGGTCTGGGTGCAATAGGGCCCGAAAAAAACGGTGGTCAGGTCGGTGACGCGTAGACCTTCAAGCAGCGCGTGCTGTTTCATGGGTGTGTCTCCTGTGCATGAGGCCGAGTCCAGACACAATACGAGTGCAGCCCGACCGCGAATGATGGCGGGAGCATAACAGCGCAGGCCAATTGCCCGGAACATGAGGCTCACAGCACCGGTGACGCCCCAAGAGCCAGGAACCCACCCCATGAACGAGAACGCCCCTGTCCATGCAGACGCCACTGACCCCGTGTCTTCGACCGGCCATGTCGTCTTGCTGGGAGCCACGGGCACCATCGGCCAGGCGGCCTTCAGGGCCCTTTTGAAAGCAGGATGGCGGGTGACTTGCCTGGGGCGACGTCCGCCAGCACAGTGCCTGATGGCTGATCCGGCAGTTCCAGGCGATGGATCTGCCGCCAGCACTTCAGCGACGCCAGTGACCCGCCGTGCATTCGTTGCCTGCAATTTTGAAAGCGAACAAGCCGTGCACAAGGCCTTGCAGGGGATGGCTCCGGTCGACGCGATTGTGTCCTGTATGGCCTCGCGCACGGGGGTGGCCGCTGATGCCTGGGCCATTGATCATCAGGCCCACCTGAATGTCCTGATGGCCGCACGCCAGGCCGGAATCGGCCAGTTCGTACTGCTATCGGCGATCTGCGTGCAAAGGCCCCGATTGGCCTTCCAGCAGGCCAAACTCGCTTTTGAAGCGGCACTGATCGATTCGGGTCTCAACTACAGCATCGTCAGGCCCACGGCATATTTCAAATCCCTGACCGGGCAGATCGACCGGGTCCGGGCCGGCAAACCCTATCTGGTCTTTGGCAATGGCATGCTCACCGCCTGCAAGCCCATCAGTGATGAGGACCTCGCCGCCTATCTCGTGGGCTGTCTGAGCGATCCGGCGCGGCACAGGCGCATCCTGCCGTTTGGCGGCCCCGGACCCGCCATCACGCCGCTGGATCAGGCCAGGCATCTGTTCAAGGAACTGGGCCAGCCCTTGAGAGTCCGATCGGTCCCCCTTGGACTGCTCGATACCATCATCGTGCTGCTCGCCACGCTCGGGCGCGTCTTTCCTGCCCTGGCCGCCAAGGCTGAACTTGCACGCATCGGACGCTATTACGCCAGCGAATCCATGCTGGTCTGGAATGACCATCAGAAGTGCTATGACGCTCAGGCCACGCCTGAAACCGGCACCGACACCCTCTACGACTTTCAGTCCCGACTCCTTCGGGGTGAAGTTCGCGTGGATCGGGGAGATCATGCCGTGTTCTAGCCCATCGGTTTGGCCTGAATCATTAGCGCAGGCCTGGCAAACAGCCCCCCGCCAAGATGGTGCAGGGTTTCAAGTTCGGCATGCGCCTCGCTGAAATGCCAGCGCCCCTGGCTGAATACCCGTTCATCGGCCCAGGCGCCCACCACCTCGACAAAGACCGTGTCATAGGCCAGGCGGGCATGTTCATCCAGATTCATGCCGCCCGGGCCTGGCGTGTGAAGCACCCGCGCCTCCATCCAGGCCACGCAGCCGTCGATCAGAGGCACGCCCAGCGTAGGACTGTCCATGCTCCCGATGCCCCAGGACTCGAACTTGTTGCGCCCATTCAGCTGAGGATCATCGAGGCTCACGCTACCCACGGCATAGCAAAGATCGGCCTGCGCTGCACAGGGAATGCAGATACCGAGCACGCCGCTTGCTTCAATGAATCGGGCGGTGACGGTTTTCTTGTCGATGACCAGGGCCAGACGTGGCGGGGTGAATTCCACCGGCATTGACCAGGCCGCCGCCATGACATTGGGTCGCCCCTCGTGTTTTGAGGTGATCAGTACGGTGGGGCCGTGATTGATCAGGCGGCTGGCATGGGGCAGGGCGACAGGGGTGAGGGGCATGGTGGTGGATCGTGGCATGGGTATGATGATGAATCAGCGAACCGCAAGTGATGCTTGAAAAATCCGACAGTGATGCTTCAACAACGGCTCGGGCCGTCAGCAAGGAGACGCTCATGAACGCACCCCACGAACCCCTGCCCACTGGCCAGCTGGCTCACGCAACACCCGAAACCGCGCCGCTGGTGCCAGGTCGCCGCGAGTTCTTCAAGTATCAGGATCTTCTTGTGGCCCAGGCCACAGGCGGCAAGATGAAGGCGCAGATCATGTCGGCGACGCAGGGCATGTCTCGGCCCACCGGCTGGCATTACCATGTCTGCGAGGCCCAGTTCGTCTATGCCCTCAAGGGCTGGGTTGATCTTGAATTCGAAGATGGTCGGCAGATCCGGCTGGCCGCCGGCGAATCCCTGCTGATCCCGGGTTACCTCAAGCACAACGAGACCGCAACGTCCCAGGAGTTTGAGCTGCTCGAGGTGGTGATGCCGGCCGATATGGGCACGGTGGCCTGCGACCCGCCTGCAGGCCGGGCCTGAGAGCGCTGATCCACTGAGAGCGCTGATCCAGCCAGATCCTGCTTCAGAACGATTCGAAGATCGCCCGCGGAAGCAGGGCGCTCACGCCCACATTGGGAAGGTCGACCGCGTTGCTGATGCGCAGATCGACTGCGAGCGAGCAGATCACATAGGCCTGATGAGCACTGAAGCCCCGCTCGCCGAGGAGCAGGATCATTTCGCGCAGGGCGTTTTTTGCGGCCAGGGTGAGGTCTTCACCCTGCTGGGTTCCGTCGGTTTCGATCGGAAAACCCATGGTGGCAATGAAGTCGTGCGGCGCGGCCCATTGCGGGGGCGCAAACCAGCCTGGATGTGAAAACCTCGGAAAGCGGGTGCGTCGACGGGCCGCCTCACCCTTGTGCAGATGCAGCCGCGCCGTCAGTGTGGCGCCCATCTCGATCGCCGTGATGCAGCATTCGGAATCGCCCTGGGCATAGTGGGCATCCCCTGCTGAGAACAGGGCGCCGGGCACAAAGACCGGCAATTCAAGCCGCGCCCCTCGGGTGAGCTGGCGAATATCGAGATTGCCGCCGTTTTCTCGCGGAGGGATTGTTCGCAAGCCCTCCTGTGCCAATGGACTGATCGCAGGAACGGCATCGGTGGCATCGGGCGGCATGGCGATGCCGCCTCGAGCAACCAGCGCCGCCTCGCGAGCGGCCCACTGCAGCATCCGCTCCCGCGAGGGCGCCACTCCCACCGTTCCCATGAAGACACCCTCGGGAATGCGCACACCCGGAACCTGCGGGGATCTTGCGAAGCCGCCATCCACCCGCCAGTGGGCCAGAAAGCCTTCGTGAAAATCCTCCCGCAGCAGGCCCGCGCCAGGCCGGATCACTGTCCATCCATAAGGCTGGGGTTCAATCTCAACAAACTCGACCTCAAGGAGATCACCTGGCTCGGCTCCCTGGACAAAGACCGGTCCGGTCAGCGGATGCCCAGCCTTCTTGTCGTGCGCGGCGAGGTCTTCAAAACGCATGCCGTCGCGGATCTGACCATCCGAGGCATCCCGGGTCTCGAGGACAAAGGTCTCACCCGGTGTCACCTCCAGCAAGGGCGCGATTTCGGGATGCCAGCGGTTATGGCCTGTGCCGGGGTCGTCGCGCAATCGACGCTCACGCTGGATGCGGATGCTTTTCATGGAAGTTGGAAGGCAGGCGATCGGGCCCGCAGGACAAGGGGGACAGGGCAAGAGTATGCTCGAGACGACAAGACCCAGGGGAGACGCTCATGAAGACACCGATCATCTCGGCCGACTCGCATATCACCGAGGCGCCCGACACCTATCTCGCCCATATCGATGCCCGCTGGAAGGATCGCGCGCCGCGGATCGTGAGGCTCGACGGGCAGGGCGATGTCTTCCAGATCGATGGCATGAAGCGCCCGATTCAGCTTGGGCTCGTGGCCGCAGCCGGCAAGCCCCCTGAGGCCATCACGCAAGGCGGGGTCACCTTCGAGGAGCTGCACCGGGGCGGCTGGGATCCTGATGCCCGCATGCAGGATCAGGAGCGAGATGGCGTGTCGGCCGAGGTGATCTACCCGACGGTGGGCATGCTGCTTTGCAATCATCCCGACTACGATTACAAGACCGCGTGTTTTGCGGCCTACAACCGGTGGATTGCGAACTATTGCTCGCGCCATCCGGCGCGACTGCTGGGTTGCGGGCAGACATCGGGGCGCAGTCCGGAAGAAATGATCCAGGACTTCAAGTCGATCAAGGCCCTCGGACTTCGTGGCGTCATGATGCCCGGCAACCCGGCCCTCGAAGACTATGACTCAGCGATTTATGACCCGGTCTGGGCCGCCGCGATCGAGCTGGAGTTGCCGCTGTCCTTTCACATCCTGACCACCAAGGAGGCAGCGCCGGTGCGAGGCCCGAAAATCAACAGCTTCCTGTCGATCATTCGCGGCAATCAGGACATCATGGGAACCCTGATCTTTGGTGGCGTGTTCGAGCGCTTCCCGCAACTGCGCATCGTGTGCGTCGAGGCCGATGCCGGCTGGGTTCCGCACTACATGTACCGCATGGACCATGCCTACAAGCGGCACCGCAACTGGCTGGCACCCGGCATCAAGCTCTCCCGACTGCCCAGCGAGTATTTCAGTGAACACATCTACACGACCTTTCAGGATGACTGGGTGGCGTTCCGGTCGGTCGACCAGATGAATTTCAAACGCCTGATGTGGGCGAACGATTTTCCTCATTCCGACTCCACCTGGCCCTGGTCTCAGCAGATGCTTGCCGAACAGGCTGCCCGCCTGAGCCCGGAACAGCGTCAGGCCATTTTGAGCGATAACGTCAGCGAGCTTTACCGAATCGATCGGTCGGCCCTGATGGCTGCATGAGCAAGGCATCGCCGGAAGCCAGATGGTTCCTGGCCAGCGTGGCCTTCTGGATGGCGCCCCACGGGATTCAGACCGTGGTGCTGCCTTATCTGATGGCCATCGAATTGCGACAGAGCGCCGGAAGCTTCGGTATCACCCAGATGGTGAGTCAGGCGCCGATGCTGCTGTTTCTCATGCTCGGAGGCTGGGTGGCCGATCGACAGGATGCGCGCCGACTGCTGACGTTGTTGCAGGTTTCCGCGCTTGTCATGCCACTGGTGCTTGCCACGGCCATGCTGACAGGCAGGGCAGGAGAGAGCCTGATCCTGATGTACGCAGCCACCTGGGGATTGCTGGCCGCCTTCGTGATGCCAGCCCGGGACGGCCTGCTCAAGCGGGTCTCGGGCATGAACATCCAGCGCATGGTGGCACTGGCAATGGGGACCCAGTTTGCTGCCCAGATGGCTGGGCAGGTCCTTGCCGGTCGTGCGGCCCAATGGGGCGCGGCCAGCCTGCTGATCCTGCAGGCGCTGCTGCTGCTGATCGGCGTCTGGGTGGTGCGGCATCTGCCCGAAAAGAGCGCGAGGCTTGCGTCGCATGGCGCAGCCCCGCAAGGCACTGTAGATCAGCCTCCTACCCAGTCTCGGACCCCGGACGGTCGGCATGGACCGGGCGATTCGGGTCAGGCCGGAACCAGTCTGTGGCGTGAGCTCACCGGGGGCTGGCGCCTGATCGCCACCACGCCCGTTCTGCGCGCGACCTATGTCATCACGATCGGCATGGGGGTGTTTTTTGGCGGCATGTTTCTCGTCCTGATGCCGCTCTCTGTCCGGGATCTCTACGACGGCGGTGCGCAGGATCTGTCCAACACCTTTATCGCCTTCGGGCTGGGCACGCTGACGTCGATCTTCGGCATGATGAAACTGGGCGGTGCGCGCCGTCCAGGTGCTGTCCTGGTGTTTTCACAGTTCCTGGGGATCGCTGTGCTGACCCCGATCGGTCTGGGCATTCCGCAATGGGCCTTCACCGCCTGCATCTTCGTGTGGGGCATGGGAGGCGGTTTTGCCATGACCATGAGCCGAACCATCATGCAGGAGCAGGCACCGGCCTCGCATCAGGCCCGGGTCATGGCGGCCTTCTCATTCGCAACCGTGGGCGGAGGGCCGATCGGAGCCCTGCTCACCGGTGCTGCCGCGGCACAGTGGGGTGTGCGAGGCGCGATCTTCGTACCGGTGGTGGGCGTTCTTTGTACGACCTTGTTCTCACTCTGGCTTCATTCGATTGTCACCCTGCGATCCAGATCGCATGCATGACCCCAAGGAGATTTCCATGAGTTCAAACACCAGCGCTGCAGATGCGGGCGCAGCCGCAAGACCCGTCTTTTCGTCCAGCGCCCTTGAAGGCAAAGTGGCTCTCATCACTGGCGCTGCAGCCGGGATCGGCCTGGCCACGGCAAAGGCCATGGCGGCCTGCGGTGCCCAGGTCATGCTGGCCGATCTGCCCGGAACTGAAGGTGCGATGCAGGCCGAGGCTCTGACGCGAGAAGGCAGGCAGGCCGCCTTCGTCCCTGTGGATGTGGCCGATGCCAATTCGGTGAATGCCATGGTCGAAGCAACCCGACAGCGATTCGGCCGTCTGGACATTGCCGTCAACAATGCAGGCATTTCGGGCTCGGACGGCAGTGGCGTGAGGCGCGCGACTGCCGAGGTGCTTCCTGCCACCTGGCGAAAGGTGCTTGCAGTCAATCTGGATGGCGTCTTTTATTGCATGCAGGCGCAAATTCCGCTCATGCTCCAGACCGGGGGCGGGGCGATCGTGAACATCTCTTCCATTCTTGGGAGCGTCGGATTTGCGCATTCTGCGGCGTATACCGCTTCCAAGCATGCGGTGGTGGGCCTGACAAAGGTGGCTGCGCTCGAGTATTCGGCGCGCGGGATCCGCGTCAATGCGATCGGGCCCGGGTTCATCGAAACCGCCATGACCGCGCCGATTCGCTCGCAGGACGACATGCAGCGCCTGCTGGTGGCAAGTCATCCGATCGGGCGCCTTGGCCGACCGGAAGAAATTGCCCATTTGGCACTGTTCCTGAGCTCTCCGGCAGCGTCGTTCATCACCGGGGCCTACTATGTGGATGACGGTGGCTACACCGCACGTTGATCTTCACGCTGACTGCGACGCGAACCATGAATCTGCCTGATTTACAGACCATGACACTGAGCACACCTCGCGACGGGGTGGCTTTGCTCACGCTCAACCGACCCGATCGACTCAATGCCATCAGCATTCAGTTGCTGAACGAGTTCGGGCTGGTTCTGCACTGGTTACAGGAGGTCTCGACCGATCGCGTGCTGATCCTGACAGGCGCAGGCCCCGGCTTTTGCTCGGGCACCGATCTCAAGGAGGCGCGCGAGCGCCATGGTGGTCAACGGATGGGTGTGGAGCAGGGCATGGCCACACAGCAGAGGCTTGCCCGACTGATCCTTGGGCTTCGGCGCATTCCCCAGCCGGTGATCGCGGCGGTCAACGGGGTCGCGGCAGGAGGCGGGTTCTGCTTTGCATTGGCTGCAGACATCCGGATCGCGGCGCAATCAGCCCGCTTTGTCGCCTCGTTCATCAACATCGGTCTTTCGGCCGGAGAAATAGGAAGCACCTATCTCCTGCCGCGACTGGTGGGGGTGTCGCGCGCGGCCGATATTCTGTACACCGGACGCGAAGTCGGTGCGACCGAGGCCGAGCGAATCGGCCTGGTGTCACGGGTTGTGGATGATGGTCAAGCCGTGAATGCAGCCATCGACGTTGCCGAGGTCATGCTGGGTAAAACGCCTTTCGGGCTGCGCATGACCAAAGAGGTCCTGGACATCAATATCGATGCCCCGAGCCTGGAGTCAGCGCTTCAACTCGAAAACCGGACCCAGCAGCTCGCGGTGCAGAGCGACGGCTTCAGGCAGGCGGTTGAGCGCTTCAATCAGCGCTCCGGCCGCCCTGCCCGATAACCCGACCCGAGGCCGAACTCAGTCGACCTTGGCCCCAGAGGCCTTCACCAGAGGGCCCCAGCGACGCAGTTCGTCCTGAATCATCGAGGCCATCTTCTCTGGGCTGCCGCCCACCACTTCATAGCCGAATTCGTTCATTTTCTTGACGAAATCCGGCGATGCGACGGCCTTCTGACCTTCGGCGTTGAGCTTGGCAATGATTTCGGGAGGCGTCCCTGCGGGTGCGGTAATGCCAAACCAGGCGGTCGACAGATAGTCCTTCAGGCCCGCCTCGCGCATCGTTGGCAGATCCGGAAGTGTCTTGGAACGGGTCTCGCCGGTGGTGGCCAAGGCCTTGAGCTTGCCTGAGCGGATGTGCACGATGGCTGAGGGAATGTTGTCGAACATGATCTGTACCTGTCCGCCGATCAGGTCGGTCAGAGCGGGTCCGCTCCCTTTGTAAGGCACATGCGGGATGTCCAGTCCGGTCAGGGACTTGAACATTTCACCGGACAGATGGATGGTGGAGCCACTTCCGCTTGAGGCGTAAGAGAACTTGCCGGGATTGGCCCGGATTTCGGCGATCAGTTCGGAGACCGAATTGGCCTTGACGTTCTGATTGACGACCAGCACGTTGGCAAACGCACCCAGAACGACGATGGGCTTGAGATCCTTGTTGGGGTCATAGTTGAGCTTGCTGTACAGGAAGGGCGTGATGCCATGCAGACTGCTCGGGGAAACCAGCAGTGTGTAGCCATCCGCGGGGGAGCGTGCCACCTGTTCGGCACCCAGATTTCCGCCAGCGCCTGGGCGATTGTCGACTGTGACCGGTTGGCCCAGGATCCGGGTGAGTTCTGCAGCCGCTGCGCGGCCGATGATGTCGGTGGCGCCTCCCGGTGCATACGGGACGACGAGTCGAATCGGCTTGTTCGGAAAAGCCTGTGCTGCCGCCTGAGGCGCTACAGAGCCCAGTGCCGCGATGGACAGCGCACCCATCATGGCGCGGACAAATGAGGAACGTTTCAAGTCAGACTCCTTGGAATGGTTGTGCGCAAGGCACAGCAAAGGATACCTATCCTGACCCCAGGCTTACAAAAGCCCCCTGTGAGTGGGTGACAAACGACCACGACCCTTTCGGAGCGATGCGTCGTCATATTTTTCAGTCCGGAAGCAATTTGGAATTCGACTGCTGACAATCGCAGCAGGACGAGCGGTAAAATGTCACAGACAAACGGAGTCTTTCTAGTTTGCTGGTCGCAGCCTGGGCGCTGCACTCGAAGCTGCAATGAAAGACTCCGAGCTTGAAAACGTCTCGACAGGATCCCCGCCATGATCGCCATCCGGCCCATCGGACTTCGCCAGAACCGCTTTGCCACTGAGCAAGAGCGCCGTCTGAGGGTTTATGAACGGGTCGAGGCCGACGGAGCACCCTCCACTTCGAGGCAGATCGTAGGCATCTGTTTGGGCGCGATCCTGCTGGTGATCATCTATCTCGCGCAATCGCAACTCGGCCTCTGAGTCCGGGGCTGTCCTGACGCGGCCTCACTGACGCGGCCTCATTTCATGAGCCTTCCGCAGGCCTTCGACTTTCGCGATGAAAGTCGCGCCTTGCATCAGCTGCTCGCCGCCCAACCCGAATCCTTCTTTTCCAGGGAGAGTCTGTTCAAGGGCTGGAGCGCAAACGATGTGCTTCAGCATCTTGCCTACTGGAACGACATGGCGGGCCGGCAGCTCACCGATGTCGAGGGGCTTGTCGCGGTGCTGGGCGTTATCCGGAAGCATCCTCGAGGCTTGCGAGGTCACGAATCAGATCATTTTGCAGGCCTGACAGGCACGGCCCTGCTTGAGCACTGGCGCAAGGGGTTTGAGGCAGTCGCCGAGCTGTTTTCTCAGGCCGATCCGAAGCAGCGCCTGAAATGGAGCGGCCCCGACATGAGCGCCCGCTCATCAATGACCGCTCGCCTGATGGAAACCTGGGCTCATGGTCAGGCACTCTATGACCTGCTCGGCGTCGTCCGACAGGATCAGGACCGCCTGCAGAACATTGTTGTGCTGGGGATCAACACCTACGGATCGCGATGGACCTTTGGCGATCCTGGGTCGATTGAGTTGTCCGGACGGATCGAAGGCCCGGCGACGGCGTTCTGTCAGGTGGTCACCCAAACTCGACATTTCACGGATGTCGATCTCAGGATCGAGGGGGCACATGCCACGGCCTGGATGAGTCAGGCCCAGTGCTTTGCAGGCCCGCCCCACGACCCGCCCGCGCCAGGGACGCGCTTTACGCAGAACCGATCAGCACAAGAGAGTTCCACCGGCGCATCGACATGATCGACGCCCGCAGTCGCACGCGTGCTGCGCTGAGTCAGCAGCGCTTCGATCTTCTGGTGCTGGGTGGTGGCGCGACGGGTTTATCGGTGGCTCACGATGCCTCGGATCGAGGTTTGAGTGTGGCGCTCGTTGAGGCCAGGGATTTTGCCCAGGGCACCTCCTCCAGAGCCACCAAGCTGCTGCACGGTGGGGTGCGCTATCTCGCGCAGGGCAATATCGCGCTGGTACGCGAAGCCTTGCATGAGCGAACGGTGCTGATGCGCAATGCGCCTCATCTGGCGCAGGCCCTTCCTTTTCTGATTCCGATTGCCTCGCAGGCCCGACGTCTCTTTTATGGCGCCGGATTGCATGTTTACGACCTCCTGGCGGGCAAGGACTCCCTGGGGCCCACGCGCTGGATGGATGCCCGGCAGCTCAGGCAGGCCAGCCCGCACCTTCGAGCCGATCATCTCAAGGGGGCGGTCGTCTACACCGATGGACAGTTTGACGATGCGCGGCTTGCCATCGCCATTGCCCGTACCGCCGCGAAGCAGGGAGCGCTTCTGCTCAACCATGCCGAGGTGACCGGTCTGATCCAGGCAGGGCAGGGTGCAACCCCGAGGGTGGCCGGGGCCCATGTTCGGGACACCCTCTCGGGCGACACCTTCGAGATTCAGGCCTCCTGCGTGGTCAATGCCACTGGTGTCTGGGTCGATGACATCCTGCGAATGCAACACGGGCAGTCTGAGGCGAGGCCTCGGGTGCGACCAAGCCAGGGCATTCACGCTGTGCTTGCGGGTGACTGGCTCGACGGGCGGCATGCGGTGCTTGTGCCCAGAACCCGTGATGGCCGGGTGCTCTTTGCGGTGCCGTGGCTGGGCCACACCATCCTGGGGACAACAGACACGCCGGTACAGAAGCGGGATACAGAGCCTCAAGCGCTCGATGAAGAACTCGATTTCCTGTTCGATGAGGCCTGCGCACTCTTCGACAGAACGCTGCATCGACGCGACATCCTGAGCCTGTGGGCTGGATTGCGCCCCCTGGTCGGTTCTCCCGGGTCAGGGCAGCCCGCCACGCGACGGCTGAGTCGGGAGCACAGTATCTGGGTGGACGACAGCGCTCTGGTGACGGTCACCGGGGGCAAGTGGACCACCTGCCGTGCAATGGCGCAAGACGTGCTGGAGTCCTGCCTGCGCGCTGGACTCTTGCCGGACAGGGCGCCCTGCCGAACGGCCGATCTGCCTCTGGTCGGCGCGACGACGGCCAAACATGCCCTGACAGGAGCGCCCGGACTGCACCTGTATGGCAACGAGGCAGACCGCGTTGCTCGCCTGCCAGGTGCACACCGCATGCTTGGCGGCGAGGTATCAGAAGCGATGGTGCGTTTCGCGGCACGCGAAGAATGGGCTGTTCATGTCGGCG
>JBMSOD010000027.1:0-20370 GCA_049422085.1 Burkholderiaceae bacterium
GAGACAGAGCAAACACCTGCCCGCAAGGCACGCAAACAGAAAAAGCGAACCGCTTCGGATTAAAGCGAACAGGGCAAACTTCAACCCATGCGGGGCGGGTCGAACTCAATATCAGCCACGCCTGGCATGGCTAGCGCATCAACGATAGAGCGCGATTGATGAGATGACCCGCCCACCATCGCCAGTGCCCGCACCTCGCCAAACTCCCGGCTGAGCTTCTCCCAGTGCGCACCGCCATCGGTGCTTCTGAAGATCTGACCCAGGTTGCTCACCGCAAAGACCAACTCCGGATGATCGCGGTGCGAGCTCACGCACCAGGGGGTGCTGTTCAGGGGCCCCGGCAGATTGACATCCTCCCAGTGCGCACCGTAATCGCTTGAGCGCAGCAGGCGGCCTGTGGAGCCGGGAGGGCCGTTGCCATTGGTGAGAAAGAGCATGCCGTCGCCATCGGCGCGGGCCTGGATGCTGCGGGTGTATTGCCAGGTAGAGTCCAGGGGCTGCAGCTGCCAGCTCTGGCCTTCGTCGGTGCTTCGGTGCAGGCCCTTGTTGGTGGTGGCAAACACGATGCGGCCCTGCGGGCTGCGCACCACCGCCACTCCGTGGATATCGCCCGAGACCAGACCCTGATCCAGGCGCTGCCAGCTCGCACCACCGTCGGTACTCTTGTGAATCGCATCGATCTCCACCCCGGCCCAGAGGGTGTCAGCCTGCTCGGGGTCGAAGATCACCTGCGTGACTCGGGGCCGATGGACAAAGATGCACTCGGTGGCGAGCGATGCAGGCAATGCCCGCCAGCTCAGGCCGGCATCATCCGATCGCCACAGGGCGGCGGGCTGGGTGCCGGCAACGATCACGCTGGCATCGGTACGCGAACGCGCGAGCGCCCAGGTGCAGGTGGCATCCAGGGGGCCTGGCAGGTGGGTCCAGCGTCGCTCCGATTCACGCCAGCGATACAGGCCTGAGTCGGTTCCCGCCAGCACCTCACCCGGCACATCCGGATGGGTCGACAGAGACCAGACCCGTGCCTCGAGATACAGCCCGCTCTCGCTATAGGGCCGCTCCCAGGTCTCGCCGAGATCCCGGCTGAACCACACCGACATGCCGGCCGTGCCGACGCAGAGCACGGGTAGCGCGTTCACGGCCTGCGGGCGATCCTGGGTCGCCTCTTGCGTTGCGCCCCCTGAAGAAGGTGTCGAACTCATCCGATGCTCCTTTGGCTCACGAGGGTTACCCGGGTCAGGCCGGTCTCCCTCGTTTCTTCAATTGAACAGACCGACGATACATCGGATGAGTGATACCTTTGAACCATAAAAAGCAGCCGACGCACGCACGGCATCCGACAGGAGACCTTCATGCAACGCACCACGATTGACATGTCTCGCCAGCAGGGACGCGACAAACCCACGGCCGTGGCCTGGTCCGCGCCCGGCAAGGACTGGACCTTTGCGCAGGTGGAGAGCCTCACCAACCAGATCGCTCAAGGCCTGAAAGCCCAAGGCCTGACACGGGGCGATCGTGTGGCCACCCTCACCCACCATCAGCCCGAGTGCGCCATTCTGACGCTCGCTGCGCAGAAGATCGGCGCGGTCTGCATGCCCGTGAACTGGCGCCTGGCAGGCCCTGAGGTGGAGTACATCCTGAACGACGGGCAGGCCAGGTTTCTGATGACCGATGCCGAGTTCGTGCCCATGCTGCAGGGCCTGAAGTGCCCTGCCCTTCAATGCACGGTGCTGACGCTGCCCGATGCCGCTGCCGCGAGCCCTCATCCCGCTCTGCAAGCCTGGGCCTCGGCGCATCCTGACCTTGACCCCGGCTTTGAGCCCTCGCTCGATGACGCTGCCCTGCAGCTCTATTCATCGGGCACCACAGGCCTGCCCAAGGGTGTGGAGCTCTCGAGCCGTGCGCTGGCCGCCGCCTTCGTCAATGGCCTGACCGATGAGTGGGGCTACGACCCGGCCGTGCATATGAACATGAACGTGCTGCCTGCCTTTCACATTGCAGGTCTGGGCGTGGCGCTCATGACCTATGCGGTGGGCGGCACCAGTGTCACGCTGCCCGACTTCGAGCCCCGGGCCGTACTCGACCTGATGGAACAAAGAAAGGTGAGCCATGCCTTTCTGGTGCCCGCCATGATCCAGTTCCTGATGCAGGTGCCCGGCGTGGAGAAGCGCGACTTCTCGGCCCTGCGGGTGATTTCCTACGGCGCCTCGCCCATTTCAGAGGCCGTGCTCACCCAGGCCATGCAGGTCTTCGGCTGCGACTTCATGCAGGTCTATGGCATGACCGAGACCTGCGGCTCGGTCACGGTGCTGCGCCCGGAAGACCATGCCACCACCGGACCCAAGGCCGAGCTGCTGCGCTCGGCCGGTGTCGCCATGCCAGGGGTGGAGCTGCGCATCGTGCGCACGGGCTCCGACGAGACCTGCGACGAAGGTGAAGTGGGCGAGTTGCTGGTGCGCACCGTGCAGAACATGACGCTGTACTGGCGCAAGCCCGAAGCCACAGGCGATACCTTTTTGACGGCGGCCGATGGCGGCGCGCCCTGGCTGCGCACCGGCGATGCGGGCTACATGAAGGGCGGCTATCTCTTCTTGCATGACCGCATCAAGGACATGATCGTCTCGGGCGGAGAAAACATCTATCCGGCCGAAATCGAAAATGCACTCATGCAGCATCCGGATGTGGCCGATGGCGCAATCATCGGCGTACCCGATGCCCAGTGGGGCGAGGCGGTCAAGGCCATCGTCGTGCCCCGCCCCGGCAGCACGCCCGATGCTCAGGCGATCATCGACTTCATGCGTAGCCGCATCGCGCGCTACAAGTGCCCCAAGTCAGTCGACTTTGTGCAGAGCATTCCGCGCAACCCCAGCGGCAAGATTCTGAAGCGGGTGCTGCGCGAGCCCTACTGGGCCAACCAGACACGACGAATCGCCTGAGGCTCCGCATTTCGAAAGCCCGTTAAAAATTTCTTTTTCAAAGGACATTCTCATGACTGAACTGACCGTGATTGCCCGCGGCCTTCGCTTCCCTGAAGGCCCGATCGCCATGCCCGATGGCAGCGTACTGCTCGTGGAAATCGAGCGCGGCACCCTCTCCCGCGTCACGCCAGACGGCAAGGTCGAGGTGGTGGCCAGCCCTGGCGGCGGCCCCAACGGGGCGGCCATGGGACCCGACGGCAAGGTCTATCTGTGCAACAACGGCGGCTTCGAGTGGCATGAGATCAAATCCGGCGGCAAACGCCCCGGACACCAGCCTGCCGATTATTCAGGCGGTCGCATCGAGCGGGTGGATCTGGCCACAGGCCGCGTCGAGGTGCTCTATACCCACGGGCCCAATGGCCCGCTGCGTGGCCCCAATGATCTGGTCTTCGATGCGCATGGTGGCTTCTGGTTCACCGACCTCGGCAAAGGGCGGCCGCGTGACCTCGACCGTGGCGCGGTGTACTACGCCAAAGCGGATGGCTCCTCGATCGTCGAAGCGATCCAGCCCATGATGACGCCCAATGGCATTGGCCTGTCGCCCGATGGCAAGCGGCTCTATGTGGCCGAGACCCAGACCGGACGCGTATGGGCCTTCGAGATCGAAGCACCGGGCGTGGTGCGCAAGCTGCCCTTCCCGGCGCCCAATGGCGGCACGCTGCTGGCCGGCATGTCCACTTTCCGCCTCTTCGATTCACTGGCCGTGGATTCGGGCAACAACGTGTGCGTGGCCTCGCTCTTCGAGTCGGGCATCACGGTCATTCCGGCCGATGGCGGGCCGCATACCCTGGTGCCCATGCCCGACATGTACACCACCAACATCTGCTTCGGTGGTCCGGACCTGTGCACGGCCTACATCACGCTGTCGGTCACCGGGCAACTGGTGTCCATGCGCTGGCCGCGCCCGGGCGTGCCCCTGCACTGGCTGAATCGCTGAACAACTGAGCCGGGTCCGGTGTGCCCTCAGGGCACGCGGACCAGCTTCAGATCCGCGAAGATGGATCCGGGTTCAGCCCCGCGCGGGCCGCTCCGGATTCAGGCAGGTGGGCAGCGGCTCACCTGCTGCAAAGGCCACAAGGTTGCGAGCCGCCAGCATGGCCATGCCCAGGCGCGAGGAGCGCGTGGCGCTGCCGATATGCGGGGTGAGCGCCACATTGGGCACCGTAAGCAGATCGGGATGCAGGGCCGGCTCGTTTTCGTAGACATCGAGGCCTGCCGCGGCAATCTGACCGGCCCTGAGCGCGCGGGCCAGAGCCGCGTCATCCACGATGCCGCCGCGCGCAATGTTGACCAGTGTGGCTGTGGGCTTCATCAGACCCAGCTCGCGCTCGCCAATCAGATGATGGGTTTGCGGGCTGTAGGGCAGCACCAGCATCACATGGTCGCTCTGACGCAGCATCTCATCGAGCGGCAGGCGCGTGGCGCCGAGTTCGGCCTCATTGGCCGAGGGTGACCGGTTGGCATACAGGATGCGCATCGAAAAGCCTTTTGCGCGCCGGGCAATCGCCGAACCAATGCGGCCCATGCCCACAATGCCCAGCGTGGTGCCATAAACATCGGCACCCAGAAACTGGTCCCAGGACCAGCGGTTCCACTGGCCTGCGCGCAGCCAGTGCTCCGACTCGCACACGCGGCGGGCCGCGGCCATCAGCAGGGCCCAGCCCAGATCAGCCGTGGCCTCGTTGAGCACATCAGGCGTGTTGGTGACCGCAATGCCGCGCGCGGTGCAGGCCGCCACATCGATATGGTTGAAGCCCACCGAGCCGGTGGCCACGATACGCAGCCTGGGGCAGGCATCGAGCAGGGCTGCATCGATACGATCCCCGGCCACCACATAGAGGGCATCGCAGGCCGCCGCGCGCTGGCGCAGCTCATCGGCCGACCAGGCGCCATCCCCTTCATTGACGACCACCTCCCAGGCTTCGGAAAGCGCGGTGATGACTTCGGGAAAGACCTTGCGGGTCACAAGCACACGGGGTTTCATGGATCAGGCACCAACAAGCAAAACATGAACGCGATAAGGGCCGTGGGCACCGAGCACAATGGTCTGCTCGATGTCACCGGTGCGGGAGGGGCCCGAGACCAGATTGGTGGCTCGCGGGAGTTGGCCACGCTCAGTACGGGCCCGCTTGAAACCAACTTCGTAATGGGCCACCACCCGATCCACAGGCACCACGGCCACATGGGTTTCGGGCAGCAGATGCATGGAGGCTGGCGTGTCAGGCCCGGAGAGCATCATCAGGGTGCCGGTCTCGGCAATGGCGGCAAACACGCTGCTGATGCCCACCATGTCATCGGCCTGAGGACGACGGGCCTCAACCTGCAGCCCTGCCCCTGCCCAGTCGAGATCACCCAGGGTGTTCCAGCAGACCGCCTGCAGGGGCAGTTCACGGCTCTGCAGATAGCGGGCCACGGCAGCGGGCACCTGGCTCAGGTCGGACACGCGCTCGGTGGTGCTGGACATGCGCGCAGCCTGCGCCTCGAAATGCGCCACCAGATCGGCACCCACGGTGGGCTTGGGGCCTTCAGACTGGCGTTCGATCCAGGCCTGGGCGTCGGCCCGCTCACCCGGTGTGGCCGGGCCTTGTCGGCCTCGCGCCGAACGAATCCGGCCCAGGATGCGATCACGGGCCGCAGAGGTATCCAGGGCATCGGCACTGCCGGCAGACGAAGGATTGGTCATGGTGGGGAGTCAGGACTCAAAAACGCAGAACCACAAAAAACAGACGGGCGATCACTCAGCCAAAGGCACGCGATCAATTGGAAATCGCTGGTTCAGACCGAGGCCTCGACCATGAACACCTGGCGCAGATAGGCCAGGTAGGCCGGATCGTCGCACATGGTCTTCTCGGGCGTGTCAGAAAGCTTGGCCACCGGTTGACCATTGCAGCGGACCATCTTGATCACGATCTGCAAAGGCGTAATGCCCAGGTCATTGGTCAGATTGGTGCCGATACCAAAGGCAAGCCGGGTGCGGTCCGAAAAGCGCTGATACAGCTTGATGGCGAGGGGCACATTCAGGCTGTCGGAAAAGATCAGGGTCTTGGTGCGGGGGTCGATCCGCAACGATTCATAGTGGGCGATCAGCTTTTCGCCCCACTCGAAGGGATCGCCCGAGTCATGGCGTGCGCCGTCAAAGAGCTTGCAGAAGTACAGATCGAAGTCGCGAAAGAACGCCTGCATTCCATAGGTATCGGACAGGGCGATCCCAAGGTCACCCCGATACTCTCTTGCCCAGACCTCGAAGCCATAGGTCTGGGAGTCGCGCAGGCGCGGGCCCAGCGACTGACAGGCCTGAAGGTACTCATGCGCCATGGTGCCCAGGGGCAGCACGTTGTGGCGCATCGCGTACATGACATTGGAAGTGCCCGCAAAGTTTTCGCCCAGCGCATCGCGCAGGCCCACGATCACTTCGTCATGCCACAGGCGCGAGAATCGGCGCCGAGTGCCGTAATCGGCCACGCGCATCCCGGCAAGCGACGGATCGTTGCGGATCAGGCCAATCTTCTCGAGCAGGCGCCTGCGACCATCGGCATAGTCGGGATTGCGTTGGGTGTTGCGGAAGTAGACCTCGTTGACGATGGAAAGCAGCGGAATCTCGAACAGGATGGTGTGCAGCCAAGGGCCCTGCACGATGATGTCGATCTCGCCCGCCACCTGGGCTGAGGGCCGGACCGTGACGTACTTGGCATTCATCTGGAACAAGCCCAGAAAGTCGACAAAATCGCTCTTGATGAAACGCAGGCCTCGCAGGTAGTCGAGTTCGGCCTCGGTAAAGCGCAGGGTGCACAGATGATCGACCTCGCTGCGGATCTCCTCGACCAGCGGCGCGAGCGCAATGCCCGGGTTGCGGCACTTGAAGCGGTATTCGACCTGGGCACCCGGGAAATGATGCAGGACCACCTGCATCATCGTGAACTTGTACAGGTCGGTATCGAGGAGCGATTCGATGATCATCGATCGATTGTACGTTCGGCCGATGCCTGCTGTCCGTTCGGCTCATGACAGGAGCCTGTTCGGCGGGGACCTACAGACCTAGAAGTTCACGCCGCAGTGCAGCATCGACCCGCAGCGCCTGCATGGGCCCTGCATGCCGGATCTGGCCCTTCTCGAGCACGATGACCCGATCGCAAAGATCCTGGGCAAAGGACAGGTTCTGCTCCGACAGCAGCACGGCCAGCCCTCGGGCCTTCATCGCCCCAATCGCACGGCCCATGGCCTGAACAATCAGCGGCGCCACGCCTTCGGAGGGTTCATCCAGCAGCACCAGTCGCGGATTGCCCATCAGGGTACGGGCAACCGTCAGCATCTGCTGCTCGCCGCCGCTCATGTGCGCTGCGCTGCGGTCGCGCATGGCGGCAAGATTCGGAAAGAGCTCGAACAGGGCCTCGAGTGTCCATGCGGGCAGGCCATCGCGCGCCGGCTGACGCGCGAGTTCGAGATTTTCCTGCACGCTCAGGTCGGTAAAGATGCGCCGGTCTTCGGGTACCCAGCCCAGGCCGGCTCGTGCGATGCGATGGGCCGGCCACTGCTCGATCGACTGCCCTGCAAACATGATCCTGCCAGCCGATCGGTTCACGAGGCCCATGAGCGCCTTGAGCGTGGTCGACTTGCCGGCCCCGTTGCGACCCAGCAAGGCGACCGCCTCGCCTTCGCGCAGCTGAAAGTTAAGATCGAACAGCACCTGCGCCTGCGCATAGCCCGCACACAGACCGGACACCTCGAGCAGCGGCATGGCCTTCATGATGCGGTCGGGACCGAGTCGCCGAGATAGACCGCTCTCGCGCCGGCATCCTCGCGCACCTGATCGGGGGTGCCCTGAGTGATCACCCTGCCCTGCGCCATCACCACGATCCGGTCGGCATGACTGAACACGACATCCATGCTGTGTTCGGTGAACAGAACCGCCATGGCACGACGGCGCGCGAGTTGTTGCACCAGGGTCATCATGGCGTGTCGCTCGCCTGGGGCCATGCCCGCAGTAGGTTCATCCATGAGCAGCAACCGGGGTGAATTGGCCAAGGCCACAGCCAGTTCGAGCCGCTTGATATCGCCATAGGCCAGCGTGCCCGCGGGCGCATCGGCCAGCCCCAGAAGGCCCACCGACTCGAGCAGATCCCGCGCCGCTTCGCGATGGGCCGACTGCGCGCGCCCGAAAGGCCAGAGCGAGCGCCCGGCCTGGGCCAGCAGCGCCATTTGAAGATTGCCGATCACAGTCAGGCTCGACCAGATGCTGGCCACCTGGAAGGTGCGGCCCACGCCGCTGCGCCAGAGCGCGCGCGGCCCATGGCCGGTGAGATCGCGCCCGCCCAGATGCACAGTGCCGGCATCGGGTCTGAGTTGTCCGTTGATGCAGTTAAAGCTTGTGGACTTGCCGGCGCCATTGGGGCCGATCAGGGCCAGCATTTCGCCGGCATGCACCTGCAGGCTCAGGCCTTGCACAGCCTGCACGCCACCAAAGGCCTTGTGCAGATCACGCACTGCCAGCACCGGGCTGGTCGCCTGCCGCACGGCTGCAGGCATGGCGCTTGATGCTGACCCCGATAAAGACGCTGTGCTCATCTGCCAGCCTCCAGGCGCGCCTGCGGCTGCTGCGATCGACGCGATCGACGTGCCCGCCATTGCAGAGCCAGGGCCTGAACGCCGCCCGCCAGGCCCTGCGGAAAGACGATCACCAGAAACAAAATCACCGCGCCCAGGGTGGCTCGCCAGTAGTCACTGCCGCGCATCAGCACATCCTGCAGGCCGGTATAAGCCACCGCGCCCACCACCGGGCCGGCCAGGGCCTGCATGCCGCCCAGCAGCACCATCACCAGACCATCCACCGAACGGCCCACTCCGAGGGCTTCGGGCGAGATCGTGCCCTTGGCAAAGGTATAGAGCGCACCCGCCAGGCCTGCGAGCTTGGCCGATGCCATGAAAGCCAGCCAGCGCACGCGATCTGAAGCAATGCCCGAGGCCTCGCTGCGTTGTGCACTATCGCGCACCGCCCGGATCGACCAGCCCAGGGGCGAATGCAACAACACGCGAACCCCAAAAACACCGAGCGCGACCAGGGCCAGAGTCATGAGGAAATAATGGCCGCGCACCGAAGCCCAGGGCGGCGGCCACAGACCGATCAGGCCGTTGCTGCCACCGGTCACGGCATCCCACTGGAACACGCCCGCCCACACCAGTTGCGCGAAAGCCAGGGTCAGCATCGCGAAATACACCCCGGACAGGCGGATCGCAAAGGCCCCAAACAGGGCAGCCCCGCAGGCAGCGAGCGTGGTGCCAGCCAGCAGCGCCCAGAGCATGGGCCAGTGCAGCAGCTTGAAGGCCAGAGCGGCGCCGTAGGCACCCAATCCAAACCAGGCCGCATGACCAAAGGAATGCAGCCCGGCCGGCCCGAGAATGAGATGCAGGCTCACTGCAAACAGGATGGCCACAAGAATGTCGATACCGATCACCGGCAGATAGGGCCAGACCTGCTCGCCAGGCACCACCAGCACCAGCAAGAGCACAAGCGCGATCCAGCCCGCCCGCGCCGGCCCGCCCGACGGATGCAGCGGCGCCTCATGCGCGGCACTGCCTACACGCACAGCCGAGAGCGGCTTGCCCAGCAGCCCCCAGGGTCGCAGCGCCAGCACAGCGCCCATCACCAAGAACTCTGCGACCAGGGTCAGCTTGGGCAGCGCAACCTCAAGGCCGAGAAAGGACACCGTGCCGAGGGCCGTGCACAGGGCCTTGACCTGGGCAATCAGCAACGCCGCAAGGAACGCCCCCGGCAGACTGCCCATGCCGCCCACCACCACCACCACAAAGGCCTCGCCCACGATGGCCAGATCAAGCGAAAGGTGCGCCGGCTCGCGTGGCATCTGCAGCGCGCCGCCCAGCCCGGCCAGCAGGGCTCCGAGCGCAAACACCGCTGTAAACAACCTGCGCTCGTCAATGCCCAGCGCAGCCACCATCTCGCGGTCCTGTGTGGCTGCCCGCACCAGCATGCCGAAACGCGTTCGGTTCATCAGCAGCAGCATGAGCCCCAGCACCAGCGGCCCCACGAAGATCATCAGTGCATCCCACATCGGCAGACGGGCGCCGAAGACCGTGATGGCGCCCTTCAGGCCGGGCGCCTTGGGGCCAAGCAGATCTTCCGGGCCCCAGATCCAGAGCGCGGCATCACGAAGAATGAGTGCGATGGCAAAGGTGGCGAGCAGCTGAAAGAGCTCGGGCGCGGCATAGATGCGCCTGAGAATGCCGATCTCGATCAGCATGCCCAGCAGCGCGGTGAGCAGCGCGGCCATCAGCACTGCAGCCCAGAACACCCAGGCGGGCAGCGGCCCCTGCGCCGGGGCGAGATGCATGACCAGGCCGCAGGCCAGATACAGGCCCACCATGTAGAGCGAGCCATGCGCAAAGTTGACGATGCGCGAAACGCCGAAGATCAGCGACAGCCCGGCGGCCACCATGAACAGGGACGATGCGCTCGCCAGCCCGTTGAGCGCATGAAAGGCCAGACTCTCCAGATTCACGTCGCTCGCCCGCCGCCCGCGCGGGGCTTATTGCATTGCGTCGGCCGGGCGCAGCTTGCGGACTTCGGCATCCGGCGGCTGCACGGCAGCGCCCTCGATATAGCGAAAGTCCTTCATCACGCCGCGCCCCTGATGGACTGCAGTGACGCCCACATAAGCGCCAAGGGTGGCCTGATGGTCCAGTGCGCGCCAGGTAAAACGCCCCATGGGACTCTCCATGGGCAGGCCACGCAGTGCCGCGATCATCTTCTCGGTGTCCGTGCTGCCTGCCTTGCGGATGGCCTGAGCGAGCGACATCATGCTGACATAGCCCACCACCGAGCCCAGACGCGGATACTCCTTCCAGCGGCCCTGGTAGGCCTTGAGGAAGCGGTCGTGCTCGGGGGTACGGATGCTGTACCAGGGATAGCCGGTCACGATCCAGCCTTCGGGCGCTTCATCGCGCAGCGGGTCGAGATACTCGGGCTCGCCCGAGAGCAGCGAGACCACCGGCCTGCCCTGAAAAAGCCCCCGGGTCTGGCCTTCGCGCACAAAGCGGGCGAGGTCCGTGCCAAAGGTGACATTGAAGATCGCCTCGGCACGGGCATCAATCAGGGCCTGGGCAACCGCGCCCGCATCGATGCGCCCCAGGGGCTGGGCCTGTTCGGCCACAAACTCCACGTCGGGCTGGGCCTTGCGCATCAGTTCCTTGAAGGTGGCTGCCGCCGACTGCCCGTATTCATAGTTGGGATAGACAATGGCCCAGCGCTTTTTCTTCAGGCGGACCGCCTCGGGCACCAGCATGGCCGATTGCATGTAGGTCGAGGGCCGCAGCCGGAAGGTATAGCGGTTGCCGTTTTGCCAGGTGACCTTGTCGGTAAGCGGCTCTGCGGCCAGGAACAGCACCTTGCGCTGCTTGGAGAAATCCGCCACCGCCAGGCCTACGTTGGACAGGAAGGTGCCAAAGACCGCCACCGCGCGCTCACGGGCCACCAGCTCTTCAGCGACGCGTACGGCATCGCCCGGATTGCCGTTGTCATCGCGCGAGATCACCTCGATCTTCTGGCCCAGCACGCCGCCCGAGGCATTGATCTCTTCAAGGGCCAGCTCCCAGCCCTTGCGATAGGGCTCGAGGAAGGCCGGCTGTGCCTTGTAGCTGTTGAGCTCGCCGATCCGGATCTGGGCCTGGGCATGGAGCGGCAAGCCCGCGAGCAAGCCTGCGGACAGGAAAGACGCCAGCGTCATTGAAGGCACAAGGGCACGGCCCAGACGAAGCAGACGCCCGGACAGGCAGAAGCGACTCGCGGAGGCAGGAGGATTCATGGCGCACTCGGTGGGCAAGATTTGCGCCATTGTCGCTCACGCCACAGGCACTGCATCCCTGTCGGGATCGCGGTTGTTGCGCGCTGGTTGGAGCAGCCCCGGATTCCCGGCTAAACTAGTCGGGATTAGAGCGTCCTCCTCTGCGACACCATGACCCACATCGTTCTCGACTCCTGCATCCGCTGCAAGTACACCGACTGCGTCGATGTCTGCCCCGTAGACTGCTTTCGCGAGGGGCCGAACATGCTGGTGATCGATCCCGACGAATGCATCGACTGTGCAGTCTGCATTCCCGAGTGCCCCGTCGAGGCCATCAAGGCCGAAGAAGACGTGCCCGCCGAGCAGATGGCCTTTGTCGAGCTGAACGCCGAGCTCGCCAGGGTCTGGCCCAGCATCACGCGCACCAAGCCGCAGCTGCCCGACGCCGATCGCTGGAAAGACGTTGAGGACAAGCTCAAGTACCTCGAAAAGTGAGGGAGCAGGTCCCCGAATCAGGCAGGGGGCCAATCCCTGAAGGTCTGCATGGCCGCGAAGGCCTTGCACGCATCGACGCGCGGTTTCTTGAGCATCTCGCAAAGCACGACGCGCCGCTTCAGGCCCGCTTGCTCGAGGCCCGGGCCCGTCCCGATGCGCTGGATCGAAAAGCGGCTTCGGCCTTGATGCTGGCGCTCGGCGCGCCGCTTGAAGACTTCCTTCTCGATTGCTTCGACCTGGGTTCGGCGGCCAGGGCAGCGCGTTCGCGCCATGCGGATTTCGAGGCGGTCTACCGCGTCAAGTGGAAATTCGTGCGCCGGCAGGCCGTGCTGGCTGTTAACCCGGATGCGCTTCAAAGTTTCGATGCCGATGCGGCAAGGCAGACGCTGCTGAGTGCAATCGCCCCGGAGACGGTCTCCTCAGGCGCCACTTCAGGCGCGTCCGCCAGCGCTGTTCCAGGTACAGAGAGGCTCAAGGCGCCCAGGGCGGTGTTCGACGAAGCCGACTTTGCGCGCGCCGTGCTGGCCTGGCAGGCTGATCCGGCCCGCGCCGACCTGCTCGAGGTGGCACGCCTGTACAGCGCCTGGGCAGCCAGCACCCCGCAGGGCCGTGCGCTGCACGCCGACTCGATTCTGTTCCGGTTGCCTGAAGGCCATGACCCCGCCACACAGGCAGCAAACCTGCCTCGTGAACGGACACCCGGGCTGCCTCAGGCCGTGATCCGCATTCATCCCCGCAGCCCCAGGCTCGGCCGGGCCGATGCGGCCTTTGCGCTGACCGATGAAGGCACCGACACCGCGGGCGCCCTGGACCAGAGCCGCTACTGCCTGATCTGCCATCGCAATGGCACCGACTCCTGCAGCCGGGGGCTCAATGCCCAGCACACCGGATGTCCGCTCGGCGAGCGGATCTCGGAGTTCCATGCCCTGCGCAATGAGGGACTGCCGATCGCAGCCCTGGCCATGATCACCCGGGATAACCCCATGGTGGCAGCCACCGGCCATCGCATCTGCAACGACTGCGTTCAGGCCTGTGTCTTCCAGTCGCAGACACCGGTGGATATTCCTCAGGCCGAAACCCAGACCCTGCGCGAGGTGCTCGCCCTGCCCTGGGGGATCGAGGTCTACGATCTGCTCACCCGCTGGAATCCGATGAATTTTCATCGACCACTGCCCCTGCCCGACAGTGGTCGAAAGGTGCTGGTGGTCGGTGCCGGGCCCGCCGGAATGACCCTGGCCCATCACCTGCTGCAGGACGGTCATACCGTGGTGATGATCGATGCCTTGCGCATCGAACCCCTGCCTGAGGCGCTGCGCGATGCCCGGGCCCCGCTGCGCGATGCCTCGATCTTCGAGGGGCCGCTGCAGGATCGAAGTCCCTCGGGCTTCGGAGGTGTGGCCGAGTACGGCATCACCGTCCGATGGAACAAGCATCGGCTCGACCTGCTGCGCCTTTTGCTCGAACGCCGCGAGCGCTTTTCACTGATCGGCGGGGTGCGCCTGGGCAGCAGTCTGGGGGTGCAGGATGCACTGGCTCTGGGCTTTGACCATGTGGCCCTGGCCGTGGGCGCCGGGCGTCCGCAGTTGCCCGACTGGCCACAAAGCCTGGTGCAGGGTGTGCGGACCGCCAGGGATTTTCTGATGGCCCTGCAGCGCGAGGGGGCGGCAAGAGAGGACAGCCTGGCCGCGCTGCAGCTTCGCCTGCCCGCCGTGGTGGTGGGTGGCGGGCTTACCGCGCTGGATGCAGCCACCGAATTGCAGGCCTGGTATGTGGTGCAGGTCCTTCGGTTTGCCCGACGCCACAGGGCGCTGCTCGCAGAACACCACGCAGATCAGGAAGCAAAACCGAAAGTTCAGCCGGACGAACAACACGCTGCAGATCGGACCGACCTGCAGGGCGGGTCATCGGGCAGTCCATCAGCCATCGCGCACTGGACGGCCCAGGATCGGGAGACCGCGGAGGAATTTCTGGCCCATGCGCAGGCGATCGAAGCTGAACAGGCTCGGGCCGAAGCGGCCGGAGAGGCTCCCGATCTCAAGCGTCTGTTGCGTTCGTGGGGCGGTGTCACCGTGCTGTATCGGCGCAGCCTGGCAGAGTCTCCGGCCTGGCGTACCAACCCGCAGGAGGTCATGCATGCCCTGGACGAGGGCATCGGATTCGCCGAGCGGGTCCAGCCGACCCACTTCGAGACCGACCGCCATGGTGCGGTTGCCGCTGTCTGTGCGGGTGATCAACGCTGGCCGGCCCGAAGCGTGCTGCTTGCGCTGGGCACTCAGCCCAACACCGGGCTGGTCGATGACGAGCCCGGTCTGCGCCGTGACGGACTGTGGTTCGCCTTGCAGGGCGATGGGACCTTTCCTGTGTTGCTGGCCGATCCTTTGAACGCAAGGCCGGAGCACGCCCGCAGGCTGTCGGTCTTTGGCGACGCCCATCCTCAAGGGGCTGGCAGCGTGGTCCGGGCGATGGCCTCAGCCCAGCGCGGCTGGCCGGTCATTTCCGATGAACTGGGCCGCCGTGAACCCAGAAGCATCCAGCCCGCACCGGATTTCTTCGCCGCCGTCCATCAGGCGCTGAACGCCAAGGTGGTCTCGGTGAGCGAACTCGCACCGGGGATCGTGCAGGTGGTGGTGAGCGCTCCGCTGGCGGCAAGGCGGTTTCAGCCCGGCCAGTTCTTCCGCTTGCAGACCTTCGAGCGCGACGCACCCCGGGTGCAGGTTCAGGGACTGTCGTTGCGACTGGCCATGGAGGGACTGGCGCTGACCGGCGCCCAGGCCGACCCCGAGGCAGGCACCATCACCCTGGTGGTACTCGAGATGGGCGGCTCGAGCGACCTGTGCCGCTGCCTGCGGCCAGGCCAGGCAGTCGTGCTGATGGGGCCGACCGGCGAACCCACCGAGATCGTGCGGCAGCAGACCGTGGTGCTGGCCGGAGGCGGACTGGGCAATGCGGTCCTGCTTCCGATCGGTGCGGCGCTGCGTGCGGCAGGCTGCCGGGTGCTCTATTTCGCGGCCTATCGAAAGGCGCAGGATGTCTTTCAGCGTCAGGCCGTCGAGGCGGCGGCCGACACGGTGGTCTGGTGCTGCGAGGACAAGACGGGCATTGCAGTGCAGCGACCTCAGGATCGTGCCTTTGAGGGCAATGTGGTGCAGGCCATGCTGGCCTGGCAGGCCGGGCTGCCCCTGCGTGGCGCAGATGGCCAGTTCGAGCCGACCGCGGACGATGGCTGTGCGGCGCGCCCCATCGGCTTCAGGCAGGTCGACCGGCTGCTGGTGATCGGATCCGACCGCATGATGGCCGCCGTGGCCCGGGCCCGAAAGGAGCACCTCGCGGACACCCTTGGCCGTCCCGAGGTGATGGCCATCGCCTCGGTCAACTCGCCGATGCAGTGCATGATGAAGGGCATCTGTGGCCAGTGCGTGCAGTGGCTGACCGATCCTGAAAGCGGGCGAACCCGGGCTGTTTTTACCTGCGCGCAGCAGGATCAGCCCCTGGACTGGGTCCGTTTTGACCATCTGGCGGCCCGACTTGGCCAGAACCGCCTGGCTGAACAGCAGACCCGGCTTCTGTTGCATTGCACAAGATCCGCGCTCGGACGATAATCCAGGATTCCTTCCTACGGAGCAGCCTGCTGTGCTCTATCAAGTCCGAGAAGCGCAACGTGCCGTCCTGAATCCGCTGTCGAGCTGGGCCGAAGCCATGAGCCAGCTCTATGCGAATCCGTACAGCCCCTATGCGTATGCACCATTTGCGCCCCGCGTGGCCGCTGGCTTCGAGCTGCTCCATCGACTCGGCAAGGAATACGAAAAGCCGGCCTGGAATCTGCCGACCACCACCATCGATGGCCACGAGGTCTCGGTGGTCGAGCGCATTGAGGTCAGCAAGCCTTTCTGCCGCCTGATCAAGTTCGAGCGGCTCATGCCAGGCGCGCTGGCAAGACGCAAGCAGGACCCGGTCGTCCTGCTCTTTGCTCCCTTGTCAGGTCACCACGCCACTCTGCTGCGCGACACCGTGCGGGCCCTGTTGCCCAACCATCAGGTCTATGTCACCGACTGGCTCGATGCGCGAACCGTACCGCTGTCCCATGGCCCCTTTCACCTGCATGACTATGTGGCCTATGCCATCGAGTTCATCCGCCATCTCGGACCTCAGGTCCATCTGATCTCGGTGTGTCAGCCCACCGTGCCGGTCCTGGCGGCGGTCTCGCTGATGTCGACGCTCAAGGACAGCCGTCTGCCAAGGTCCATGACCATGATGGGCGGCCCGATCGACACCCGCAAGAGCCCGACGGCGGTCAACAATCTGGCCACCGAAAAATCGTTTGACTGGTTCGAGCGCTCGGTGATCTATCGCGTGCCGGGCAAGTATCCGGGCGCGGGCCGGCGGGTCTATCCAGGCTTTCTGCAACATGCAGGCTTCGTGGCCATGAACCCGGGTCGGCATGCCGAATCGCACTGGGACTTCTACATGCAGCTGGTGCGTGGCGATGACGAAGACGCTGAAGGCCATCGCCGGTTCTATGACGAGTACAACGCCGTGCTCGACATGCCTGCCGAGTACTACCTCGACACCATTCACACGGTCTTTCAGGAACACAAGCTGCCCCGGGGTGAATGGCAGATGCCCTTCGAGGGCAAGACGCTGCTCGTCGCGCCCCAGGACATTCGCAAGGTGCCGCTGCTGTGCATCGAGGGGGAGCTCGACGACATCTCGGGCGTGGGACAGACCAGTGCCGCCCTCGATCTGTGCACCGGCCTGCCCGCAGCCGACAAACACTACATGCTTGCTGAAGGTGCGGGCCATTACGGCATCTTCAGCGGACGGCGGTGGCGTGAGGTGGTTTGCCCCAGGATTGGCCAGTTCATGCGCGATTCGGCCTGACCTTTGTCCGCATGACGCAAACCCTCACGCCCGCGCAACGCGAGGCGGTTGCGGCCATCGACGACCTGCTTCCTCAGACCCAGTGCGACCAGTGCGGGCATGGAGGCTGTCTGCCTTATGCGACGGCCATCGTGCTCGAGCAGGCCCCCATCAACCGATGCCCGCCAGGCGGCGCAGAGGGCATCGTCCTGCTCGCCAGCCAAACCGGACGGGCACTGTTACCCCTGGATCCCGAATGCGGCCTGGAGCGGCCCCGGCAGGCGGTGCGCATCGTGGCCGAACTGTGCATCGGCTGCACCAAGTGCATTCAGGCCTGCCCGGTCGATGCCATCGTGGGCGCACACCGTCGCATGCATGCGGTGATCACCGATCTGTGCACCGGATGTGACCTGTGTATCCCGCCCTGCCCGGTGGACTGCATTGAGCGGATCCCCGCGGCCGAGACACCCGCCTGGGATCGTTCGCAAGCCCATGCAGCACGAGAGCGCTATCAGCGCAGGGGCCAGCGTTTGCAACGGGTGGCAGGAGAGCAGCAGGAGCGAAGGGAAGCGCGGGCCCGCCATGACCTGCAGGACACCACTCTCGATCTGCGAAAAAAGGCCGTGATCGAGGCTGCCCTTGCGCGGGCTCGGGCGCGCAGGAGTCCGTCGACATGAGCCGCGCAGGCATGGGGCCCGCCGCCAGGCAGCTCATGTTCGAGCGATTGCGCGAGGCCAATCCGAGCCCGACCACCGAACTCGAATTCAGCTCCCCCTTCGAGTTGCTCGCTGCCGTGTTGCTGTCGGCTCAGGCGACCGACAAGAGCGTCAATGCGGCCACGCGAAAGCTTTTCCCGGTGGCCAACACACCACAGGCACTGCTCGCGCTGGGCATCGACGGACTCGAGCCCTACCTGCGCACCATCGGGCTGTACCGATCCAAGACACGGCATCTGCTGCAGACCTGCCAGATCCTGATCGAGCAGCATGGCGGCGAAGTGCCGCGCGAGCGCGAGGCCCTTGAATCCTTGCCCGGTGTGGGCCGCAAGACCGCCAATGTGGTGCTCAACACCGCCTTTGGTGAATCCACCATGGCGGTGGATACGCATATCTTCCGGGTGGCCAACCGCATGGGACTGGCGCCGGGCAAGACGCCCAGAGCCGTCGAAGACGGGCTGCTCAAGCGCATTCCCGGCGAATTCCTCAAGGACGCCCATCACTGGCTGATCCTGCACGGTCGCTACATCTGCAAGGCGCGCACGCCCGAATGCTGGCGCTGTTCCCTGAGCGATCTGTGCACCTTCCGACCCAAGACCAAGGCTCCCCATGTTCAATCCGGGACGCGATGATGTCCGGCGCTTTTTTTGCGAAGCCTGGGCTCAGCGCCATGCGGGCTGTGTGCCCACGCCGCTGCAGACCCTTGCGATCGACTGGATCCGCCTGCATCCGGAGTATCACGACCTGCTCGATCGGCTCGACGATGCGCTGGCGGCCGAGTTCAGCCCGGAGGCAGGTCGGGAAAATCCGTTTCTTCATCTGAGCCTGCATCTTTCTCTGGTCGAGCAGCTCCAGATCGATCAGCCCCCTGGGATCCGCACGGCCTGGACCGGACTCATGGCGCGGAGCCGCGATGAGCACGAGGCGGCACATCGCGCCATGGATGCACTGGCGACGACCCTTTGGGAAGCGCAACGCTCGGGCTCGCCCCCCTCGAATGAGGCTTATCTGGAACGGCTTCGACGGGCTGCCACCTGAGCGCAACGCCTTGCCCCGGCACCACGGCGCGCACCGGGGAGCAAGCCTGGCCAGTTCTGATACCCTGCCCCCAACTCGTTAATGGTCTTTGCAATGCTCGGACGACTGATGCCCCGCGAGGGCCGCTTTTTCGACCTCTTCAATCAGCATGCTGATCGCATCGTCGAAGGGGCTGCCCACCTCGTCAACCTGATGGAAAACTATCAGGACGCCAATGTCAGGCAGCAGGAACTCAAGTCGATCGATGAGATCGAGACCGCAGCCGACCGGGTCACCCACGAAACCATCGCGCTGCTGCACAAGACCTTCATCACGCCAATCGATCGAGACGATCTGCACAAGCTGATCTCCAGCATGGACGACATCCTGGATCTGACCCAGGATGTTGCGGAGTCCGTGATGCTCTACGACATCCAGAGCGTCACGCCCGAGGCGATCCAGCTCGCCTCGCTCTCACAGATGTGTTCGGAACGGGTTCGTGATGCAGTCGGCATGCTCTCGAACATGAACAATGCCGAGGCCATTTTGCGCCTGTGCAAGGAGATCGATCAGCTCGAGTCGGACGCCGACCGGGTGATGCGCTCGGCCATGTCCAAGCTGTTTCGCAACGAAACCGATGTCCGGCAGGTCATCAAGATGAAAGCCATCTATGAACTGCTGGAAACCCTTACCGACCGTTGCGAGGATGTGGCCAACATCCTTGAGGGCGTTGTCCTCGAGAACGCCTGAGTCCCAGCACACGTCATGACAAGCCTCAGCTTCAGTCTGTCGATCCTGGTGTTTCTGGTGATCCTGGCACTGGCCTTCGACTTCATGAACGGTTTTCATGATGCGGCCAACTCGATCGCCACCGTTGTCTCCACCGGCGTGCTCAAGCCCTATCAGGCCGTGGTCTGGGCGGCCATCTTCAATGTTGCAGCCATCGCGATCTTCCAGCTCAAGGTGGCTGCCACCGTGGGCAAGGGAATCGTTGATCCGAGTGTCGTTGATCATGTGGTGATCTTCGGTGCCCTGATCGGAGCACTCGCCTGGAACATCCTGACCTGGTGGTACGGCATCCCGTCCAGTTCCTCGCACGCTCTGATCGGCGGCATGATCGGAGCGACCGTCGCAAAGGCGGGTCCTGGCGCCCTGATCGGCTCGGGCATCCTGAAAGTCGCTGCCTTCATCGTGGTCTCGCCCCTGCTCGGCATGCTGCTCGGAGGGCTGCTCATGGTCGCCACCGCCTGGGTCTTGCGGCGTTCCGTTCCCAGGCAGGTCGATGTCTGGTTCAGGCGGCTGCAACTGGTCTCATCGGCTCTCTACAGCCTGGGCCACGGCAGCAATGACGCTCAGAAAACCATGGGCATCATCTGGCTGCTGCTGATCGCGGCGGGCGCGACCACCCAGGATCATCTGCCGATGTGGGTGGTGGTCTCCTGCTATCTGGCGCTGGGCCTGGGCACGCTCTTCGGTGGCTGGCGCATCGTCAAGACCATGGGCCAGAAGATCACC
>JBMSOD010000028.1:0-19980 GCA_049422085.1 Burkholderiaceae bacterium
TCATGCTGGTCAATCTGGGCGACGAAGTCCGCATGGTGGTCAACGCGGGCAATCGCGATGCCGACTTTGCGCGGCTGGTGAGCCTGTGCCCGGCGCTGTCGATCGAATGGGTCGACGCTGCCCTGATCGCGCTGCAGGGCCCTCAGGCTGAGGCGGTGCTTGCCGCCCTCGACCCGGCCGCAACCGAGATGAGTTTCATGCAGGCCCGCACGCTGAGGCTTCTGGGGGTGGGGTGTTTCACCACACGATCGGGCTATACCGGCGAAGACGGCTATGAGATCTCGATCCCGTCGGCCGATGCCGATCGGGTGGTGCGTGCCTTGCTGGCTGACGCCCGGGTGGCGCCGATCGGACTCGGTGCACGCGATACCCTGCGGCTGGAAGCGGGCCTTCCCTTGCATGGCAACGATATCGACCCGACCACCACACCGGTGCAGGCGGGGCTGATGTTTGCCATCCCGAAGTCCCGTCGGGCAGGTGGCGCCAAGGCGGGCGGCTTTCCTGGCGCGAACGGGGTTCTGCGCGAGCTTGCCCAGGGCGCCCCGCGCAAGCTGGTCGCGCTGAGATCGGACAGCAATGTGCCGATCCGGGCCCATGCAAGCGTGGTGGATGCTCAGGATGCGGTGGTGGGAGAAGTGACCAGTGGCACCGTCTCGCCCACGCTCGGAGTGCCCATTGTGCTGGCCAGGATCGAGGCTCAGGCCCTGGCAGCCGGGGGCCCATGGCGTGCCGTGGTGCGCGACAAGCGTCCCGCCCTGCAGGCTGCAACGCTGCCCTTCGTTCCGAAACGCTACAAGCGTTAGTGCAGGGGAGCCCTGACGAGGCTCAGACGGTTTCGACCGCCTCGATCAGGGCCTTCAACCGGGCAGGGTCTGCAGGTTTGACCAGATGGCTGTCGACGCCCGCACTGTGCGAGAGCTCGATATCGCCCTTCTGTCCAAATCCGGTCAGTGCGATCAGCCTGGGCTGAGGCAGGTCGGTCTCGGCCCGGATACGTCGGGTCATTTCAAGCCCATCCATGACGGGCATGCGCACATCCAGAAAGACCACCTCGGGATGCCATTCACGGACCCTGGAGAGTCCAGCGCGTCCATCGTGCACGACCTGGACCTCATGGCCCCAGCTGCTGATCAGCAAGGCCATGCTTTGAGCGGTGTCTTCATGGTCGTCAACCACCAGGACCCGCCGCGGTGCGGCCCGGCGGGGCCGGTCTGATGCTGATGCTGATGCTGATGCTGATGCTGATGCTGATGCTGATGCTGATGCCCTTGCCTGTTCCTGTGCCTTGGCCGGCAACAAGGTCGATGCCTGTTCCCGAGGGGCCTCAGGTGCCACGCTCGTGTCGTTCAACGGCAGAGCGCAGCCCGGCAGGTGAACCGTGAACACGCTGCCCTGTCCGGGGCCGGCGCTTGCAGCGGTCAGGGTGCCGCCATGCATCTCGACCAGACGCCGCGACAGATACAGGCCCAGTCCGAGCCCTTTGAGGGCACTGTCATGCGATGCACTGCCCTGCCCAAAGCGCTCGAAGATGGATTCAAGCTCATCGGGCAGAATGCCCCGTCCGGTGTCTTCGACCGTGATCCATACATCGGTCTGTCGCACCGTCAGGCGGATCCTGACCTGGCCCTGCGCCGGCGTGAACTTGCGTGCATTCTCGAGCAGATTGCCGATCACCTGTCCGAGCCTGGGCAGATCCGCAAAAACCATCACCGGATGAGGCGGACGTTCGCAATGCACGACCGGCAATTCATCTGACAAGGTGCGGTAGCGGATGGGATCAGTTAGCCGCTGCACCAGCAGCGCAAGGTCAAAGCGTCCGCGCTTGAGCACCATCTTGTCATTGTCGATCCGGGACTGATCCAGCAGATCCTCAATCATGCGGGTCATGTAGCCCACCTGCCGATCGAGTCCTCGCGCGAGTTCGACAACATCGGCCTCGCGACCGTTCTGGATCAGAACCGCCAGCAGATTGCGCATGGGTGCCAAGGGTCCGCGCAACTCATGGGCAAGCAGGGCAACGAACTCATCCTTGCGACGGTCCGTCGTTCGCAGCGCCTGCTCGGCCTGCACGCGCTCGGTCACCTCGTAGCTCACCCCGGAGAGCCCGTTGATCTCGCCATGAGGAGAGCGGGTTGCCTTGAGGAGAAGATCGAAAAACCGCTTTCGCCCCCCCACTGTCCGTGCGACGGTCACCCTGGCAGGAGCGCCGGTTGCCATGACCGTCTGCTTGATCGCCTTGAACTCTTCGACCTCCTCGGCATTCTCGAAGTAGTCCTGATCGGTCAGGCCGATCAGAAGCCGGGCCTCCTTTCGGCTGACCGGATTGTGAGCCCAGGTGATACGCAGGTCCCGGTCCTGGCTCCATAGCGAAATCGGGCCGCCCTCGAGCAGGGTATCGATCCGCTCGGTCGCAAGTCGCAACTGCTCGCGCAGACGTTCGCACTCCTGCTGGCACTCTTCAAACCGGGAATCGGTCACGACTCGGCTCCGGTGATCACAAGGACACCTCAGTGTAGTCGTTGACCGGGGAACGCGACGGCCCAGCTGGTCTATTTTCGGCGCGAGCGGCGCAGGAATGCCCTGACCAGCAGCACACCGATCGCGGCTACAGCCATCAGAACCAGCAGGCCCCAGGGGGACTGAGGCAGCAGGGCATGCAGGTGCATGTCACCCGGTGCACCATCGAGATGCTGATGGCCTGGATGCGCCATGGCATGGGCGCTCAGCATGCCGAGGATCGCGGACAGCCCCAGGCCCGACCTGGAGGGCAGGCCCTGGCCAGCCCGGATCATGAAGGCTCGAAGGAATTTGAAGGGAGTCATCAGGACACCAGCATGCCGCGCTCCTCGATGAACGAGACAATCTCGTCCAGACCGCGGCCCTCTTTCAGGTTGGAAAAAACGAAGGGCCGGCTACCACGCATCCGGCGGGCATCCTGGTCCATCACCTCGAGCGATGCACCCACATGGGGGGCAAGATCGATCTTGTTGATCACGAGCAGGTCGGATTTCATGATGCCCGGCCCACCCTTGCGGGGAATCTTTTCACCTGCGGCCACATCGATCACATAGAGCGTGAGATCAGACAGTTCAGGCGAAAAAGTGGCTGCGAGGTTGTCTCCGCCCGACTCCACAAAGACCACCTGAAGCTGCGGAAAGGCACGCGTGAGACGGTCGACTGCCTCGAGATTGATCGAGGCGTCTTCGCGGATGGCCGTATGCGGACACCCCCCGGTCTCCACACCGAGGATGCGCTCCGGGGGCAGCGCGGCATGACGCACCAGGAACTCCGCGTCCTCGCGGGTGTAGATGTCGTTGGTGACCGCGGCGATCTCGTAACGGTCACGAAGGCGCTGGCAAAGTGCCAGCGTGAGAGCGGTCTTGCCCGAGCCGACCGGCCCGCCGATGCCGACCCGAAGGGGTCCGTGCTTGCTCATGTGATCAAGGTCCTCAGGATCGAAAAAGGCGTGAATATTGGGTTTCGTGCCGACTCGAAGCCACAGCGAGCAGAGGGAGCGCACTGGACCAGCTCGACGGTTCGGTCTGCAAGGCCAGGTCGCGGGCACGGAGCAGATCGGGCCACAGGCTGCGCAGCAGTCGCTGAGCTGCCATCTGTCCCATGGGCATGGCTTTCATGAGCACAGCCACCTGATTCTCGGCAAAGGACCACAGCCAGCTGAGGACAGCCTCTTCAACTGGAAGCGCCAGGCGCCGGGCTGCAAGCGCCCAGGCAACAGGCAGTGACAGCGGCTGAAGGTGCTGCGCAATCCACTCGTCCTGAACCGGATCCGGACTGACCGCCTGCAGCCAGCGTCCGAGCGAGTGCCCCATTTGCAGGGACTCCGCACGCATCTCCGCAGTCTCCCGCGACGCAATGGCCCGTTCGTTCAGCGCGCAGAGTGGGTCGTGCAGGCACAGACCGGTGTCATCGACGCATCCACAGGCCCGCGCAAGCAAGGGCGCCTCGAAGCGGGCCAGGCCCAGCATGAGCGCGTCACGAATCCACAGCTGCGCACTGTCCTGGTCATGCACTTGGCCCGAATCCAGTGCGGACTCCAGACCCGATGAGTAGCTGAAGCCACCGATCGGAAGCGCGGGACTGCACAGCTGCAGAAAAGCCAGATTCACCGCTTCGTGGCTCCCGACGTCGGACCATGATCGTGCGAATGGTCGTGACCGCAATCATGGCCGTGAGCATGACCATGATGGTCGTCATGTCCATGTCCATGTCCATGTCCATGCTCATGATCATGATCATGAGCATGGTTGTGGTCGTGGCTGTGGCTGTGGTCATGCGCATGCGCATGCGAGTGATCGTGGCCATGCGAGTGATCGTGGCCACAGGCACCGTGGTCATGCGCATGGTCATGGTCGTGACCATGATCGTGACTGTGGCCATGTCCGTGATCATGGCTGTGGTCGTGGCTGTGATCGTGACCACAGTGGTCATCGTGAACATGATCCTGCTCATGCCGCGGATCGAAGATGTGAATGCGACCGCCGTGGCCCTGGTCATCATGGGCATGATGCACATGGCTGTGGCCGTAGGCGCCCGACTCCGGCTGAAAGCCTGCTTCAAGCTCCTGCACCGAGCCGCCCAGACGCTCGATCATGGCTTTGAGCACATGATCCGGCAGCAGGCGCAGCCAGCCCGCGCCCACCTGCAAAGGCACATGCCGATTGCCCACGTGATAAGCGATACGGGTGAGCTGGGCCGCATTGCGGGCCCGCACTTCCATCAGGGTCTCGGCGGCCGCCTCGATCGCGATCACGCGACCATCTTCAAGTAGCAGACGATCGCCGTGGCGCAGCAGGCTGCCGTTGGGAAGATCGACACCGATCTCTTCGCCGCCGATCAGCTCCGCCCGAAAACGCGAGCGCTCGCGCTGCTCAAAGCGCAGTTCAAGGATGTCGTCGACCGAGGCATGGCGGTCGGCACGCTGGGTGGCCATCTTGAGAGACATGACAGGGGCTCCGAAGGTCAAAACCCCGTATCAGAACAGAAAATAGCGCTGAGCCATGGGCAGCACGCTGGCGGGCTCGCAGGTGAGCAGTTCACCATCGGCCTTGACCGCATAGGTTTCCGGGTCGACTTCCATGCGGGGCGTGAGGCCATTCAGGACCATGTCGGACTTGCGCAGACTGCGGATGCCCTTGACGGCGACCACCGGCTTGCGCAGCCCGAGGCGCTCGCGGATGCCGGCATCGAGCGCCGCCTGGGACACAAAGGTGATCGAACCCTGGGCAATGGCTGCGCCGAAAGAACCGAACATGGGCCGATAGTGCACCGGCTGAGGCGTGGGAATCGATGCGTTGGGATCGCCCATCAGGGCCATGGCAATGGTGCCGCCCTTGAGGATGATGGAAGGTTTGACGCCGAACCAGGCAGGCCGCCAGAGCACGAGGTCGGCCCATTTTCCGGGCTCGATGGAGCCCACTTCGTGGGCCACACCATGGGTGATGGCGGGATTGATCGTGTACTTGGCAATGTAGCGACGCACGCGCCAGTTGTCGTTGCGCTCGCCATCGGCTCGCTGCTCGTCGATCCGCAGGGCGCCACGCTGCTGCTTCATCTTGTGCGCAGTCTGCCAGGTGCGCAGGATGACCTCACCCGGCCGGCCCATGGCCTGACTGTCGGAGGACATCATCGAGATCGCACCCAGGTCATGCAGGATGTCCTCGGCTGCGATGGTTTCGCGCCGGATCCGGCTCTCGGCAAAGGCCAGGTCCTCGGCAATGGCCGGATCCAGGTGATGACAGACCATGAGCATGTCCAGATGCTCATCCAGCGTGTTCACCGTGTAGGGGCGGGTCGGGTTGGTCGACGAGGGCAGAACATTGGATTCGCCCACCACCTTGATGATGTCGGGCGCATGGCCGCCCCCCGCGCCCTCGGTGTGATAGGTGTGAATGACGCGGCCCTTCATGGCCGCGACCGAGGCTTCGACAAAACCCGACTCATTGAGCGTGTCGGTATGAATGGCCACCTGCACATCGTACTGATCGGCCACGCTCAGGCAGTTGTCGATCGCCGCAGGCGTGGTGCCCCAGTCCTCATGCAGCTTCAGGCCGATGGCCCCCGCCTCGATCTGCTCGGCAATCGGACCGGGCAGCGAGACATTGCCCTTGCCGGTGAAGCCGATGTTCATCGGGAAGGCTTCGGCCGCCTGGAGCATCTGCGCCAGATGCCAGGGGCCCGGAGTGACCGTGGTGGCAAAGGTGCCCGTGGCCGGCCCGGTGCCGCCACCGATCATGGTGGTGATGCCGCTGGCCAGGGCCTCTTCGATCTGCTGCGGACAGATGAAGTGGATGTGACTGTCGATGCCCCCGGCGGTGAGGATCATGCCCTCGCCGGCGATGATCTCGGTGGCAGCGCCGATCGGCAGCGTCACGCCCGGCTGGACATCGGGGTTGCCGGCCTTGCCAATGCCGACAATGCGCCCGGCCTTCAGGCCCACGTCGGCCTTCACGATGCCACTCACCGCATCGATGATCAGGGCATTGGTGATCACCGTATCCATGACCTCGGCCGCCAGGCGCTGCCCCTGCCCCATGCCGTCCCGGATCACCTTGCCACCGCCAAACTTGACCTCTTCGCCATAGTGCGTGAAGTCGTGCTCGACCTCGATGATCAGGTCGGTATCCGCCAGCCGAACCCGGTCGCCACGGGTCGGGCCATACATGTCGGCATAGGCACGTCGGGACAGGCGGCTCATCGCTCGCCTCCCTGGCGACCCGCAGTGGAGGCCAAAGGGCCCTCATCCAGGGCGCCCATCACCTGTTGTCTGAAGCCATACACGCGACGGTCGCCCACATAGGGCACCAGACTGACGGTACGGGTCTGGCCAGGCTCAAAGCGCACCGCGGTACCCGAGGCGATGTCCAGTCGGCAGCCGCGCGCAGCGGCCCGATCGAACTCCAGTGCGGCATTGGTCTCGGCGAAGTGGTAATGGGAGCCGACCTGAATCGGACGGTCGCCGATATTGCGCACGGTCAGCGTCGTGACGGGACGCCCGACGTTGAGTTCCAGTTCGCCTGCTTCGATGATGAATTCACCGGGGATCATGGATGTCCTTCCGAGGGAGGTCCTTCAGGAATGGGGCGCGCTAGTTCAGCGCGCAATGCACCAGATCGGCGCAACTCATGCGATTGGCTGGTGCACGGTCACCAGCTTGGTGCCGTCAGGAAAAGTCGCCTCAACCTGGATGTCGGGAATCATTTCGGGGACCCCCTCCATGACATCGGCACGGCCCAGCAGCGTCGTGCCGTAATGCATGAGGTCGGCAACCGTCCGCCCATCACGGGCACCTTCCAGGATGGCGGCCGTGATGTAAGCGACCGCTTCCGGCACATTGAGCTTCAGGCCCCGTGCCCGACGCCGTTCGGCCAGCAAGGCCGCAGTGAAGATCAGGAGCTTGTCCTTCTCGCGTGGCGTGAGGTCCATGGATTCCAGGAAACAGGAGGAGGAAGGTCAGTGAAAGGGCGGGGCCGAAAAGTCAGGGTCGGCCTGAGACTTCGTTCCTGCAAAAGCCGAGCCATCTGGCCGCAGCCCTCGCCCCGTGGATATTGAGGCAGACGGCCCGCTTTCATGTCGGCGCGCCGTCTTTCTGCGCAGTCTGCCTCAGGTTGCCCAGATGCGGGGCGCTTGTCCGAGCGAGGCGCTCAGGAGAGGGGCTGCCAGCACCCTGAGTTGCTCTGCACAGTGCATGAGCGGTTCGGCATCATCCGAAAGAAGTCGGGCAGCCAGCAGGCCGGGGGCGGGTTGTGTCGCGGCGCCAACCAGTCGGGCAGCCCGTGCGGTCGGCCCCTCTTGCGCAGTATCGATGGCCTCGCGCCAGCGGCCCAGAACCTCGTTCTGGCAAGACACCGGGGCGCATGCCCAGACCGTGCAGGCTGCGATCCGCCCTCCCCATCCGAGCGGCGACAGGAAGAGCCGATCGCCGGCATCAGCCACAGCCTGTTCATCCCAGAGCAGGTGCCCGCCCTGTCGTAGTCGCAGAGCCTGCTGCAGGCGGCCTCTCGAGAACTGCTCGCCCATGGCCGCACGCCCCAGGACCAGTGCCTCCCAGCCAAACATCGAGGCCTCGGGCGCGAGATCGACCTCCAGAACCTGATCCGCCCGGGCTGAATCAAACACGAGGGTGGGCTGCGGCAGCCAGGCCAGTACCGCCTGTTCAGCGACTTTCAGTGTGGTGCGGGCACGTGCTCCAGGTCGCTCTGCCCGATACCACTTCTGCGCGCCAGGCGTGGTGCAAAGGACACGAGCCCCGGCACCGATGCGGATATCGATGTCCAGGGTATCGCCCCCAACCAGACCGCCCGGCGGATGAACAAGGACGGCATGGCTGCTGCCGTCGGACTGGGGCAGCGCTCGCAAGAGGCGCAACGGTCCTTGATGCCGGTTATGCACAAGCCGGGTCACGCCCTCGGCGTCAGCCTCGAAGCTCAGCTCGAGACGGGCTTCCCAGCCGGCCCTGGAGGACACGCCCGACGTCATGAATGCCCGCTCTGTGCCGCCCCGGTTTCAGGCGCTGAAAATCTTGCCGGGGTTCATGATGCCCTTGGGGTCCAGGGCCCGCTTGATGCCGCGCATGAGCCCGATCGCATCCTCGCCTGCCTCTTCCACCAGAAAGCCCATCTTGTGCATGCCGATGCCATGCTCGCCTGTGCAGGTCCCGCCCATGGCGATGGCCAGACGAACGATCTCGTCGTTAAGCCGCTCGGCCTCGGTCACCTCGGCCTCGTTGGCCGGATCAACCAGCAAAATCGCATGGAAGTTGCCATCGCCCACATGCCCCAGGATGGCGGTGGGAAAGTCGGCAGTGTCCAGGATGGCCCGCGCACCGGTGATCGAATCGGCCAGGCGCGAGATCGGCACGCAGGTATCGGTGGAGATGGCCCGGCATCCGGGGCGCAACTGCAGGCAGGCGAAATAGGCGTTGTGTCGCGCATTCCAGAGGCGGTTGCGATCCTCGGGCAGCGTCGCCCATTCGAAGTCCTGTCCGCCATGACCATGGGCGAGTTCCTGAACCAGCGCAGCCTGCTCGCGCACCGATTCGGTCGTTCCATGGAACTCAAAGAAAAGCGTTGGCGCCTCGCGCAGCGTGGTGTGGCTGTGGCGATTGATGGCACCGATGCTCACCGCATCGAGAAATTCGCTGCGTGCCACCGGTACGCCGAGCTGGATCGCCTCGATCACCGTACTCACAGCGTCGCGCAGGCTCGGGAAATTGCACACCGCAGCCGACATGGCCTCGGGCACCGGATAGAGCCTGACCGTGACTTCGGTGATGATGCCCAGCGTGCCTTCGGAGCCCACAAAGAGCCGGGTGAGGTCATAGCCTGCCGACGACTTCTTGGCGCGACTGCCGGTGCGAACCACCTTGCCCTCGGCAGTGACCACCGTCAGGCCGAGCACGTTTTCGCGCATGGTGCCGTAGCGCACGGCATTGGTGCCGGATGCCCGGGTGGCCGCCATGCCGCCCAGTGAAGCATCTGCGCCAGGGTCGATCGGAAAGAACAGGCCCGTATCCTTGATCTCGGCGTTGAGCTGCTTGCGGGTAACGCCCGCCTGCACGGTGCAGATCAGGTCCTGGGGATGGACTTCGACCATGCGGTTCATGCGCGACAGGTCGATGCTGATCCCTCCCTGGATCGCCAGCAGGTGGCCCTCGAGCGAAGAGCCCGCGCCATAGGGGATCACCGGGAAGGCATGCTCTGCACAAGCCCGGACCACCTCGACCACATCCTCGGTCGACTCGGCAAATACCACCGCGTCGGGCGGTGTCACCGGGAAGGGAGACTCATCTCGGCCATGATGCTCGCACACCGCCTGTGCAGTGCTGAATCGGTCTGCGAACCGTGTGCGCAGGCGCTCGATCAGGGCTTGCGGAACCGGGCGACGCAAAGATTCGGTGAGGACATGCGGATGGTTCATGGTGCAAGGGCCTCCAGCCCGCAAAAGCACGAATCAGACAGCCGAAGGTACAACATTGCGCAGCGGTTCGCTGCGCAGCCAGCAGCGCAGGTTTTCGAGGAACAGTCCGGAGACCCGCGCCCGATTCCCGGTGCTGTGTCCGGCCGCATGCGGCGTGATCATCAGATTGGGAGCCTCCCACAGGGGCGAAGCCTGGGGCAGCGGTTCATGGCTGAAGACATCGAGATGCGCTCCCCCCAGATGCCCCGAACGCAGTGCGTCGATCAGCGCTGCGTCATCGATCACCTCGCCACGGGCGACATTGATCAGGCTTGCGCCACGGGGCAAGGCTGCAAGCACACGCGCATCGACCAGGCCCCGCGTGAGCGGGCTCAGCGGGCAGGCCAGCACCAGCCACTGCGCATCGCACACGGCATCGGCCAGACGGGCGTAGTCGAAGACAGGCAAGGCCCCTGCCGACCCCGAGACCGCAGCCCTGCGAACCACACTGATCCGGACATCAAAGGCGGCCAGACGCTTTGCGATGGCCTGACCCACCGGCCCCCAGCCCACCACCACCGCATGCTGGCCGGCCAGGTCATCGGGCATGTCGCAAGCCAGCAGGGGCGCCCATCGGCGTTCGGCCTGGGCTGCCATGAGCGACGGGAAACGGCGCGACAGGGCCAGGATGGACGCCAGTGCCGTGACTGCAACATTGTTGGCATTGGCGCCGGCCGAGGTGGTCACCGTCACGCCACGGGCCACCAGTTCCTGATAAATGGGCCTGTCCGCACCCGCGGAATGCACATGAAGCCAGCGCAGCGAACTCGAGGCACGCAGGACGTCGTAAAAAGCCGCCAGGGCAGCACTCAGTTCGAACTTGGTCGAGGTGCCTGTGATGTCGCGCGAGATGAACGCCAGCTGCGCCTCGGCCTGCGCCTGCGGCGGCGCTTCGCCCACCAGGATCGGTTGCCAGTCCCGATCTGCGAAACAGGTCCTCAGCTCAGGGCCGAGTACCTCGAGCGCCTGCCGGGACATCAGGAGCCGAAGTGGCGCGCCCATCGCAGGCCGGCTCAGTCGGTCGAAGCGCCGGAGTCGCGCACCACCGTGCGCCACTTCTCGAACTCGGCACGGGTGAACTGCGCCAGTTGGGCGGGCGTGCCGCCAATCGGCTCGGCCCCTTCGCGCACCAGCACCTGCTGCACAGCCGGCAGCTGCAGCACCTCATTGAGCTCGCGGTTGAGCAAGGCGATCACCGCCTCGGGCGTGCCCTTGGGCGCGTACATGGCAGCCCACGACCCGGCCGCGAAGCCCGGAAAGCCTCGCTCTGCAATGGTCGGAATCTCGGGCAGCGAGCGAAGCCGCTTGGGGCTGGTGACGGCCAGCGGCACCAGGCGCTCGGCACGGATGAGCGAAATCACCGAGGGCACGGTGGCGCACATGAAGTCGATCTGACCCGCCAGCAGGTCCCGCAGCGCCTCGGCGCCCTTGTAGGGCACATGAATGGCCGAGGAGCCCGCCCGCTGACTGAGCATGAAGCTGGACAGGTGAGCTGCGGTTCCCACCCCGGTGGAGCCGTAGGTGAGCTTGCCGGGCTGGGCCTTGAGTCGTTCGACGAAGGCTTCAAAGCTGCGGATGCCGGACGCCGGGTTGACCACCAGCACATTGGGCCCGTCACACAGCAGGATGACCGGTGCAAGATCATTGATCGGGTCGTGCGGCAACCTGCGATACAGGGTGGGATTGATCGCCATCGGGCCCACGGTGTTGACGATGAGCGTGTAGCCGTCGGGGGCCGACCGGATCACTTCGCCGGTGGCAATGTTGGCACCGGCGCCCGGCTTGTTCTCGACCACGAAGGACTGCCTGAGCCGCTCGGACAGGGGTTGCAGCACCGCCCGGGCCACCAGATCGGTGAAGCCACCGGCCGTGAAACCCACCACCACACGCACCGGTTTGGCCGGATAGCCCGACTGGGCCCTCACCTCGAAAGACAGGGTGCTGCCTGCTGCTACCAGCGCTGCGGCGGCTCGGGAGCCTTGAATCAGCGAGGTACGTCGACGGGACTGAAAAGCGTTCATGCGGGTCAGGTCCGGTAGGAGGGGTCAAGGCGATCGAGTTTGCGCAACAGCGCGGGCCACTCCATCAGACCGTAGGGTCGGCGGGTGCCGCGTTGATAGTTGTTCCAGGTGGCTTCGAGTACCGGCTGATCGACCGCGCGCAAAGGCGTGTTGCAGGCCATGGCCGCGAGTTGCGAGCGGCAGGCCAGTTCAAGCCGGTGCATCCAGTTGAAGGCCTCGCCCACGGTGCGACCGACCGTGAGCGCGCCATGGTTGCGCAGCATCAGGGCCTCGCCATCACCCAGATCGGCAAGCAGCGAGGCCTGTTCGGCCTCGTCGAGCACCACACCCTGATAGTCGTGATAACCGATCTTCAGAAAACGCATGCCGGTCTGCGTGATGGGCAGCAGGCCGCACTCCAGTGCAGAGACCGCCATCGACGCCCAGCTGTGGGTATGGATGACACAGTCGATTTCGGGTCGCGCCGCATGGATGGCGCTGTGAATGACATAGCCCGCGCGGTTGATGCCGTAGTCGAGGTCGCCGAAGTCCGGCTTCGAGAGCACATTGCCATCGATATCAACCTTGATCAGGCTCGAGGCGGTGATTTCCTCGTACATCATGCCGTAGGCATTGATCAGAAAGGCCTCGGGGCCCTTGCCTTCATCGGGCACGCGCATCGAGATGTGATTGGCCATCATGTCGGACATGCCGTAGAGGTCAACCAGCCGGTAGCAGGCGGCCAGATCGACCCGGGCCTGCCACTCGGCTGCCGACACTTCATGCTGACAGGACGGGATCTGCAGGCGACCCTGGGCGATGCGCGCCGGATTCACCGAATTTGCGGAATCCGCCGGGTTCGAAGGACTCGAAGGACTCGAAGGACTCGAAGGGTTCGATGGGTTCATGGGATCAGTCCGAGCCAAGACCCACCGGATCCGGCTGGCGTCGCTCGATGCTCCACTTGAGCAGCGCTGCGCAGCGATAGACCGCATGGGCAAACTTGCCATAAGGCAGGGTGAGAAAAAGCGCCATCACCACGCCCAGGTGCACGGCCAGCAGCAGGCCCATGACACCGGTATCGCGCAGCGCCAGCAAGAGCAGGCCCGTCAGCGAGGTCAGAAAGAGCAAGGCGACAAAACCATGGTCCATCGCCCGCTGTCCGGGATCTCCCTGCAGCGGATGACGCCGCAGATTCAGCATCAGCAGGCCCACCGGGCCCACCAGAAGGCCCAGACCGCCCACTGTGCCCAGAAGCACGGGCAGGCTGGTGAGTGCATAGGGCGCATGCAGACCAAGCCCGTAGTGATAGACGGTGGCCACGCTGGTCGACGCAAAACACAGCGCAAAGCCATAGAAAGTCAGGTGGTGAAACCGCCGACGCCAGTGGGTAAAGCGGTCATCGGCTTCGTTGCACCCCTGGCCATGGCCACCATCGAGATAACGCAGGGTAAGGGCGGCCTGCGCCGCCTCGCCAGCAGCTTCCAGGCGATTGACCGCAGGGCCTTCATCAGGCAGTCCTCGCCAGAACCTGCTCAGGCCCACACCAAAGGCCAGCACCACCCAGAGCGAGACGGTGCCGAACAAGCCGACCAGAAGATCGTGCGGAAAGACCGCATAGAAATTGCCCTGCAAGGGCGCATGAAGCAGCCCACCCTTGGACGCCACGCCGAGAATGAGAAACAGGGCCAGCCCCAGCGCCAGTGCCAGAGCCACCGCCAGGCCGTTGCGTGCATACAGGCTGCCCAGGGCGGCCGGGAAGGCGTGCAGGGCATAGGTGCGGGCCCGTACCCGTGCCATGGCCTGAGGCACCGCCACCGCAAACTCATGCGGAGGAGCGTACTGGCAGGCATGCAGGCAGGCACCGCAGTTGTGGCACAGGTTGGCCAGGTAATGCACCTCATGCGCAGGGAACTGCAGCCGTCGGGTCATGGCCGGAAACACAGCGCAAAACCCTTCGCAGTACCGGCAGGCGTTGCAGATCTGCAGGACACGGGCCACCTCGGCCTCGGGCGACTCGGCGGCGCCAAGAGATCGGGCCTGATCGACCAGGGACTGAAGCGGCGTCATGCCCTCACCTCTTGTGTCCGATCCTGGCTCCCCTGAACCTCAGTCCGGCTCTGCAGGATCGGGGCCTCTCTCATCGCCTGCGCGGCCTGTGCGGCCTGCGTGCCCGCAATGCGCCCGAATGCGGTGCCGATGGACATGCCCACGCCTGCGGTGTAGCCCTGGCCGAGCACATTGCCCGACATCATCTCGCCCGCCACAAAAAGGTTGGGGCTCGGCCGCCCGCCAAAGTGCACCGCACTGGTCTCGTCGGTCTTGAGGCTCAGGTAGGTGAAGGTCACGCCAGGGCGGACCGCATAGGCAAAAAAGGGCGCCCGATCAATCGGCAAGGCCCAGTGGGTCTTGGCCGGCATCACGCCCTCGGTGCGACAGTCATCCAGCCGGGTATGGTCAAAGTGACCAGGCTGGCAGGCGGCGTTGTAGCTGTTCAGGGTCTGCATGAAGGTGGCCTCGTCCAGACCGATGGCGCGGGCGAGTTCCGGCAGGCTGTCGGCCCGGGTCCCAGGAAAGACCGGGGGCATGAAGCGCCCGATGGCCTTCGAATCGATGATCGACCATGCGATCTGCCCAGGCTGCTGGGCCACCAGCCGCCCCCAGATCGCATAGCGCTTGGGCCAGAAATCCTCGCCCTCATCATAGAACCGGCGGGCTTCGCGGTTGACCACCACGCCGAGCGAGACGCAGTCGATGCGGGTGCAGATGCCACCATCGTAGAGCGGCGCGCGCGCGTCGATGGCCACACAGTGCGACTGCGAGGGATCTCCCAGATGGTCGGCGCCGAGTTCCATCATGCGCTTGAGGATGACGCCGGTGTTGTATCGGGTGCCGCGGATCAGGAAGTTGTCTGCAGGCCATTCGCCGCGCTCGTTCTGCCCCCAGGCCTCGCGCATCCATTCGCGGTTGGATTCGAAGCCACCACAGGCCAGCACGCAGGTGCGTGCAGTGATGCGCTCGCCGCCCGCATGCACCGCCACGAAGCGGTCGCCATCGAGTTCGATATCGCTGACCGGCGTGTCGTAACGGATCTGCACGCCAAGGGCTTCAGCGCTGCGGTAATAGGCATTGACCAGCGCCTTGCCGCCTCCCATGAAGAAGGCATTGGTGCGCGAGACATGCAGCGCGCCTGACAGGGCAGGCTGAAAATTCACGCCGTGCCTGCGCATCCAGGGCCGGCAGGTGGCCGAATCGCGAATCACGCGCCGCGCCAGGGCCTCATTGGTACGCCCTGCGGTGACCTTGAGCAGGTCCTGCCAGAACTCTTCCTCCGGATAGGCTTCGACCAGCACATCCTGCGGCGCATCGTGCATGCAGCGCAGATTGCGCACATGCATGGAGTTGCCGCCCCGCCAGGCCTTGGGCGCCGCCTCGAGCAAAAGCACCGAAGCGCCCGCCTCGCGCGCCATCAGGGCCGCACATAAGGCCGCATTGCCGCCACCGACCACCAGCACATCGACTGCGGTCTGTCTGGTCTCAGATCCTTTCATGGGTCGCCACTATAGTGCCTGCCGGCCCAGGGTCCGGCCGGTTTTGGCACACTTGGGGGTCATTCCCACTGCCAGCCGACCTCCGGCCGATCTCATGAGCCCATTGCACGAACTCGATGCCCTCGCCCTGTCCCGGGCCATCCATGCCCGCGACATCTCCTGCGAGGAGCTGATGCGGGCCACGCTGCAGCGCATTGCGCGCCTGAATCCGAAGGTGAACGCCATTGTGGCGCTGAGGGATGAGGCTGCCCTGATCGCCGAAGCGCGCACCTGTGATGCCGAACTCGCTCGCGGCCACTCCCGCGGCTGGATGCACGGCTTTCCGCATGCGGTGAAGGATCTGGAAGTCACCGCGGGCATCAGGACCACCTGGGGATCGCCGATTTTCAGGGACAACATTCCTGCCGCCGATGGCCTGCTGGCGCAGCGACTGAAGGCTGCCGGCGCGATCCTGATCGGCAAGACCAATGTGCCGGAATGGGGCTTTGGCTCCCAGAGCTACAACCCGGTCTATGGCACCACGCTCAATCCCTATGATCTGAGCCGCACCTGCGGGGGCTCCAGCGGGGGCGCTGCGGTAGCCCTGGCCCTGCGCCTGTTGCCGGTGGCCGATGGCAGCGACATGGGCGGCTCGCTGCGCAACCCGGCCGGCTGGTGCAATGTCTTTGGCATGCGCCCCTCGCAGGGCCGGGTCCCCAAGTGGCCTTCGGAAGAGGTGTTCTTTGCGCAGCTGCCCACCGAAGGCCCGATGGCCCGAAACATTCCCGACCTGACCGCCCTGCTGGCCACCCTGGCCGGCCCGGATGCACGCCAGCCGCTGTCCCTGCCTCATGATCCAAATCTCACACCGGCCCAGATCGAGCAACCTGAAGGCGCCTGGCGCGGCGTGAGGATCGGATGGCTGGCCGACTTTGATGGCGCCCTGCCCATGGAGCCCGGGGTGCTGGCCCTGTGCGAGCAGGCGCTCAAGGACTTCGAATCGATCGGCTGCCGCGTGGATCGAGCACCCCTTGGATTCGATTCCGAAGCCCTATGGCGCTGCTTTAACGTCCTGCGCTCGCTGCCGATCAGCGCACGCTTCGCACCCTACCGTCAGGATCCGCAAAAATGGGCCTTGCTCAAACCCGAGGCGCAGTGGGAATACGAACAGGGTGTGGGGCTGTCCGCCCTGCAGATACAGCAGGCCGTGTCAGTGCGCAGTGCCTGGTTTCAGCGTGTGCTGGCACTCTTTGCGCAGTTCGACTTCCTCGCCCTGCCCAGTGCGCAGGTGTTTCCTTTCGACAAGGACACCCATTGGCCTTCGGAAGTGAATGGTCGCAAGTCCGACACCTATCACCGCTGGATGGAGGTGATGGCCCCGGTCACTCTGGCGGGGGTGCCTGCGGTCAACGTGCCCGCAGGATTCGATGCACGAGGCCTGCCCATGGGACTGCAACTGATTGGCGCACCCCGCGACGACCTGGGAGTGCTGCGCCTGGCCCATGCTTACGACCAGGCCACGCAATGGGTCAGGAAGCGTCCGCCGCAGTGGGCCGACTGAGCCTTTGAAGGGCAGGCTGAATGCGGGCCAGCACGGCACTCAGGTCCTCGCGCCTGAAGGGTTTGGAAAGGTAGTCGTCCATCCCGGCCGCCAGGCAGCGCTCGCGATCGCCCGACATCGCATTGGCAGTCATGGCGATCACCGGAGTTCGCCGTCGGCCTTGCTGGCGCTCGATCTCGCGCATCTCCCGGGTCGCGCTCAGTCCATCCAGAACCGGCATCTGCACGTCCATCAGCACAGCATCGAATCGACCCTGCTGCCAGCAACTCAGACCCTGCCGGCCATCGGCGGCCAGGGTCACCTGATGCCCTGCCCGTTCGAGCAGTGTGCGTGCGAGCACCTGATTGACCGGGTTGTCTTCGACCACCAGCAACTGCAAGGACTGCACTGCGGGCGCCTGATGGGAGATCGCGATCGGTGCCATGCCAGGCAGGTCCTGTGTCCGGGCTCGGTCAAGCGACAGTCTCAGGCTGAAGACGCTGCCGATCCCCAGCGCACTGCTGACGGTGAGGTCGCCCTGCATGGCTCGCGCAAGTCGTCGCGAAATGGTCAGGCCCAGACCTGTTCCCCCAAACCGGCGGGTGATGGAATTGTCGGCCTGCAGGAAGGGCTCGAAGACCTCGTTCAGCTTGTCTGGCGAGATGCCCATACCGGAATCGCGGACCACAAACTCGATCTGGCAGGGACCTCTGTCTGTCGACAGTTCATCTGATGCACCGTCCTGCTCACCCCCCTTGTGATGCTGGGCGTCCGCATGCACCTGGAGTTCGATCACGCCGCGTTCGGTGAACTTGACTGCATTGGACAGGAGGTTGTTGAGCACCTGACCAATACGAAGCGAGTCGCCCAGCAGTGCAGCCGGCACTCGCGGGCTGACCTGGACCCGCATGGCCACCCCCTTGAGCCGGGCGGTGGAGGCATGCAGCGCCACGATGCTCTCGACCAGTTCCGCGGGTGCAAAAGGCTTGAGATCCAGCTCAACTCGCCCGGCATCAATCTTGGAAAAGTCCAGGATGTCATTGATGATCGCCAGCAGACTGTCGGCGGACGATCGCACCAGGGTCAGATGCTCGCGTTGTTTGGCTTCGAACGAGGATTCGAGAGCGAGGTCGGTCAGTCCGATGATCGCGTTCATCGGCGTGCGGATCTCGTGGCTCATGTTGGCAATGAATTCAGCCTTGGCCTGGTTGGCCCGTTCAACCTCGCGCAGGGCCTGCTCGGCCCGCAGTTTCTGGCCGGTTGTCTCAGCCAGGTACCGCCGCTGCAAGGCCTCGCTATGCGTGAGTTCGCTCACCTTGCGCTCGATCTCGAGGCGCATGCGATCGAAGGCCCGCATCAGGACACCCAGGTCATCCTGACGATCGACAGGAAGCGCGAGCTCATAGTTGCCTGCATGAATGTCGCGGGCAGCGCGCTCGAGCTGAGTGAGCGGACGGGTCAGACTGCGATCGAGCCAGACTAACAGCCCCAGACACAGAAGCAGGACAAGAAAGCTGATGCCCGTGATGACCCGCACCGCTTCCTCGCGGGTCTGCTGGATGGGCTCCAGGGATACGCCCCAATCCACCTCGCCCAGCGCCTGGCCCGAAAGCTCGAGCCTGATCCGGCCTTCTCTGATCGCTCCGGTGACGGCACCTTCGTCGTGTACCTCGGCTTCGCGCGCGATGGTCCGGCCGGCGGGATCCCGGACCTCAAGGTAGACGAATCCCCGGCCTTTTCTGCTTTCAGCAAGGATGGCGGCGACCGAAGCGTAGTCACGCTGGGCCATCGGCGTGACCAGCGCAGCATTCATGAAGGGGCCGAACTGGCGCACGCGCTGTTCGAACTCCTGCTCCAGATGTCGATCGACCAGGGCCACGCCCGCTCCCGCCATCAGACCGAGCGCAACGACCTGCAAGAGCAGGCCCGCGATGAGCAGACGGGTGCGAAAGCGCAAACGCGCCATCTGTTGGCGCAAGACCCGCATGCCAGCGCGCAGCATGGTGATCAGGGCTTGAGCCCGAGCCCCCGGCGGGTGATGTCGTTGTAGGGATCCAGAAAACGCAAATCAGCGTCGTTCGACTCGCGAATGTTCGTGAACCCCGACAGTCCGAAGAACCGTTTGCCATCCTCGGTACCCGGAAAGCCCAGAACCAGCGACCGCAGCCGTCTTCGCTGCGCCGGCTCAAGGCGGGGATTGGCCATCACGAAAAATCCGGGCACCTGGGCGATCTCATGGAGCACCTTCAGGCGGGCCTGCATCTCGGGCGGCTTGGCCCGAAACTCCCCCCTGCTCATGATGGCAATGGGTGCCTCGCCACTTCTCAGCACAGCCCCGAGACTGTCGTCATTGGCCGTCACCAGAGTCCGGAAGTCGGTACCGACCTGCAGTCCCTGAGTCCTCAGCCAATCCAGCGCAACCAGTGCAACCAGCGATTGCGGGTTGGCCATGGCCAGCGCCTTGCCGCGCACCTGCGCAGGGCTCGGATCGGTATTTTCGGCGGCAACCACCGCCAGCGCAGGAATGCGCGGCTCGTAGACGGCCAGCAGATCCCATCCCGCATCGAGCTGGGCGACGCGACCCAGATTGGGGGCGATCACGACCATCTGGTACTCACCCTTGAGGGTTCGCTCGCTGAACGAACGGAAGTCAGGCGCAGTGGCGATCTCCACCTTCTGGCCGAGTTCACGCTCGAAGTGCTCGCGCATCGGCTGGTAGCTCGCAAACAGCACCCGCGCGCTGACATTGGGCAGCACACCGATGGTGAAGGGCGCGCTGCCCTGCGCCCGGGCCAGGGGTGTTCCCGCCGCTGCGGCAAGGGCGAATGAGGCCCCCAGCGTTCGAAGATGCAAGCGTCGTGCTTTCAGGCCATCGTGCATGGGAACTCCGTTTCTGTTTGACGAGCGAGTGTAAGGCAACAAGACACAAATAAAA
>JBMSOD010000029.1:0-19476 GCA_049422085.1 Burkholderiaceae bacterium
GACTCCGCTTGACGACGGTATCCTGAAAGCATCGGGGCACCCGGTTAGCGCTCGGTTGACAGGCCGGAATGCTGACTAACAGCGACCGGCGTTCAGGTGTTGGCTGGGGAGGTAGGATTCGAACCTACGCATGCCGGAATCAAAATCCGGTGCCTTAACCAACTTGGCGACTCCCCAACGGGTGCCGGGAGAGGGATCGACAGACTCGAACCCGTCCGACATCGCGAAGCACTGCATCCGACGCAATACGCTGAGCAAGATCGGGATCAGAGACCGGGAGAAAGATGCATGCTCCCGATCCGGACATTCGAACCTGCTCCGGGGCAAGCCCGGCATTGCGCGCGGCCATCTCAAGCTGCCCTATCGCCAAGGCCACTTGCGGATAATGCCGCTGAACGACCGGCTGAAGGTCATTGTGAAGAGCCTGTTGCTGCAACCTCTGCCAGGCATCAAACGACCCGGGACGCTCGTCCTGGAAACCGGAAATTGTGAGGGGCGGCGTGTTTCTTGTCAATTCGGCATCACCGAAGACCCGCGCGGTGGGCACGGCGACCGGGGGGGCAATCAGCACGAACCACGATTCCGGGATCGCGATGGCCTGGAGTTGTTCGCCGACACCCCGCGCCAGCGCCGACCCGCCGAAGAGGAAGAAGGGCAGGTCTGCACCGAGCTGCAGTCCGAGTCGGGCGAGCTCAGGCGGCGGCAGCCTCAGATCCCACAGGGCATCGAGCAGCATCATCACGGTGGCCGCATCGGAGCTCCCTCCGCCCAGCCCGCCCCCCATGGGGATGACCTTGGTCAGAGCGATCTCCGCCCCCAGTCTGCAGCCGCTCGCCTGTTGCAACAGTCGGGCAGCACGCACGGTCAGGTCCTGGTCAGGAGCCACGCCGTCGACTTCGCCGATCCTGACGATCTGGCCATCGGAACGGACCCGGACATCGATCCTGTCGGCCCAGTCGATCAGCTGAAACACGCTCTCGAGCAGGTGATAGCCATCGTCGCGCCGACCGGTGACATGCAGGAAGCGGTTGATCTTGGCGGGTGCCGGGACATCCCTGACCTCGCCGCCTGATCGTTCGGCAGGCGTCAGCATGACATGCAAGGCCATTGTCCTGTCTCTCGATGCGTGGATCAGCGGTCGATCACCAGCACCACGCGCAGGTGACCTCTGGGGTGAGTGCGCGCGAGCGCCCAGCGCCCGGGCTCGCGCTCGATCAGCCAGCCGCTGTCCACGGCCTGACTGATCGCTCCCTGGGCGTCTCGCAACACCACATCGTCAAACCGATCATCCAGCCATTGCGGCAGACGTTCCAGGGGCAAAGGCCAGCCCAGGGCCTGCTCGACCACGCCGTCAAGGCTGGTATCCCGCAGGACTCGGCCATCCGCCAGTTCAAGCCGGGAAGCTCCGTCTGCCTGTCGGGTGCCTTGAGCGATGCGCTGCCCGAACGGCGAGGTCAGGGTCAGCGCCAGCGTCCGCTCTGCAGCGTCACCTGAGGCCTCCAATTGAAACCGGCCCTGGGCCGATTCATTGTCGCCCGGTGGTGTCGCCCTGAGCGTGACCGAAAATCGTCCGGCCCACAGCTTTGGCGCCGTTTCCTGAGATGCGAAGCGCACGTTGCCCGTCCCGGCTGCAGTGTCGGTGGAGGGCGAGGGAAGGGCGGCGCAAGCGGCCAGCAGCCCTGCGCAGATCAGCGTCGCGGCGCGTTGCAGAAGCGGCAGACGCGGCAGACGCGGCAGAAGTAGCAGAAGCAGCAGACGTGATGGCAGGCGGGCGACTCTCATGCCATTCAGAGCGACGCGCCGAGTCGCTTCAGAGTTTCTTCGAGGGTCCGGTTGTCGGGTTCCCTGCTGCGCGATGCCCTCCAGATCTCAAGGGCCTCTGTACGTCGTCCGCTCACCCAGAGCACCTCGCCAAGATGGGCGCCGACTTCGGCATCCGGGCTCAGACTCCAGGCCTTGCGCAACCAGCGAAGCGCGCCCTCCTGGTCGCGGAGCCTGAAAAGGACCCAGCCCATGCTGTCCAGGATGTGCCCGTCGTCGGGGCTGAGTTCAACCGCCCGTTCGATCAGCTTGCGAGCCTCATCGAGCCTGAGGTTGCGGTCGGCCAGGGTGTAGCCCAAGGCATTATGGGCATGCGCATGGTCCGGCTTGAGGGCGATCACCTTGCGCATCGATGCCTCCATCAGGTCGATGCGATCGATTCGTTCTGCCGCCATGCCATGGTCATAGAGCAGATCGATTCGGTCGGGCAGGGTACTGAGTGCCTGATCCAGGATCTCGAACGCCCGCTGCGGCTGCCCGCCCTCACGCAGTGCTGCGGCCTCCGCGCTGATGAGCCGGACGCGATCATCGTCATTCTCTGCTGCCTCTGCACGAAAGAGCGCAGTCGCCTGTTCGGTTCGTCCGCTTTTGACCAGCAAGGTCGCGCGTCGGGTCAGAGCCGTCAGGTACAGCGGCCCTGTCGGGATGCGTTCAAGCCAGGTCAGCGCTTCATCCGGGCGGCCTTCATCTTCAGCGATGCGTGCTCTCAGCAGGATGGCCTGCTCGCGCTCTCGGCGGTCGGGGGTTTTCTGGGCAAGGTAGGCGTCGAGGTAAGTCCTGGCTTGCGTGCTGCGCCTCAGTTGCTGGGCGAGCTGGCCCGCCGCCAGAAGCAGACCAGGCTCTTGGGGGGCCAGTTCGAGTGCTCGGGCAAACTGGTCCAGAGCCTGGGCGTCACGCCCCAGGGCAACAAGAACCCGGGCTTGAAGATCGATTGCGTCGATGTTGCGTGGATCGCGTTTGAGCAAACCACCCAGCAAGGACAGAGCCTCCTCCCTGCTCCCTGGACGGGACGCAAGGAGGCGTGCAGCAGCCAGCGCGACCGAGTTGTCTGCCGGTGCGATTCGCAGCGCCTCTCGGATTTCGAGGGTTGCCGCATTGTCGAGCCCGGCCGCACCGGCGAGCGCGGCCCGGGCAAGCCTGGCCTGCGGAAGGTTCAGATCGGCTGTGCTCAGCTTGTCCATCAGACGCCAGGCAGCCGCAGGGTCGCTGCTGCGGGACAGGTGACGCTGCAACTGCGCATAGGCTGCGGCAAGCTCACCCGACTGACGGGCCCGCTCGAGTCGCGCTCTGACCAATGCTTCGGCGCTCTCCGGCTTGGGGCCGGCCAGCAGGAGCGTTTCAAGAATCTGTCCGGCGCCGCCCGAGTTGGGCGAGAGTTCGAGCCACAGGCGCGCGGACTCGATCGCCTCCTGGAGGGCGCGCGCTTCGAGTGCGATTTCGGTTGCCCGTCTGGCAAGCCGCGGATCGCGGGTCTGTCGCGCCAGTGAAAGATAGGTTGACCAGCCGGTGCGGACGTCGCCACGCTGGAGGGCAAGATCGGCCCCAAGGATCTGGAAAAGGAGGCGTGGCGTGAGCTCGACCGCAGGCGGAGGCGATTCGCCTTCGGTGGTTTGCGATCCGAAAACAGGAGGCGTCACGCTCAGCGCCGCCGCGAAACAGGCCACAGCGTGCCAGCGCAGGAATTTCATGCGCAGATGGTAGGCTGGAATACACTGCGCGTCCATGCCTGAACTGCCTGAAGTTGAAGTGGTCCGGCGCGGGGTCGAGGCCGCCGCGACCGGGCGGCGCGTTGCCGGTGTCGTTGTTCGTGCGCCCAGGCTGCGCTGGCCGATTCCGCAAGGACTCGATGCGCTCCTGCGCGGTCGGGTCCTGCTGTCGGCGCAACGACGAAGCAAGTACCTGCTGCTGCATTTCGAGCCCGGCGTTCTCATCATCCATCTCGGCATGTCCGGAACCTTCACCTGGTTGTCCGCGGACACGCCGGTTCGCCGCCATGACCATTTCGACCTGCTGCTCGACGGGGGCGTGCTGCGCCTGAACGACCCTCGCCGCTTTGGTGCCGTGCTCTGGAGTCCGGCGCAAGGGCCTCCTCTTCAGGACCATGTCCTGTTGCGCAACCTGGGTGTTGAACCCTTCTCGCCCGAGTTCGACGGTGCACGGCTCTATCAGGCAACACGGGGGCGACGTGGCAGCATCAAGGCCCTCCTGCTGGCCGGGACTGTGGTGGTGGGCGTTGGAAACATCTACGCCTCGGAAAGCCTGCATCGCGCCGGGATCCGGCCCGGGCTTGCCGCAGGGCGGCTGAGTCGACCGCGATGTGACCGGCTGGCCGATGCGGTTCGTGCCACTCTGGCGGATGCCATCGCTGCCGGTGGCAGCAGCCTTCGCGATTTCGTCTCAAGCGAGGGCCAGTCGGGCCACTTTCAGCTTGAATGCCTGGTCTATGGCCGGGCCGGGCAGCCCTGTCGCCGCTGTGGTGTTCCGATCAGGCGCCGGGTGCAGCAGCAGAGGGCAAGCTACTGGTGCCCGGCCTGTCAGCGCTGAGCGGGCCTATCATGTCGCCCATGAGCGGATTGAGCGAGCGGATACGGGCCTATGGTCACTGGCGCGAACGCGTCAGGGCTCTGCTGCGTCGTCACGGGCTTTGGCTGGAGCAGCAGAGCCTGCTCGACGGGGTCACCCGTTCAAAGCTGGATGGCCTGATGCAGCGACTGTCCGACGAGCGGATGACCGTGGCCTTCGTGGCCGAGTTCTCCCGCGGCAAGTCTGAACTGATCAATGCCCTCTTTTTTGCCGAGTATGGCAAAAGGGTTCTGCCCTCCTCGGCAGGTCGGACCACCATGTGCCCGACCGAGCTCATGCACGATCCCTCCCAGCCCGCCTGTATTCGGCTGCTGCCCATCGAAACCCGTCTGGAGAGCACCGCCCTGGCGCAGTGGCGTGACAGGCCGCAGGCCTGGATCACCGTGCCCTTCGATGCGCAGGATGTCGACAGCGTGCGCAAGGCATTCGAGAGCGTGCGGGAAGTTCGCAAGGTCAGTCTCCAGGATGCCATCCTGATGGGACTGATGGAGGAAACCTCGCCAGGAGATGCCTCTGTGCCGGAACAGGATCAGCAGGTGGAGGTGTCGAGGTGGCGTCATGCGATTGCCAATCTGCCTCACCCGCTGCTCAGTACCGGACTGGTCGTGATCGATACGCCCGGCCTCAATGCCCTGGGCTCGGAGCCTGAACTCACCTTCAGCCTTCTGCCTTCGGCGCATGCGGTGGTGTTTCTGTTGGCCGCCGATGCCGGCGTGACCCGAAGCGATATCGAGACCTGGCGCGAGCGGATCAGTCCCACCCATGCGCATGGTCGATTTGTGGTGCTCAACAAGATCGACGGCTTGTGGGACGAGCTTCGGTCGCCGGCGGAAGTGGATGAAGAGATCGAGGCGCAGGCGCGCTCGGTGGCCCGCACGCTCGACATTCCCCGTGAACGGGTTTTTCCGCTGTCGGCCCTCAAGGGCCTGGTGGCGAGGGTCAATGGCGATCTGGATCTGCTCTCGCGCAGCAGGCTCACCGCTTTTGAGCGCGCACTCAGTAGCGAGATCGTGCCCCGTCGACAGCTCCTCGTGCGCGAGCAGGTCCGGCTCGAGAGCGGGTCGATTGCCTCCCTGGCACGCGGCGCGCTTGGTCAGCGCCGTGCAGGTCTGGCGGTGCAGCTCGTCGAGCTTCGCGCACTGAAGGGCCGCAACCGCGAGGTCATCGAGCAGGCGGCCCGAGGCATCCGGCAGGAACGCGCGAGTTTTGATCGAAGTCTCGCCAGTCTCAAGGCGCTGCACCGGGTATTTGCGCGGCAGGAGGCCGAGCTCAGATCAGGAGTGGCGCTTGCACGACTCAAGCGCCATGTGCAAAAAGCCCGCGACGCCATGCAGCTCAGCCGCATGTCGGTCGGACTCCGGGAAGCCATGGTTGGACTGGTTCTGGAGGCACGGCGGGACATCGAGTCGCTCGAGACGAGATCGCAGGACATGGCCCGTCTGATGCGCGCAATGAGTCAGCGGTTTTCGGATGAACATGGCTGGGAGCTGCCCGCAGCAGAGGACTTCCAGGTGCGTCGCTACATGGCCGAAGTCGAGCGGATCGAGGAATTTCAGCGTCGCCACTTCGGTGCGATCAGCCTCATCACGACAGAGAAATGGGCCTTGACCCGCCGCTACTTCGAGTCGGTCGCCGTCAGGCTCAGGGCCGTGTACGAGCTTGCGTCCAAGGCGGTCGATGCCTGGACCGCCGAGCTCATGGCACCGTTGATGGCACGGGCGGGCGAGCATGAGGCCCTCCTGCGCAGCAGACTCGAATCCGTGCAGCGAGTCCTCGATGCGGCAGGGCAATTGCAGGTTCGGATTGATCAGCTCGAGCAGGAGCAGCAACGGATCAACGCGCAGGTGCGCGTGCTTGATCAGTTCGAGTCCGACATGATGGCCCTGCTCGCCGAGGCCCGAGAGCCCGACCGCCAGGCTGCATGAGCGCATGGGCCCCTGTGCTCTCTGAGCCCCTCGCAGGTGCCCGGGTGACCCGATGAGCACGTTCGCACAAGACCTCATCGCCTGGCAGAAATCCTGCGGTCGACATCACCTGCCCTGGCAGGGGACGACCGACCCTTACAGGATCTGGGTTTCCGAGATCATGCTGCAGCAGACTCAGGTGAGCACCGTCGTGGAAAGGTACACGGCGTTTCTTGCACGGTTTCCTGATGTACGGCGATTGGCCGATGCGACGCTGGAGGAGGTACTCGGCCGGTGGTCAGGGTTGGGTTACTACAGCCGCGCCCGCAACCTGCACGCGACCGCGCGGCTCATCATGACGCAATACCAGGGGCGTTTCCCGGCAACTGCCTCGGCGCTGCAGGAGCTGCCCGGAATCGGCCGATCCACAGCGGCAGCCGTGGCCTGCTTTGCGGGGTCCGATGCCCAGCCCATTCTTGATGGCAATGTCCGACGCGTCCTTGCCCGGGTCTTTGCAATCGAGGGCTGGCCGGGCCGGGTCGAGGTGGAGCGCCGTCTCTGGCAGATCGCCGAAGACCAGCTTCCCCGGACATCGGGGCATGACGCCCTGCGGGCCTACACCCAGGGCCTGATGGATCTGGGGGCAACGGTCTGCACACCGCGTGAACCGCGATGTGAAGCCTGTCCTGTGGCCGGGCAGTGCCAGGCGCTTGCCAGCCGGCGTGTGGCCGAATTACCCACGCCTCGTCCCGCACGCATGGTCGAGCAACGGCGGGCCGACTGGGCGATGATCATCGATGGCAGGCGGGTTCTGCTTCAGGTCAGGCCGGCCCGGGGCGTGTGGGGAGGGCTCTGGTCCTTGCCCGAGATTCGCAGCCCCCTTGCGCAGCATGCATGCGACGAAATCGATGTCCGGGCGGTGCAAGCCTGGGCGGCCTCACACCCGGGGCTCGGTCGCATGACAGGCGTCGCTCATTCGACGGACCTCCTTGCAGAGCCCCTTGCTGCGCCGGTACGTCACACGTTCACCCACTTCAGGCTCGAGGCCAGGGTCTGGAGGATCGACGCAGGCACCGGCTCGGCGGGCCTCAGGCATGATGCGCCGGATCCTCAGGCTCTCAGCGGGAGTGATCCGGTGCAGATGCGCTGGCTGGCACTGAACCCTGACTCAATGGCCGGCGCACCCTTGCCCACCCCCGTGCGCAAGCTGCTGTACGCCCTGATCTGATCCGGGGCAGATTCAGAGCACGCCCTGTTGGGACAACCACCGATGCACGATCGCAAGGCGATCGGCCGGGTCATCCACCGTCATCAGCCTGTACTTTGACGTGCCCGGAATCGGCAGGAATTCTGCAATCCGGTTGGCGACCCATGCAGCGGATTCGTACTCCATCGGCCCTGCGATCATGCGCTGAGAGGGATCGGGCACCGTGCGTTCAATCTCCTGCACCATCCGGCGCACCAGATCGACACAAGGCGCATGCTCCGAAGGCACGGGGACGAGGGGGTCCGGATCGATCAGATGGACCTGGGCCCGGATGAGCCTGCTGGCATCTGACCGGGCTGCGCCGACCCGGAAGCGTTGCGAGCCGACCGTACGGATACGCAACACGCCGGGCTGCTCCATGTCCACATCCTGAATATAGGCCAGACAGCCGATGGGCTCATGCTCGGCAGTTTCGCCCACCTCGCCGCCCTTGGTGATCAGACAGACCCCAAACGGCCGGTTCTGCCTCATGCACTCCCGGACCATATCGGTATAGCGGGCCTCGAAGATGCGCAGAGGCAACACCCCGCCAGGGAACAGCACCGTGGACAGCGGAAATAGCGCGAGCGCATCGAGCCACTCCGCCGGCACGCCCCTGGAGCCGGATTCGGTCATGAGATCCATCCGTGTCTGGCCCTGATCCGGGACGTCATGACGCAACCAGCATCTTGTGCGCCAGGTTGCGGTGTCTTACCAGCACCTGCTCGGAGACGCTGAAGCGGCGCGCAAGTTCGGAGGCGACATACACCGAGCGATGCTGCCCTCCGGTGCAGCCGATGGCGACCGTGAGATAGCTCCGGTTTTCCTGGGCGTAGGAGGGCAGCCAGCTCTGCACAAAGTGCTCTACATGATCCACCATGCGCTGGACAGCGGGAACTTCCGACAGAAAACGGACCACCGGCTCGTCCGTGCCATTCAGGGCGCGCAGGGCCGGCGTGTAGTAGGGGTTGGGCAGGCAGCGCATGTCAAAGACCAGATCGGCGGTCAGTGGCACGCCATGCTTGAAGGCGAACGATTCGAAGAGCAGGGTCAGGCGAGCCGCCTTCAGTCCGGTGACATCCCGTACCCACTGCCTGAGCACGTTGGGATGAAGTTCGCTGGTATCGATCGATGGCCCCAGTCCTTCTGCCTGACTCATCAGTTCGCGCTCGCGCTCGATGGCCTCGATCAGGGTCGGGGGATCGGTCTCGTTTGCTGCCCGCAGTCCGTCGGTCTGCGACACCGGCATCCCCAGCGGATGGCGACGTCGTGTCTCCGAAAACCGCTGGATCAGCACATCCGTGCGGGCATTCAGAAAAAGCACGGTGACATGGCCCGCCTGTCGCTTCAGGTCGGCGACGATTCGGGGCAGGTCCTGGGGCGCTGGGCCTGAGCGGACATCGATTGCAATGGCCACGCGAGGGTATCCCGCGCCATGCAGGGACTGGATCACATCCTGCACGAAGGGCGCTGGCAGGTTGTCGATGCAGTAAAAGCCCTCATCCTCCAGCACATGCAGGGCGACCGACTTACCCGACCCGGAGATGCCGGTGAGCAGGACAGTTCTCGGAGCGAAAGAGTCGGTCGGATTCACGCGTCTGCTGCATCGTCGGCCGAAGGGCCGGAATGGAACTGGCCATGCTCGCTGGCCGCCGCCTCGATCGCCCGTTGCTGGCGGGCGATGAACTCTCGCATGGTGTCGATGCCGCGCAACTGCAGGATGGTATTGCGCACTGCGGCTTCAGCCAGGACGGCGATGTTTCGACCCGCTGCCACCGGGATCACCACCTTGCGGATCTTCAGCCCCAGGACCTCCTCGGTCAAGTCCTCCAGCGGCAGGCGCTCGTATTCATCTTCGTGGGTGCTGCGCCGCACCAGGTGAACGATGAGCTTGAGCCGCATTTTCCGGCGGACAGCAGTCTCGCCAAACACGGTCTTGATATCGAGCAGCCCGAGGCCGCGAACTTCAAGCAGGCCCTGCAGAAGGCTGGGGCAACGACCTTCGATGGTGCTGGTGCCGATGCGGTGAAGCTCCACCACATCATCGGCAACCAACCCATGGCCTCGGCTGATCAGTTCGAGTCCGAGTTCACTCTTGCCCAGCCCGGATTCACCCGAGATCAGAACCCCAACCCCCAGCACATCCATCATGACGCCGTGACGTGTGCAGGTCAGCGCAAGCGCCTTGGCCAGCTGGCGCCGCAGGAGCTCGATCGCCCGCGGGCTGGGCAGTGCCGTCGCGAGAAGCGGAAGGTTCATCCGCTCACAGCCATCAAGCAGCTCCGCAGGCGGTGTCACACCATCGGCGGCGATCAGTGCGGGCGGACGCTCGTGGCCCAGTTCATCGAGAATGTGATCGCGACGGGTACGGCTCAGCCGGTTGAAATACGTCACCTCTGCATGTCCCAGAACCTGCATCCTGTGGGGATGGATGAGGTTGAGGTAGCCCACCTGATCCACCGGATCGGGCGTCGGTACCGCCGCTTGCTGCTGCGCGAGGCGTTCGCAGGCCAGCCACCGGAGTCCGAGGGAGTCGCGGGTCTGTTCGATCAGGGCCGAAAGACTGAGGCCGGCAGGGCCAATGTCATCGGACAGGGTGCTTGATGCGTGAGCGGGATTCGCCGGATCGGGCAAGCCCTGGACCGCGGGGTGCGGCGATATCCGCTCACCCGGCTGACCCATCAGGCTGCGGGCCGGTAGGGTTCCCAGGCCGCGAGCAGGTGGTGAACCTGCCCCGCATCGTGCGCGTCCATCAGCTGGGTGCGGATCGTCGCATCCGAGAGCAGTTCGGCGAGCTCGGAGAGGATCTCGAGATGCTCTTCGTTGGCATGCTCAGGAACAAGCAGAAAAAACAACAGCCTGACCGGCTGACCATCGGGCGCATCGAAGGGAATGCCAGGAGTGACACTGACCACCGCCGCGATCGCATCGCGCAGGCCCTTGATCCGTCCGTGGGGAATGGCCACACCCTCGCCCAGGCCCGTCGAGCCAAGGCGCTCGCGAGCAAACAGAGAGTCAAAGACCTTGCCACGCTCGATGCCGTGTTCGTTTTCGAAAAGCAGGGCAGCCTGCTCGAACAACCGCTTCTTGCTGGTTGCCTGCACGTCGAGCAGGACATTGCGCGTGGGCAGGAGCGGTGCGATTCGGTTCATCGAATGGCCGGGCGACGGGTTGTTGCGTTGCGAAAGATGCCGGTGGGGCTTTGAATTCGCCATCCCGCGCCGGTTTGGAGCCGGATTATAGCCATCCTTTGGGGTGGCGCAGTGAGTGTTTTTTGCACTGCGCCATCCGCAGGCATCGGAGCGTCAGGAGACTTCCTGGCGCCGTGCAGGTTCATGCGCGTGGTCCTGGCGCATCTCCTTGTACTTCAGCACCTGCCGGTCAAGCTTGTCCATCAGGGCGTCGATCGCTGCGTAAAGGTCGTTGTCGGTGGCTTCTGCGAAGAGATCCTTGCCTCGAACATGGACATTGATCTCCGCGCGCTGGCGGAGTTTCTCGACCGAGAGGAACACGGTGATGTCCACAACCTGATCGAAATGCCTGCGGATGCGCTCGAGCTTGCCTGTCACATAGTCTCGCAACGCGGGGGTCACTTCGAGGTGATGTCCGGTGATGGTGAGATTCATGCAGGGCTCCTTTGAGATTCAGGGGTTGTGTTGCCAGGACCTTCACGGCCATGCTCAGAGCGTCTTGCGCTGAGAGGCCGGTGCGATCTGCAGCGCTTCACGGTATTTGGCAACCGTTCGCCGCGCCACCACGATACCCTGTTCCGCGAGGATTTCAGCCATCCGGTTGTCTGATAGCGGATGCCGGCCATCTTCTTCACTCACCAGCTGTCGGATGATCGCCCGGATGGCTGTACTCGAGGCAGTACCGCCACTGTCCGTGGCGACATGGCTGCCGAAAAAATACTTGAGTTCGTAGGTGCCGAACGGGGTGTGCATGTACTTCTGGGTGGTCACTCTCGAGATCGTCGATTCGTGCAGTGCGAGTTCCTCGGCGATTTCGCGAAGGACCAGCGGTCGCATGGCGACGGCACCATGGGTGAAGAAGGCATGCTGCCTTTCAACGATGGCTTGGGCGACACGCTGAATGGTCTCGAAGCGCTGCTGGACATTTTTCATCAGCCAGCGTGCTTCCTGAAGCTGGCCGGACAGACCACCCGCGCCGCTGCCACGATTGCGTCTGAGCAGATCCGCATAAAGTGTGTTGATCCTCAGCCTGGGCATGACCTCCGGATTGAGTTCTGCACGCCAGCCCTGGCGCGTTCGACGAACCAGGATGTCGGGGGTGACATAGGCCGCAGGCGTGCTGTCAAAACGGTTGCCTGGCCGAGGATTGAGACTGCGGATCAGGTCCTGTGCCTGCCTCAGGACCTCGTCATCGCATCGAAGCGCCCGCTTGAGCCTGGAGAAATCGCGTGAGGCCAGCCATTCGAGATGGTCCCGCACGATCAGAAGCGCGGCGCGCATGATTGAGCGCTCGGGGCGCAGTGCGGCCGGTATGGCCGCCAGTTGAAGCGCGAGGCATTCGCTGATGCTTCTTGCCCCTACGCCCGGAGGATCGAAGCTTTGCAGCAGGGCGAGTGCGGTTTCGAGCTCATCGGGATCAATGTCGAGCTCGACAGGCAGCGCGGCATGAATTTCTGACCACTCGGTACGCAGATATCCGTCCGGGTCGAGTTCCTCGATGAGCAGTCTGACCAGGGCCTGGTCCCGGGCGCTTGCACGGGTACCACCAAGTTGCTCGAGCAGATGCTCCTGAAGGCTGCGGCCGGTGGTTCCTGCCTGTGGCAGTTCCTGCTCTGCATCGTCACTGTCTGCACGATGGCCGCGGCCATCGCCGCCCCAGTCGAGGCCGGCCATGGAAAGATCCGCGGGCCCTTCCGGGGCGCTGTCATCGCGTGCAACTGGGCCATCAGACGCGCCTGCAGAGGCAGACGACCCCGCGGAGCTCCAGTCCTCGTCCCATGAGGCGTCACCGGCGTTCATGCCCTCCCCTGCTGAGCCGTCGGCCTCACCGGACCTCGGAGGCGAACGCTCGGCATCGGAGCCGGTCGTCGGCACCGTCCGGTCGATCACGCCATCGGGCGCGATCCGGTCAGCCAGCGACAGCGCGTCATCGAGCCGCTCGAGCATGGGGTTCTCGGCAAGGATGGTTTCCAGTTCCTGATTGAGCTCAAGCGTCGACAGCTGCAGCAGCCGGATGGCCTGTTGCAGTTGCGGTGTCAGCGTGAGCTGATTGGAGAGTCGGAGTTGGAGGGAGGGTTTCATGTCAGAACCGCGAACGGTTCGCAGAACCGTCACATCCTGAATGCTTCGCCGAGATAGGCCTTGCGGACACGGTCGTCCTGCACGATATCGTGCGGCTCGCCGCTAGCAAGAACAATACCATCGTTGATGATGTACGCCCGATCGCAGATGCCGAGGGTTTCCCGAACATTGTGGTCGGTGATCAGCACGCCGATGCCACGATCCCTGAGAAACCGGACAATGCGCTGGATCTCGATGACCGCAATCGGATCGACGCCGGCAAATGGCTCATCGAGCAGGACAAACCGGGGGCTGGTGGCCAGGGCACGGGCGATCTCGACCCGCCGTCGCTCTCCTCCCGAGAGCGACTGGGCGGGGCTGGTGCGCAGATGCTCCACCTGGAGATCGGCAAGGAGGGTCTCGAGCCGGGCCTGAAGCTCGGGCCCCGAAAGCAGCCCGCCTTTTCTGGCATCGGGCTGGAGCTCGAGTACCGCCCGGATGTTTTCCTCGACGGTGAGTTTGCGAAAGACCGAGGCCTCCTGCGGGAGGTAGGACAGGCCCAGTCGGGCCCGCTTGTGGATCGGCAGACGATTGATGGCCTGGCCGTCGAGCGAGATCTGGCCGCCATCGGAGGGAACCAGGCCGGCGATCATGTAAAAACAGGTGGTCTTGCCTGCGCCATTGCGACCGAGAAGCCCGACCACTTCACCACTATGGACCTCGATGCTGACATCCAGCACGACCTTGCGGCCGTGGTAGGCCTTCATCAGATGGCTGGCCTGGAGCGTGCTCCGGTTCACTGGCTCGCCTTCGGAGCGGTCTCAGGACTGACTCTCGGCTGAATCGTCACGCGTACCCGACCGCTCCCTGCAGGCGCCCGTGCGCCTGCCCCCTCGACGGTGTAATGCTCGCTGCGGCTGTCATAGAGGATGCTCGCGCCCTCGATCTCGTCGAGCAGCCGAGAGCCATCAAGCCGGCGTACCTGGGCCTTGCGCAGGATTCTGAGCGTCTCGGCCTTGCCGTCGTAGATCAGTTCTTCGCCCTGGCCCTCGATCCACTCGTTGAGGCCGTCACGTTTTTGACGGAAGCGCGCCAGCTGTCCGGTGGCGGTGCCGTGGGCGTAGCCCTCGGGATCCTGCCGGAGTACCAGCTGATCGGAACGCAGCACCAGCGTGCCTCGGGTGAGAACCACCTGACCCGTGAAGACATTGACCTGCTTGATGTCGTCGTACTGCATCCGGTCTGACTCGACCTGAATGGGTTGAAAACGGTCAGCCCGCTCTGCCTGGGCCTGCGAGTGCATCATGCCGTTCAGCCAGCCGGCGACCATGACAAGCAGGACCCATGCGCGCAAGCCCTGCCCGAGTCTCAGACCTGCATGCCGGATCCGTGAGCGGAAGGGCTTGAGTTCGGGACGGGGAGGGGAGGAGGAGCGGATCATCGGGCTCGATCAGGTGAGTGCCACAGCGCTTTCACCCGCGAGTCTAACCGCAGCGTGCGTTCATGAAGATCAAGGTGAAACCCGGTGCCGGCAAGACGATGCTCCCCTTCGAGGATGCGGACCGGCAGATCCGAGGACACCTGCTCGGTGTCAGGCAGGACATGAGCGCGTTCGGTGAATGCGTGCATGGCCGCCCTGGGCGGTGTGGCCGCACGTTCGACCTGCACATCGCCGGTCAGATCAATGCTCTGGGCTCGCGCGGGCCGGCCTGCCTGGTCGGGCAGCGCATTGAGCCATCGCCCGGTTTGGGCGCTCAGACGGGCTGCCGGTCGATCCGGATTGAGGCTCACCAGGACCGGGAGCTCGAAGTGGGCGCTGTCGTCGGCGGGATAGTGACGAAGCGACCGGGCTTCGAGCCGCCATGCCGGCGCCCCCTGCGGGTCGAGCGTGAACAGGGTCAGTTTGTCGACAAAATAGTCAGCCTCCCGCGGGTCGGGCGCCACGCTTGCAGGACGGTTGCGTTCCTTTTCGGCCTGCTGGGCCAGATGGATCGAGAACAGGCTGAGGGCGATCAGCATGCCGATCGACATTCCGGTTGCGAGCCGGTCCATCAGGCGCTGCGATGCCAGTTTCTGCATCGTCGGTCTCAGGACTGACGTCCGTCGAATCGCGCCGTGATCCGATCCAGATCGCCCCTGGCCTTGAGAATGAACTCGGCCAGTTCTCTGACTGCGCCATGCCCTCCCGGGCGACGGGCCTGCCAGTGCGCTGCATCCGCAAGGCGTTCCGGAGCATCAGGAACCGTAGCCGCGAATCCAGCGATTTTCAGCGCAGGCAGGTCGGGATAATCGTCTCCCATGAACCCGCAGGCCGTCAGTGCGAGTCCGCGCTGCTCGCACAGTTGCTGCAGTGCCGCCGCCTTGTCGGCCACTCCCTGCATCACGACTGTCACACCGAGCTCGACAGCCCGTCGCGCCACGATCTCGGAACTGCGCCCGGTGATGAACACCGGTTCGATACCTGCCTCGCGCAACCAGACGATTCCAAGACCGTCATGCACCGAAAAGCGCTTGAAGAGTTCCCCTTGAGCGCCGATGTGAATCCCGCCATCGGTGAGCGTGCCGTCGATGTCGAAGGCGAAGAGGCGCAAGCCTCTCGCCCTGTCTTCGGCCGTGGTCTCAGACGGATCCATGGTGCGCCATTGGTCAGAAGGCCCCGCTGTAGCTCAGGCCACGCGAGCCAGAAGCAGGTCATGAAGGTGCAGGGCCCCTGCGAGCCGACCTTGTGAGTCAAGCACCGGCAACTGGGTGATCCTGCGGTCTTCCATCAGCTTGACGGCCTGGACCGCGAGATCGTCTTCCCTCACGCTGGAGGGCGTTCGGCTCATGACCTCGTCAATGACAAGCTCGCCCAGGCTGCTGGTGCGCTCGAGCAATCTTCGCAGATCGCCGTCAGTGAACACGCCTACCAGAGCGCCCGAACCGTCGACCACGGTGGTCATGCCCATGCGCTTGCGGCTGACTTCAAGGATGGCTTCGGTCAATCGTGCGCCCGAGGCCACCCGAGGGACTGCGTCACCCGTGCGCATGACATCACGGACATGCGTGAGCAGCTTGCGCCCGAGCGATCCACCCGGGTGAGATCGGGCGAAGTCCTCCGCCCCGAATCCGCGTGCATCGAGCAGGGCAACGGCCAGAGCATCGCCCAGCGCGAGCGCCGCGGTGGTGCTGGCCGTCGGTGCCAGGTTGAGCGGGCAGGCCTCCTTGTCCACTCGCGCATCGAGATGCACATCGGCGGCCTTGGCCAGCGGCGATTCTTCATCGCCGGTCATGGCGATCAGCAGCGCTCCCTGACGCCGGACCGGTGTCAGGATGGCCAGCAGTTCGTCCGTCCGCCCGGAATTCGACAGGGCAATGAACACATCGTCGCGCGTGACCATGCCCAGATCGCCATGACTGGCCTCGGCCGGGTGCACAAAGAAGGCGGGCGTTCCGGTGGAGGCCAGAGTCGCTGCAAGCTTGCGTGCGATATGCCCGGACTTGCCCATGCCGCTGACCACCACACGGCCTCGGCAGGCCAGGATCAGATCGCAGGCGCGGGCGAAGGGCTCGCCGATCCGGTCAACCAGGCCCATGATGGCGTCGGCCTCCGTGCGCAAGACCTCTCTTGCACGCATGACGAGCCGCTGCGCGGAAACAGGGCTGGCTACAATCGACCGGTCGTCTGAACGCTTCATGGCGACCCAGTATAGCCGTCCACGCCTGCATTCGACCCCGGGATGAACCTTGCTCTCCGCCCTTGAAGTCACCGTCATGCTGCTCGCTGCGAGCATCGCTGCGGTCATGCTTCTGCGCAGGCTGGGCATGCCGGCCCTGGTCGCCTATCTGATGGTGGGCGTTGTGCTCGGGCCCTTTGCACGCTACTGGTCCGCCGATGGCCAGGCCCTGCATACCCTGGCCGAACTCGGGGTGGTGTTCCTGATGTTCACCCTCGGACTGGAGTTCAATCTTGGCAAGCTGCGCAGCCTGCGACGCTTCGTCTTCGGTCATGGATCAGCGCAGGTGCTTGCCACCATCACGCTGGTGATGCTGGCGGTCGCCATCCTGCCCACCGGCTGGATGTCCGGGACTCTGGTCAACGGACTGGACTGGAGGGGTGCTCTTGTGCTCGGGGCGGCGCTCGCGCTGTCCTCGACCGCACTGGTGAGCAAGATGCTGACCGAGCGGCGCGCGCTGGAGACCGAACATGGGCGCCGGGTGTTCTCCGTCCTGCTGTTCCAGGACCTCGCAGTCATTCCCCTGCTGATCCTGATCCCGGCCCTGGGCAGCGGCGATGAAGGCTGGTGGGTGAATCTCGGCTGGGCAGCCCTCAAGGCGGTCATTCTGCTGGTGGTGCTGCTGCGTTTCGGTCCCACCCTGATGCAGGGCTGGTTCTCCCGTGTGGCACGACAGCGCTCCCATGAACTCTTCACCCTCAATATCCTGTTCGCCGCGCTGCTGTTGTCCTGGCTGACCAAGCAGGCTGGCTTGTCAATGGAACTGGGCGCATTCGTAGCCGGCATGCTCATTTCCGAGACCGAGTACCGCTATCAGGTCGAAGAGGACATCAAACCCTTCAGGGACATCCTGCTGGGCGTGTTCTTCATCACGGTGGGCATGAGGCTGGACCTGCAGTTTGTGTTCGAGGCCTGGTGGGCGGTTCTGCTGTGCGCCACGCTGCCGATCGCGTTCAAGGGGCTGGTGGTTGCAGCGGTCTGCCTGGCATTTCGCGATCCCGTGCCCACCACGATCCGAACGGCCTTGTGGCTGGCTCAGGGGGGGGAGTTTGCTTTCGTCCTGCTGGCCCTGGCGGGGGACTCCAACCTGCTGCCTCCAGGCTTGCTGCAGCCGGTGATGGCCGCCATGCTGATCTCGATGCTGTGCAGCCCCTGGCTGATCTCGCGGGCCGACTGGATCGCCATGCGGCTGTCCAACCAGGAATGGCTGATGCGCTCGCTGCAGTTGCAGACCATCGCCTCGCGCAGCATCGGCCGGGATCGTCACATCATCATCTGCGGCTATGGGCGTAGCGGGCAAAGTCTTGCCCACGTCCTCGAGGCCGAACAGGTGCCCTTCGTGGCGCTCGACCTCGACCCCGACCGCGTGCGCGAAGCCGCTTCGGCGGGCGAATCGGTCGTGCTCGGCGATGCAACGCGCCGCGAGACCCTGATGGCCGCGGGCGTGCACCGGGCCGCCGTGCTGGTCATCACCTATGACGACACCCTGAGCGCGGTTCAGTTGCTCAAGGCGGTGAGAGCGCTGGCCCCGCAGCTTCCTGTGGTGGTGCGCACCGCAACGGATGCGGAATTCGAGCGGCTGAGACAGGCAGGGGCGACCGAGGTCGTGCCCGAGGTGGTCGAAGGCAGCCTCATGCTGGCCTCGCATGCGCTGGCTCTTGCCGGAACGCCGCTGGCCCGGGTACTGCGACGGGTCCGTACGGTTCGGGAAAATCGCTACAGCCTCCTGCGTGGCTATTTTCATGGTGCAGATGACCGCGAAGATGAAGGGATCGAGGAGGTCCATCCCCGCCTTCACGCGGTGACGCTGGTGGCGGGCGCAACCGGCATCGGACGCGCCTTGTCCGATCTGCCACTGCAGGGGGCAACGGTCAGCGCGATTGTCCGCGACGGGCGCCGTACGCTTCACTGGCCTGCTGATTTCAGGCTTGAGACTGGTGACACCCTGGTCTTGTTCGGTACGCTGGAGCAGGTGACCTCCGCCGAAGAGAGGCTGATCCGGGGCTGACCTGAGCCTGACCCGCGGCTGATCCGGGGCTGATCCGGGGCTGATCGCGCAGGACACAGGCGAGCAATCCAGTCTGATCGAAGGGCGGCCACGGGCAGCAAAGGGTCGATTGCCGCGCGGACTTGTTACAATCTCGCCCCTTTTCTCTGCGCTGCCGTGCTCGGAAAGCCCGTTCATGACGAATCCCCCGGTTTCTCTGCAAGGCCTGCAGTTCGGCTACGGCGAACGCATGCTGCTGCGAGGAATCGACCTGCAGGTGAAGTCGGGGGAGGTGCTCGCCCTGATGGGAGGTTCCGGATCCGGAAAGACCACCCTGCTGCGACTGATCGGGGGGCAGATCCGGCCGGTCGAAGGTCGGGTCTGCGTGTACGGAGATGATGTGGCCTTGCTCGATCGCGCGGCGCTGTTCCGCATGAGAAGGCGCATGGGAATGCTGTTCCAACACGGCGCACTCTTTACCGACCTCACGGTCTTCGAGAATGTGGCCTTCCCCTTGCGTGAGCACACCGACCTTCCCGAGGACATGATCCGTGATCTGGTCCTGCTCAAGCTCGAGGCGGTCGGACTGCGGGGTGCGGCAGGTCTGATGCCTTCCGAGGTCTCAGGCGGCATGGCCCGTCGGGTGGCGCTGGCCAGGGCGATCGCCCTGGATCCGCCCTTGCTCATGTACGACGAGCCCTTCGCTGGCCTCGACCCCATTTCCCTGGGCACCATCGCCCACCTGATCCGCAGTTTCAATGATGCGCTGGGGGCGACGACCATCGTCGTGACCCATGACGTGCCCGAGTCCTTTGCCATCGCCGACCGTATCTGCCTGCTGGCCGAGGGCCGGATCGTCGCGCTGGGCACGCCAGACGAGTTGCGCGCTTCCGAAGATCCTTTCGTGATCCAGTTCCTGGGCGGACATCGCGAAGGCCCGGTGCCCTTTCACAAGCCTGCGCCAGCG
>JBMSOD010000030.1:0-19429 GCA_049422085.1 Burkholderiaceae bacterium
CGCACGGCATGCCGGGGCGGGCGCCCGCCCGCTGGCCAAGGTCGCCTCGGGCGGCGAGCTTTCACGCGTGAGTCTGGCGATCAGTGCGCTTGCTGCCCAGGACAATCCGGTCGGCACGCTGATCTTCGACGAGGCCGACGCAGGCGTCGGGGGGGCTGTCGCCGAAGTGGTGGGCGAACTCATGCGGAACCTGGGCGAGAGCCGGCAGGTGCTGTGCGTCACCCATCTTCCCCAGGTCGCGGCCTGTGGTCATCATCACCTGCGTGTGAGCAAGGCGACCCTGTCGGGTCAGACCCTCAGTCGCATCGAGTCACTCGAGGGCAGTGCCCGCATCGACGAAATGGCACGCATGCTGGGCGGGGCGCAGATCACGGCCACCACCCGACGCCATGCCCGAGAAATGCTCAGTCGATCTGCAGCCAGTCCGGTGTCGGAAGGGCATTGAAAACCCCGCGCAAGCCCTGGCTCCAGCTCTGGCGCAAGGATCCGAAGTAGCGATCCTGATGGTCGATCCGGTGCCTCAAGGAAACTTTCAGCTCGTCCTGTCGCACCAGGGCCACATCAAGCGGCAGCCCCACCGAAAGGTTGGACCGCATGGTCGAATCAAACGACACCAGCGCGCACTTCACCGCCTCTGACAGACTGGTCTCCGGGGTCACGACCCGGTCGATGATGGGCTTGCCGTACTTGCTCTCGCCGATCTGAAAAAAAGGCGTGTCGTCGGTCGCCTCAATGAAATTGCCCTCGGCATAGACCAGGAAGAGCCGAGGCCGCTCCCCTGCAATCTGGCCTCCCACCAGGAAGTTGCACGAGAAATCCACCCCCACCGGCCCTCCTGCACCTCCGGTCTGACGCGCAATGACCGAGCGGACCGACTCGCCCACCCGCGAGGCCACATCAAAGAGGCTGGGAACCGACATCAGATGGTCACCCTCCCCGTTCATGGCCTGACGCAACAGGCTCACCACGGTCTGGGTGGTGGACAGGTTGCCCGAGTTGAGCAGCACGATCACCCGTTCACCGGGCGACTCGAAGACCGTCATCTTGGAGAAGGTGGAGACCTGGTCCACGCCGCCGCTGGTCCGGGAGTCGGACGCAAACAGCAGCCCTTCCTTCAGGCTCATGGCAATGCAATAAGTCATGGACGAACGCTCAGGCGGTGGGCATATAGGCTTCCTGGACAGCCTCGCCCAGTCGGACGGTATTTCGGATGAATCGATCCAGAAATACATGCAGACCGACCCGCTCAACATCTTCGAGGGCGCCGTGCTGGAGCAGCGCCACCATGTGGGCCGACAGCCTGCGGGCTACTCGGGCATGGTTGCCCGGCAACTCGGCCAGGATGTGACTGACCTCCTCCACACAGCGTCGCAAAGACCTTGGCAGCGTCGGATCGAAGATCAGCAATTGCGCCACGCCCCGGTCGTCGATCTGGTCGCTACGGAGATCACGGTAGGCTTCAAGGGCACTGACCGAACGCAGCACCGCGCTCAGCCGATAGTGCTCCGAGAGCCCATCTTCGACCGGGCCAGGCCGTGCCTGTACCGAAGCGCGCGCAGGATCACTGCCTTGTCGGACCTTGGCAGGGACGGCAGTCGCGGCGCCGCTGCCGTCCGCCTCACCCATGGGCGACTGCTTGACCGAGAGGATGCGCGCGGTATTGTCGGCCCGCTCGAGAAACATGCCCAGCACGATGAAATGGCGCGGCTGCCCCTGCCGGATGGTGGCCTGCATGACCCCGTGCATCAGATGGGAGCGCTCGCGAACCCAGTCGAAAAAGGCGGAATCGGTCGGCTGTGCCGAACGTCTCGAATTAAGCTGCAACCAGGTGTCGTTGATGCACTCCCACATTTCGGACGTAATGGCGCCACGCACCGCCCGCGCGTTTTCCCTGCAGGCCTGAAGGCAATTCAGGATGGACGAGGGATGATCCCGGTCCCAGGCCAGGAAGCGCGCCACCGATTCGGCACTGACCGGGACGCCACGCTCCCGGAACACCTCGAGACTGTCGGTAATGACCAAGGGCTCCATGGCGGCCGACTCGTCGCCGGGTTGCGACAGCATGGCCAGACTCGCCCCGACATCGAGGATGCGGGCCATGTTCTCGGCCCGCTCCATGTAGCGGGCCATCCAGTACAGATGCCAGGCAACGCGAGAAAGCATGTCAGCGTCCCCCGTTGGTTTCAGTGGACTCGGCAGCCGTCGCGGCCGACGCGCGATCAATGACCCAGGTGTCCTTGGTGCCACCGCCCTGCGAGGAGTTGACCACCAGAGACCCGCGACGCAGGGCGACCCGGGTCAAGCCGCCAGGAACAATCTCGACCTCCTGACCCATGAGCACGAAGGGCCGCAAGTCGATATGCCTGGATGCAATCCCCTCTTCGACAAAGGTGGGGCAGGCCGACAGGGACAGCGTGGGCTGCGCAATGTAGTTGCCCGGATTTGCCTGCAGCACGGCTCTGAACTGTTCGATCTCGGCCCGACTGCTGGTCGGCCCGACCAGCATCCCGTAGCCCCCCGCGCCATGAACCTCCTTGACGACCAGCTCCGGCAGATGGGCCAGTACATGCGACAACTGATCGGGCTCACGACATTGCCAGGTGGGCACGTTGTTCAGCAGGGGCTCCTCGCCAAGATAGAAGCGGATCATCTCGGGCACATACGGATAGATCGACTTGTCGTCGGCCACGCCGGTCCCCACCGCATTGCAGATTGCAACCTCGCCCGCACGATAGGCCTCGATCAGGCCTGGTACGCCCAGCATCGAATCGGGCCGGAACACGCGCGGATCCAGGAAGAGATCGTCGATACGCCGGTAGATCACATCGACGCGGCGAGGGCCTTCGGTGGTGCGCATGAAGACCTTGCGACGATCGACAAAGAGGTCCTGGCCCTCCACCAGTTCGATACCCATCTGCTTGGCCAGAAAGGCATGCTCGAAATAGGCGCTGTTGAACCGTCCAGGCGTGAGAAGCACCACCACCGGATCGTCCCGACCCGATGCAGCCTTGAGCGCACGAAGCAGCAAGGCCGGGTAATGATCGACCGGTCTGACCCGATGCAGGCGGAAGAGGTCCGGGAAAAGTCGCATCATCATGCGACGGTTGCTGAGCATGTAGGACACGCCGGAAGGCACCCTCAGGTTGTCCTCCAGGACGTAGTACCGGCCGTCCGAATGACGCACGATATCCACGCCCGCGATCTGCGTGTACACGCCACGGGCAGGGCGCACCCCGGCCACCTCGGGTCGGTACTGCGCATTGCCAAGCACCTGTTCGGCCGGCACCACGCCGGCCTTCAGGATGTCCTGCCCATGGTAGACATCATCGATAAAGCGGTTGATGGCAGTCACGCGCTGGATCAGGCCGCGCGAGAGCGCCTGCCATTCCTGTCCATCGATGATGCGCGGCACCACATCCGAGGGAATGAGTCGCTCCGTCCCCTCGGCCTCACCGTAAACCGAAAAGGTGATGCCCATGCGGCGAAACAGAAGGTCGGCCTCGGCTCGTCGACTCTGCATCAGGGCCTCCGGCATGCGCGAAAGCCAGCGCAGGTAATCGCCATAAGCCGGTCGGGCCCTCCCATCGGCCTCACGCATTTCGTCGTAGACCCCCGGAGGAAGGTCGACCAGGCGATCGAGGCAGGTCAGGTCGGCAGCCATGTGAGGGTCGCGCAAAACATGCGGTAGGAGAGGTAAGAGGGAGTCATGCTCGACCCGGTATCGTGATTTGGCTTGACGGTGGTTCAGCAAAAGCCATGCCGTGTCCTCAGGTCGGCGGCCTGAGGCTCTGAAAGCGCCGCCTCAGACCGGTGCGGCCGCCCCCGCCCGGTGCGGACAATCCACTTTGGTGCAGGAAGCATACAAGGCCAGTGCATGGTCCTGCAGTTCGAAGCCTCGCTCCTGTGCAATCAGGTGCTGACGGCGCTCGATTTCGGGATCGATGAATTCCTCGACGCGACCGCAATCCAGACAGACCAGATGGTCATGATGCCCGCCCACGTCCCATTCGAACAGCGCCCGACCCGACTCGAAGGTATTGCGCTTGAGCAGTCCGGCCTGCTCGAACTGGGTCAGCACCCGGTAGACCGTGGCCAGCCCGATATCCTGACCTTCGGCAAGCAGCCTCCGATACACATCCTCGGCGCTCAGATGAAGATGCGGCCCCTGCTGGAAGATGTCGAGGATCTTCATGCGAGGCAGGGTGGCCTTCAGGCCCATGCGCTTGAGGTCGGGGGGAAGCATTGTTCGGAGTCCTCTGAAGGCCGGGCCGTCGTTGCGTATGATATCGGCCATGAGATTCCCTGCCAGATCTTCAGCCTTTTCCCTGTCCCGTCCGTGCCGGGTCGTTCTTGGCGGACTGGCACTGACCCTCCTTGCGGGCTGCTCGTCGCTGCCCTGGAGCTCGTCAGGCGCCACCGATTCAGCGGCAGCTTCCGCACCGGCCGTTGGCGCCAGGGGCAGCGGGCTGTTTTCGCCCTACCGGGTCGACATTCCGCAGGGCAATTACCTCGATCGCAACACGGTCGAACAGATCAGGCCCGGCATGACGCGGGATCAGGTCCGGTTCGCGCTTGGTACGCCGCTACATACCGACCCCTTCCGGCCCGATCGCTGGGACTATGTCTTTCGTTTTCAGCATGCCAGCCTCGATGCCGAATTACGCCGGGTGACCGTGTTCTTCAAGGATGAGCGCGTTGAAAAGGTGCAGGCCGATCCCCTGCCCGCGGCCAACGACCCGACCGATCCGGCCCTGCCTGGCAGGCGACGTACAACGGGCCGCTTCCGCTGACCCCTGAGGAGAGCCTTCATGACCGAAAGACTTCCGGTGGCAGTGGCTGGCGCCTCGGGCCGCATGGGTCGGATGTTGATCGAAGCAGTGCTCGCAGCACCCGATCTCGAACTGACGGGTGCGCTCGATCTGCCGGGTGCGCCAGGCCTGGGCGACGATGTCGGTCAGGCCCTGGGTCGACCCTGCGGGGTCAGACTCACCGCCGATGCCGCGGTTGCTCTGGCAAGCGCTCGGGTCGTCATCGACTTCACACGCCCCGAGGGCACGCTCGCGCTGATGCAGACCTGCAGGCAACGCGGCGTGGGCATGGTGATTGGCACCACAGGATTTGACCCTCAGGGTCGGGAAGCCATCAAGCAGGCGGCCGAAAACATCGGGATCGTGTTCGCGCCCAACATGAGTGTCGGGGTGAATGTAACCCTCAAGCTGCTCGAAATGGCTGCCTCCATGCTCGGCGCTGACTACGACATCGAGGTCATCGAAGCCCATCACCGGCACAAGGTGGACGCCCCCTCGGGCACAGCGCTGCGCATGGGTGAAGTGATTGCTCAGGCGCTTGGACAGGATCTCGAGCAGATCGCGACCTGGACGCGACACGGGGTCACCGGCGAGCGGGAGGCCGGACGCATCGGCTTCTCGGTCATCCGTGGCGGCGACATCGTTGGCGATCACACCGTGCTTTTCGCGGGCACGGGTGAGCGCATCGAGATCACCCACAAATCCTCAAGCCGGGCCAATTACGCGCAGGGCAGCCTGCGTGCCTGCCGGTTCCTGGCCAGGCACCGCAGCGGGCTGTTCGACATGCAGGATGTCCTGGGCCTGCGTCAGCCCGGCCGCTGACCTGCGCTGAAGCCATGCGCATCCTCTGGTTTCTGGCTGCGCTGGGTCTGCATGGGGCTGTGGCGATCGTGCTGAGCCACGCGGTGCTCGAGCAGCGAACCCGGGTCGATACAGCCGGCCTCAACCCGCCTGAGCCCCCTCCTGTGCGGGTTCAAGTGCTCGGTGCCATGCGCACTGAAGCGCTCGGTGAAGCGAACCGCCGGACCGATCGATCGACCCAGGACGAGACGCTCAAGGCGGCGGACCGAAGGGCCCGGGCGGTGCACGCCCCTCCCGTATCCCAAAGGGCAGACGCGGCCACGCCCGGACCGGCCTCGCCGGTCCTCGAGGTTGCGAACGAGCTGGCGGTCAGACCACCGTCGATTGCAGTCGAGCGGCGCGCATCAGATCAAGACCAGGGCCCCCAGAGCGCACCTCAGACAGATTCGCAACAGGTCTCATTGCAGCAGGCCTCATCGCAACAGGCCTCATCGCAGGCGTTTGCGGCTCAATCCAATGGTCCCGGAAGTCGTGCAGGGGCTGCCGCACTTGCAGCAACCCCGCCGCAGACCACAACACCTCGGGTCGATGCGAGCTGGGCAGGCAACACACCGCCGCCTTATCCCCTGGCCGCGCGACGTAACGGCGTTCAGGGCAAGGTCCGTGTCGATCTCCTCATTGAAGCCAACGGCGGTGTCGCCGAGGTCCGTCTGCGGCAGTCCAGCGGATCGAGCCTGCTTGATCACAGCGTCATCCAGACAGTCAAGCGCTGGAAGTTTGTTCCGGCAAGTCAGCAGGGACAAACCATCGCTGCCTGGTACCCCGCATGGGAGTGGGAATTTCGCCTTGAGGAGGGCTCATGAGCGCAACCCCTTCGGCCGCTGGCGCATGGAGCCAGATCGCCTCGGGTGATGGCGTCAGCCGTTCGATCGGCCTGCTTCTGCTGGCGATGTCGGTGCTCAGCTGGACCCTCATCCTGTCTCGATCGTGGTTCAGCTGGCGCGCCTGGCGAAGTCTTGATACCGCGATCGCCGGCTACTGGAGTGCCCGCGATCAGGCGGCAGGTCTGGCCGCGCTCCAAGGGGCCGATCGCTGCCGGCTGCTTCTGCCCATCGCCAGCGCCATCGATGGATTGACCCATCCTGCCGCACGAACCCGGGCCCTGCGCGAGGCCCTCGGATCCAGCCGTCGCGCCTTGCAGGGTGGCCTGACTGCACTGGCCTCGGTGGCCAGCACGGCCCCCTTTGTGGGCCTGCTTGGAACAGTCTGGGGCATCTATCACGCGCTGATCGGCATTTCAGCGAGCGGACAGGCCAGCATCGACCGTGTCGCGGGCCCGGTGGGCGAAGCGCTGATCATGACTGCAGCCGGTCTGGCGGTCGCGATTCCCGCGCTGCTCGCCTACAACGCACTGGTGCGCGTTCAACGTGAAATCCTGATGCGTCTCGAGGGCTTCGCCCACGATCTGCAGGCCAGCACATCCTCATGAGTCTGGGTCGATTCGGCGCAGATGACGAGCCGTCATCTCCGATGGCCGAAATCAACACCACGCCGATGGTCGACGTGATGCTGGTGCTGCTCGTGATCTTCATTGTGACCGCGCCCCTGCTCACGCCGGCCATCCGCCTGGATCTGCCCCGCGCGGAAGGACGTGCCGGTCTGGCCGCCGAGACGACGGTGCTGCTCGCCATCGACGCCCAGGGCAGGGTCTACTGGGACGGCGAGGCGCTGGGGTCGGACGAAGCCCTGGCAGAACGGATGCGACAGGCGGCGCAGACTGAAACACCACCCTCGCTTCAGGTGAGAGCCGATCGCGAGGTACGCTATGAGCGCCTGGCCATCGTGATGGCAGCGGCACAACAGGCTGGCCTGTCGAAGCTGGCCTTTGTGACCGCTCCCGCAGATGCCGGTGACAGGACAAGATCAACGCCCTGATCGATCGAAACGCCTTTCGGACCCAACACGGTTCCTGATCGCCCCGGAGACACGGTTCATGGCCCTTCAGCATCACGACTGGATCGCGCACCATGCGCGGCACGCCCCCAACGACCCCGCCCAGACGGACCTCTATTCGGGGCGCAGCTTCACCTATGCGCAAATGAACGCGCGGGTCGATGCACTCGCACGATGGTTGCAGGAGTCGGCCGGGGTCAAGCCTGGTGAGCGGATCGCCACGCTGTGCCACAACTCGACCGATTGCAACGAGATCATGTTTGCAGCGGCCCGGGTGGGTGCCATTCATCTTCCGATCAACTGGCGACTGGCGGTACCCGAACTGGAGTTCATCCTCAAGGACGCCGAACCTCGCGTTCTCTTTTTCAGCGAAGAGTTCACCACACAGGCTGGCGAACTCAATCAGCGTTGCCCGCTGCCCCATCTGGTGTTAAAGCGTGAAGGCGAGGACAGCGACTACGAGCGCATCATGGCCCAGGGAGGGTCACCCGCGCGCCCCCATGTTGCGCAGCTGTGCGACCCCTGGATCATCCTGTACACCTCGGGCACCACCGGTCGGCCCAAGGGGGCCTTGATCACCTACGAAGCCCAGCTCTTCAATGCCATCAATGCCACCTGCAAGACCGAACTGACCCGCCGGTCTGTAGGTCTGACCTACCTGCCCCAGTTCCATGTGGGTGGCATCTGCCTGTATGCGTCGCCCTGCTTTCATCTGGGCGCGCCGGTTCAGGTGATGCGCCAGTTCGATCCGCAACAGGCCCTCGATCTTCTCGCCAATCCCGCCAGCGGGATCACGCATGTGTTTGGGGTCCCAACCAACTTCCTCTTCATGAGCCAGTTGCCCGGCTTTGAGCAGGCCCGCTTTGATCACCTGGTGAGCGCTGGCGTCGGCGGTGCTGCCGCGCCCATCGCACTGCTCGAGCGGTTCGCCGAGAAGGGCCTGCTGTTCCAGCAGGGTTGGGGCATGACAGAAACCGCATCGATCGGCACCCTGCTGAGCAAGGAGCGCGCACTCGAGAAGATCGGTTCATCGGGTCAGGGCGTGCTTCATGTCCAGTTGAGGGTGATCGACGACCACGGCAAGGATCTTCCGGCCGGTCAGACAGGAGAGCTTCTGATCAAGGGACCCACCGTCACTCCCGGCTACTGGAAGCGACCCGAAGCCACGGCGGCAAGCCTTCAGGACGGATGGCTGCGCACAGGCGATGCGGCCTACATCGATCCCGAGGGCTATGTGTACATCGTCGATCGATGGAAAGACATGTACATCTCGGGAGGTGAGAACGTCTACCCCGCCGAGGTGGAGGACACCCTGTATCGACTCGGGGGCATCGCCGAATGCGCCGTGATCGGCATTCCCGACGAAAAGTGGGGCGAGGTCGGACGGGCCTTTATCGTGCTGGAGGCCGGCGCATCACTGAATGCGGACGATGTGCTCGAGCATTGTGCCCGCAACCTCGCGCGCTACAAGATTCCTCGTACCGTGCGCTTTGTGACCGAACTTCCGCACAACGCGACCGGCAAGGTGACCAAGCACGCCCTGCCCCGCGACTGACCGGATCGCAAACGCCTGCTACAGGGTGAACCTGAGGCCCGCGACCAGCGCGGCCGGGGCCAGGATGCCACCGGTGGCCCTGCCCTCCCAGGTCTCGGTCTGGGGCATGCGCTCGGCGTGCTGCCCGAGTGCCTCAAGACCCTGGGCGCCCAGGACTCTGAACAGGCTGTCATCGAACCGCATCGCCTCGATCGGTGCCACCGCCTCACCGTGCTCGACCCAGAGACAGGCAAACCGCGTCATGCCGGTGATCCGGCAGGCCTCGCGATCTGAATAGTTCAGATACCAGAGGTTGGAGAGCAGAACGCCGGTTTCCAGCCGGTTCAGGGCATGGGCGTCATGCATCGTGCCGCACCCCACGACCACCGACTCCGGCACCTCCTGCGCATTGGCTGCATTGCCGGTCAGGTCGAACTCCCTGGCGCTTGCAGGCGAAACCAGCCAGTCAGCAAATTGCCCATGGCGAATCAGCTCGACCCGGCGCGCGCGCGGATAGCCGTCGGCCTGGAAGGCGGGCGCGAAACCTGCATCAAGGTCTTCTGCGAGATTCAGCAGGGGAGAGAAGGCGGCCTGCCCCGAACGCAGACGCGCAAGCGGGGACTGGCCCGATCGATGAGCCCGCGCCGAGTAGCCGCCCCATTCGAGCATGCCCAGAAGATCAGCAAAGGCCCGTGGCTGCAAAAGGGCACGGTAGTCTCCGTGGGCAAGACGGCGTGCCGGACGCAGCAGGACCGCAGCCTCGCGGCGGGCCCGCTCAACTGCCGCAGCCAGCGCGGCGGCATCGGGGGTCTCCCCTGACCAGCCGAACTTGACCGCGCGCCGATCCCCGCTGACCGGATCGGTGGGCAGATGAATCGAGCCATCGACCGAGATCGAGGCGCGCTCGAACCATTGCATGGCGCCCGCGCTGCTGCAAAACCCCCTGCCCAGGCTGCCCGCAGCGACAAAGCCGACCAGGTCCCCCTGGTCTGCGAGCGGGAGGCTGTTTTCCTTCGACAGGGGTGATGCCAGCACCCGGATCAGATCATCGAGGTCGCCTGGCTGAACCGGATGGCCTGCCCGATCGTCACTGACAACCGGGTCGCGACAAACATCGAGCAGGGGATCGTCCTCGCTGTCTTCGAGCACGGCGCGCAGCATGTCGACTGCACTGCTGACCTGGGTGAGCAAGGCCGGTCCCGCATCATCGGCCAGGGTGATCGCCAGACTGGCCTGACGCGCGCCGACGATCAGCCGCAGCGTGGCCTGCGCCCTGCACACGCTGCCGGCCTGACGCAGACGCCCCTGATTGATCCGGATGAAGTGCGAGTCTTCCGCCTGCAGCCAGGCACAACAGAACTCATCGCCGCGCACCACGCTGCGGACGGCACGGGCAAGCGCATCAAACCGGGCCTGAAGCTCTGCGCCGCTCATGAGGCCGCACCGCCAAAGACCTCGATCTGGCGAAACCGGCAGGCTGGAGAGGCATGGCCCACCCGGATCACCTGGCCGGGCTCGCCCTTGCCGCAAAACGGCGTTCCCAGCACCTGCACGGTATCTGCATTGCCCACCCCGTCGAGACTGCGCCAGAAGCTTGCGGAGACGCCCCGATAGCCGGGATTACGCACGACGTGGGTCAGTTGACCCTCTTCGATCAGCTGACCCCATTCGCAACCAAACTGGAATTTGTTCCGGGCATCGTCGATCGACCAGGAGGCATTGGTGCGCATGTACACGCCCCGCTCAATGCCCCGGACCAGGTCGTTGAATGTGCTCTGCCCGGGCTCGAGATTGAGGTTGGCCATCCGATCGATCGGCGCGCGATGCCAGCCGATGGCACGCGCATTGGCCGTCCCTTCGAGCACCACGCCCTGCGCCCGAGCGCGCGCGCGCGACAGGGCACTGCCCAGGGGACGCAGCAGAATCCCGTCCCGGATCAGCGATACCCGCTGTGCCCGCTCGCCTTCATCATCGACCGAGTAGCTCGCCAGCTCATTGCGAATCTCGGGATCGAAACTCACATTGAGCAGCGGGGACCCATAGACATGGTGTCCGAAGTCCTGGGGCCTGATGAAGCTGCCGCCCGCAAAATTGCGTTCATCACCCAGGATGCGGTCGAGTTCGAGCGGATGACCGATCGACTCGTGAATCTGCAGCATCATCTGATCCGGCGCGAGCAACAGATCCATGACGCCCTCGGGACAATCCGGGGCATCGACCAGTTGCAAGACCTCATCGGCCAGACGTGCCCCGCCTCCGATCAGGCCGCTGGCCTCGATCACTTCAAATCCACCCCGCTGACAGAATCCGTTGTACTGGCCGCCCAGGGTTCGAGTCTGTGCGACGCCGCTCCTTGATGCGGTCACTTCCAGGTTGGGCTCCACGAACTGGGCACGCTCTTCGCTCACCAGTCGATCGTCGATCCAGATCCGCTGCACGCTTTGGGTCACAGTGAGTCGAGCGGCCCAGTTCACGATGTCCGGATGAGCATGCAGGTCCTGCGACTCCTTGCGCAGCAGCGCGAGCAAATTCGATCGAGGTGGAAGACCAGGCGCCGGGGCACCCGACGGGGCGAGCCCGGTCTGCATGTCATCGAGCAGGTCATGCAGATCGATGTCCGCAAAGAGCCCGCTGGCCTGACTGCGTTCAGCCCACTCAAGCGCGCGTCGGGTGGCTTCAGCCCGTCCCTGCTCATCGCGACGAGCTGTTGCGCAATAGCCCACCCCGTGTCTTAACCAGACCGTGACCATCAGGCCGGCGTCATGCGTCAGACTCACCGGCTGTACAAGACCGCGTTGAACGAGCAGTCGCTCCTGCTGTTCGCTGACCTCGCGAAGCGTGATGCGCATCGTCGCCATCAGGCGACGGCATCCAGCCAGGCTGCCACCGGTCGCCAGGACTGCAGATCGGTCTCGACCCGGTGAGCAGCCACATCGAAAAGCGTCAGGCCATGGGCCGCCAGCTGCACATAGTTCTGGGTATCACGAAGCGCACCTGCAACCGGCAGATCAAGCTGCTCCACAAAGCGTCGCCATTGCTCTGCCGAACGGGTTCGGGCATCGACTTTCATGCCCACCAGAGCAACCCGTTTCTGGAGCCGCTCGGAGGTGCGGTAATGCCTGCGCAGCGCATCCAGAAAGGGCCGGGTCGCCAGGATGTCGAACATCGAAGGCTGCAAGGGCACCAGAACGCCGTCGGCAAGATCAAGCACCTTTTCGAGTTTGCCTTCGCCGATCTGGGCTGGCGTATCAAGCACCACATGACTCGCGCCCTTGGGCGGCCGGGCCAGGTTGCCTTCGATTTCCCAGGAGCGGATCGGTGCGGCCGCGGCAGGACGGATGGCCAGCCAGTCTCGCGAGGAACCTTGCCGATCGATATCACCGAGCATGACCGGATGACCTCGCGAGGCGAAATAGCCTGCAACCTGGGTGGCCAGCGTGGACTTGCCCACGCCTCCTTTGGGATTCACGACAGCGATGACGGGCATGACGGGATTCGCAGGATGAAGTGAGCAGAACTCAGGGTTGAAGCGCCTCGATGACGGTGGCCACGGTCAGCAGTTCGGGCAGGATCCGTGGCGTCGCGCCTGCAGGAAGATAAACCAGATAGAGCGGGACGCCATTGCGCCCGTGCCTGGCGAGCTCGGCAGTGATGAGAGGATCCTGTCGCGTCCAGTCAGCCCGAAACAGGGCGACGCCCTGGGCGGCGAATGCCTGCCTGACCTTCGTCGTCTCGAGGACCAGCTTCTTGTTGGCCTGGCAGCTCACACACCAGGCTGCAGTGAAATCGACAAATACAGGCCGCCCTGACTCCAGTGCGGCACGCACCCCCGCCTCGCTCCAGGGGGTCCAGACAGGGGCCTGTTCGGGCGCCTGCGCCGTCGCGGGCGTTGCAGATGTTGCTCCCGATGCCTGGGCAGCTGTGCCCGGGGCGGCACGCTCCGGCGCTGTGGTCGCATCCATCGAGGACCAGAGCAGCCCGGTCAGTGCAAGTGCGCCTGCCGTCACCAGTGACCATCCAGTGCGCATGCCCGCAGTGCGTGCGAACGCACGCCGATGCCATGCCCAGGCAGCCAGGGCCAGTGCCACGCCCGCGAGAAGGACGTTCAGGACAGCGTCCGGCCCGCTCTGCTGGGCCAGAACCCACACCAGCCAGGCGGCACTGGCATACATCGGAAAAGCCAGCAGGGAACGCAGGGTCTGCATCCAGGGCCCGGGCCGCGGCAAACGGGACAGGGCCTGGGGCCACCAGCCCAGCAGCAGGTAAGGCAGCGCCATCCCGGCGCCAACCGCCAGGAACACCCCGAGGGCCGCCCAGCCTGGCATGGTCAGGGTCAAACCCACGGCTGAGCCCATGAAGGGCGCTGTGCAGGGCGTGGCCACAAGCACCGCGAGTACCCCCGACAGAAAAGCGCTCAGACGGTGCTGTGCCACGGGCCTGGAGATCGCCCCGGTTCCGGAGGGTTCGCCAGGAGGGGCGGGGCGGTTCACCTCCAGCTGGCCGAGCCGTGTGAGGCTCATGCCGATCTCGAACACACCCGAGAAGTTCAGTCCCACCGCAATGAAAAGCAGGGCCATCCCAGCGACAAAGACCGGGGACTGCAGCTGGAACCCCCAGCCGATGGCTGCCCCCGCCGAGCGCAATCCGATCATGAGCCCCGCCAGCGCGGCAAAGCAGACCAGAATACCGAGGACGAAGGCCCACAGCCCGCTTCGCAAGGCCGCCCGTCCGGCGGGAGAGTGGGGATCCCCGCCTGCCAGCGAGGCGAGCTTGAGACCGACGACCGGAAAAACGCAGGGCATCAGGTTCAGGATGAGCCCTCCGATGGCGGCAAGCAGCATCGCGATGACCCAGGTGCCGGGATCAAGCGGCGCAGCCTGCCCGTCCGCATGGGCCCGAGCGCCGGTGGGTCGATCGGCCACAGACACGAGCCTGCCCTCTGGCAAGCCACCCCGCCCGGCACCCGCACGTAGCCAGACGATCCTGGAATCAATCCTTAGTGCGCCCTCGATGACATCGCCTGGCTCGATTCGGGCACCATCGACCGGAACAAGCTCGAGGCGCCAGCCTCCTTCCTGATGCAGCAGGCGCTGTGGAGCGGGCGCAGAGAGCCAGCCCGCACGGGCCGGGAAGAATTCCACCGTGCGTGGGGTCTGCTGGGCCTGGGCCGGGTCGATGACCGCAGCGGAGGATGGTGCGGTGGTCACGCTGAGCGCTACTCCCCCGGCGTGTCTCACCCACTGGCCTGTCAACGCCTTCGCGGGATCGGGCACCTGCGCGAGCGCCTGGCGGATTTTTTCGGCATGCGATGACTCGCGCACCGGATCGCCCTGCGACCGGATCGGGATCTCAAGGGCGAGCCTCGCCTCGCCGGGAATGCAGACTTCACGACAGATCAGCCAGGACGCCTGGGCTGTCAGGGCAACGGTCTGCTGTCCGTCGGCCCAGGTGGCCGGCAGCTTGAGCTGCATGGGAAGCAGGACTTCGCCCTCGTAGCCGTAATTGGCCAGGGGCCCGACCCAGAGCCGCATTGGCACCGGCCACATCAGATCCCCGATCGCTGCCCCGGAAAGACCCTCGACACGCAAGGTCGTGGGCAGACCGGAATCCCCCGGGTTCTGCCAATAGGTATGCCAATCGGGGTCATGCTTCAGGCGCAAGGCCAGCCAGAGCGTCTCGCCCGCGGCCACCGCCTGCCGATCCGCCACCCACTCGATCTCGAGGGCATCGACCCGCTGCGCGCCGATTGCGGGCGTTGCGCGCACCACATCAAGCAGGCGGGACTGGGCATGCACAGGGCCCGCCCTGAGCAGAAGAAGCAGCACCATCAGCGCTGCCCCGAACCACAGGGCAGAGCGTCTGAGCCCGGGCAGCCACGATGCAAGAAAACGATCCATGGGGCGATCCTAACCGAGCGGGATCGGGTGGTCCGGCTTGACCCTGAATGACCGAATCCCTACCATCAGTCGATGGATCAGGATCTTTCCGAGCTCGAGGCACGTATCGAGCAACTCCTGGCGGTGGTGCGCCGGTTGTCCGAGCAAAACCAGTCCCTGCGGGCAGACCTCGAGCAGGCGAGCTCAAGGCATACCCAGCTCAAGGCCCGCATGGGCGAGGCCCGCACCCGTGTGCAGGCCGTTCTCGACCGACTCCCCCGCAACGACGAAGCGCAGCTGCCCCTTGGTCTGGTCGCTGAGACGCCTTCGATGGACCCCGGGCGGGATGCGTCCGACAACCCAGCGTCACACTGAGCATGGAACAGATCTCCGTCCGCATCCTCGATCGCGACTACCGACTCGCCGTGCCGGCCGAAGGCAAGGCTCAACTCATCGATGCTGCCCGTGCCGTGGATGAGCGCATGTGCGCCCTGCGCGACTCGGGTCGTGTGGTGGGCACCGATCGGATCGCCGTCATGGCCGCCCTGCAATTGGCCAACGAACTGGTCGGACTGCGCCTTGGCGCGCAGACCCCTGCGGGCCAGGACCCGGCCGCGGCCGACGCGCAAAAACGCGTGCGCCGTCTGACCGCCGAGATCGACGCTGAACTGCGTCGTCAGGAATCCCTGTTCTGAGCACGGCCCCGGCGGGCTGAGCACGGCCTGCGCTGAGCACGGCCCCCGTGCGGGCTTGAGTGCGCCCGTCGCTGTACCCGATCCGTCGCACCGCGCTGCGGTACCATCGGGGCACACCCTGCAGTGTTCGCTACGGTCAAACATTCCTTGAACCAATGCGAAAGCACCCAGGTCGCAGGGAATGACGAGCGTCACTGTTGTGCGCGTCCCATTGCGCGGACGCACCTGATGTGATGCCCCCGGCGGCCGACCTGAACTTCACGGTTCAGGATGATGATCGAACGGCACAGGCGGGGTGCCCTTCCCTTTCTGCGAGCCCCCATGGACGCCTTCACGATCGCCCTGCTGCTGGCTCTGGGCGCCTTTGCCGGTTTCGCAGCAGGCCTTCTCGGTATCGGAGGCGGCATGCTCATGGTGCCCTTCATGACCATGCTGCTGAGCGCGCAGGGCTTTGCTGCTGAGCAGGTGATCAAGGTGGCCATCGCCACCTCGCTCACCACCATCGCCTTTACTTCGATCTCGAGCGTCAGGGCCCATCACCGCCGAGGGGCGGTTCGCTGGGATGCAGCACGCGCGCTGGCACCGGGAATCCTGCTGGGTTCGCTCGTAGCCGCCCAGTTTGCAGGCGCACTGCCCGGCCGCCTGCTTGCGCTGTTCTTCGGGCTGTTTCTGGGCTTTTCGGCGCTCAAGATGCTCGGGGGCAAGCCCCCTCAGGCCGAAGGAAGCCTGCCTTCTTCGGCTGGCATGTTCGGCATGGGCAGCGTGATCGGTGCGTTGTCTGCCGTCCTTGGCGCAGGCGGCGGCTTTCTGACCGTACCCTTCCTTGTCAAACGAAGCGTGCCCATGCAGCAGGCTGTGGCAACCAGCGCCGCCTGCGGCTTTCCGATCGCTCTGGCCGGGGCCGCAGGCTATGTGGTCTCGGGCTGGAATGCCGATCTGCCGTCAGCGACCCTGGGCTATATCTACCTGCCCGCGCTCGCCGCGATATCGATTGCCAGCGTGTTCACGGCGCCCCTTGGGGCGCGCGTGGCGCATGCGCTGCCTACGCAGACCCTCAAGCGCGTGTTTGCTGCGCTCTTGCTGGCACTCGCGCTCTACATGCTCTTCAAGGCCTGGGAGGGCCGCTGAAGCCGGTTTGACCAGCTCAGCCAGAAAAGCGCTTGCGCAACTCGTTTTTCTGGACCTTGCCCATGGCATTGCGCGGCAGTTCATCCACCACATGCACGCGCTTGGGCACCTTGAACGACGCGATCCGGGTCTTGAGTTGGGCAATGATCTCCGCCTCATTGAGCGAAGCGCCGGAGGCGCGCACCACGACCGCAGTGACCGCCTCGCCAAAATCCCGATGGGGCACACCAATCACGGCCGACTCGACGACACCGGGCATGTCGTCGAGGTAGGACTCGATTTCCTTGGGGTAGACGTTGTAGCCGCCACTGATGATCAGGTCCTTGCTGCGCCCCACAATGCTCAGGTAGCCGTTTTCGTCCCAGCGGCCTACATCGCCGGTCTTGAACCAGCCATCAGTCGTGAACTCTTCCCGGGTTTTTTCAGGCATGCGCCAGTAACCGCCAAAGACATTGGGACCACGCACCTGAATCCCGCCAATTTCACCGCAGCCGCAGAGTTCGCCTTTGTCGTCGACCACCCTGGCAGACACACCAGGCAGCGGCAGACCCACCGTCCCGGCCACCCGGTTACCGTCGTAGGGATTGGAGGTCAGCATGACCGTCTCGCTCATGCCATAGCGCTCGAGGATGCGCTGCCCCGTTCGGGCCTCGAACTGGCGGAAGGTCTCGGTCAGGAGCGGTGCCGAACCCGAGACGAAAAGCCGCATGTTGCGTACCGCATTGGCGTCGAATGCAGGTTCGTCGAGCAAGCGCACATACATGGTGGGCACACCCATGAACACCGTTGTGCGGGGCAGATGCGCCACCACCGCTTTCGGATCGAAGCGGTTCATCCAGATCATGCGGGCGCCGGCAAGCAGCGCGCCATGCAAGGCAACGAACAGTCCGTGGACATGGAAAATGGGCAACGCATGCAGCAGCACATCGCCCGCTCGCCAGCGCCAGTAGGTGTCGAGCATCAGGGCATTGCTCGACAGGTTGCCATGCGACAGCATGGCGCCCTTGCTGCGGCCGGTGGTGCCCGAGGTGTACAGGATGGCGGCCATGTCGCTCGCCTGCTTGCGCGCGGCCGGGCATCGGTCCGGGAAGGGCGCGGCGGCCTCGAGCAGGCTGCCCGTGCCACGATCGGACAGGGTGTACACCCGTCGCGCACCCCGCGCCCTGGCCAGTGGTTCGATCCAGCTCAGGGCCGATGGCGAACACACCACCACCGCCGGCTCTGCATCCTGCAGGAAATAGTCGATCTCGGTCGACTGATAGGCCGAGTTGAGCGGCAGAAAGACATGGCCGGCGCGCAGGGTCGCCAGATAGAGACAGACCGCCTCGACCGATTTGTCGACCTGAACCGCAACCCTCGAGCCCGCGGGCAGTCTGAGCGATTTGAGCAGGTTGGCGATTCGCGCACTGGCGAAGTCAAGGTCTTGCCAGCTCCAGTACTGTCCGTCGGTGGTTTCGATGGCGCAGGCCTTGCGGTCGGCAGGAAAGCGCGCAGACAGGATCGCAAAGAGATTGTCGTTCATGGTTCTGTGATCAGGCACGAGGCCTGAAACTCAATCAAGTTTGGCGCCGGAGTCCTTGACCACCTTGGCCCACTTGCGGACCTCGACGTCAACATACTGCGCCATGGATTCGGGCGTGCCGCCGCCCTGATCGGCACCCAGCTGCTTCCAGGTCTCGGAGAGCTCCTTGCCCTGAAACGCCGCAGCCACAGCCTGCTGCATCTTCAGAACAGTGTCCTTGGGCGTTCCTGTCGGCGCCCAGAGTGCATACCAGGTCCGTGCGTCGTAGCCCTTGACACCGAGCTCGTCAAAGGAAGGCACTTCCGGCAGGGCAAAGGAGCGCTTTTCGCTGGTGACGGCGAGCGGAACCAGACGGCCGTTGCGGATGAAGGGCATGGCACTGCCCAGGCCATCGAACATGAAGTCGACCTGGCCCGCCAACAGGTCCTGCAGTGCCGGACCCGCCCCCCGATAGGGGATGTGGGTCATGAAGGTTCGTGTGAGCGTCTTGTAGAGCTCGACTGTGAGCTGATGCGCCGTGCCATTGCCTGCCGAAGCAAAGTTGAGCTTGCCCGGATTGGCCCGCGCATAGTCCAGAAATTCCTTGTGCGTTCGCATCTTGAGCTTCTGGGGATTGACCACCAGCACATTCGGCACCGAGGACAGCATCGTGACCGGCATCAAGTCCTTCTGCAGGTCGTAGCCCAGCTTGGGATACATGCTGACGGCAATGGTGTGATGGACTGCACCGACGAGGAATGTGTAACCGTCAGGTGGCGACTTGGCTGCCAGCTCGGCCCCGAGCGTGCCTCCCGCGCCGCCGCGGTTGTCGATCACCACAGGTTGACCCAGAGAGGCAGTCAGCACCTTGGCAAGCGGCCGGGCAAAGGCGTCAGTGCCTCCGCCAGGCGGAAAGGGAACAATCAGTCGCACCGGTTTGGTGGGCCATGCCGCCTGCGCCCTGGCATCGGACGAGACCGCAGCGAGGGGGGCTCCAGCCAGGCCTGCGACAGCAGCCGCGCCAATCTGGCCAAGAACGGAACGACGATCGGGGGACGGTGCGGTCATGTGGGTCTCCGGTTCAAATCCGCGGGAACCGACCGGGTCAGCAGCCAGGCTCCCGCCATCATCAT
>JBMSOD010000031.1:0-18763 GCA_049422085.1 Burkholderiaceae bacterium
CAATCGACCGTACCAGGCAACTGCCGCTTTCACATCCGGATTGTGGGCTGCATAGAGCCAGGTGATTCGCCCACCCCAGCAAAAGCCGGTGATGGCAAGGCGTGTATCGTCTCCGCCATTCGCGCGGCCGAATGCCACGGTGGCGTCGAGGTCGGACATGACCTGAGCATCGGTCACGCGCGGCACAAGGGTCTTGACGATCTCCGCCGCCGACTCGAGTCGGGCGGGGTCACCCTGACGAAAGAAGAGCTCGGGGGCGATGGCGCAGTAGCCCGCCCGGGCAAGCCGCCGGCAGACGTCGCGAATGTGCTCATGCACACCGAAGATCTCCTGCACGACCAGCACGATGGGCGTACGACGGAAGGTTCGCGGCGCCGCCAGATAACCCGGCACCAGGGTTCCATCAGCCATCGGAATGCTCACGGCCTCGGCGCGCAGGCCATCGGCAGGTGTCGTGATGGTCTGGGCGAGAAGCGCGCCGCTTGGCGCAACCGAGGCAGCAAATCCCGCAGTGAGGGAGCCTGCCACGAATCCTCTGCGCTGCAGTCCGACGGCGGGGACCAGTACGGCAAGATCCGGATCCAGGGCGTCCGGGGCTGCGGCATGGCCGCGAAGGGGTTTCAGGTCAGGGTTCATGGCGGTCCTCGTCGGCTTTCGGTGTCGTCTGGGCGGGGGCACTCCGGCCGGGGTGCGTCCACGCTCGACAGTGGGGATCGAGAATAACCGAGCTCAGTGGGCCTGCTCCCAATTGACCCCAACGCCCACCTCGGCGAGCAGGGGCACCTCCAGGGGGTGCACCTCGGCCATGATCCGGGGCAGGTGCGTGCTCACAATCGGCACCTCGGATTCAGGCACTTCAAGGACGAGCTCGTCATGCACCTGCAGGATCAGGCGGCTTTCGAGACGCTGCTCAAGCAGCCAGGCATGGACGGCAACCATGGCGAGCTTGACAACATCGGCGGCGGTCCCCTGCAAGGGCGCATTGATCGCCTGACGTTCCGCAGCCCCCCGACGTGGTCCGTTGGGGGAGTTGATCTCGGGGAGCCAAAGCCGGCGCCCCGCGACCGTCTCGACAAAACCGCGTTCCTTGGCCTGCTTGCGGGTGTCCTCCATATAGCGCGCGACACCCGGGTAACGTGCAAAGTAGCGCTCGATCCAGTTGCGCGCCGCATCACGCTCGATGCCGAGCTGCGCCGCCAGGCCGAAGGCGCTCATGCCATAGATCAGACCGAAATTGATGGACTTTGCATAGCGCCGCTGCTCGCTGCTGACCGCCTCGATCGGCACGCCAAACACCTCGGCCGCAGTCGCGCGATGAACATCCTGTCCCTGCGCAAACGCGCTTCGAAGGCTGGCGTCGCCCGAGACATGAGCCATGATCCGCAGCTCGATCTGGGAGTAGTCGGCGGACACGAGACGGTATCCGGGCGGTGCGATGAAGGCTTCGCGGATCCGTCGTCCCTCCGGCGTCCGGATCGGAATGTTCTGCAGGTTGGGGTCGGTCGACGAGAGCCGGCCCGTGACCGCCGTGGCCTGCGAAAAACTGGTGTGAACGCGCCCGGTTCGCGGATGCACCATACGCGGCAACTTGTCCGTGTAGGTCGATTTGAGCTTGGAAGCAGAGCGATGCAACAGCAGCAGGCGCGGCAGGGGATAGTCCAATGCCAGCTTTTCGAGCACTTCCTCGTCCGTCGAAGGCGCACCGCTTGCGGTTTTCTTGACCGCGGGCAGGCCGAGCTTGCCGAACAGGATTTCTCCAAGCTGCTTGGGTGAGGCCAGATTGAAGGGCTGGCCTGCGAGGGCGTGAGCCTCGCTCTCCAGTCGCAGCAGCTGCTCGGCCAGTTCGGTTGACTGGCGCTGCAAGGCTTCGGAGTCGATCAGCACGCCGTGACGTTCCATGGCCTGCAGCACCGGCATCGCGGACATCTCGATCCGCTGATAGACATCGAGCAGCCGGGGCTCCTCCTGCAGCCGGGGATGCAACACGGTATGCAGCTGAAATGTCACCTCGGCATCTTCGGCCGCATAGTGGGTGGCCTGTTCGATGGCGACCTGATCGAAGCCGATCTGGGCTGCCCCCTTGCCAGCGACCTGCTCATAGGTCGTGGTGGTCCTGCCCAGATGACGCTGAGCGAGGGCATCCATGCCGTGGGTTCGATGCGCCTCAAGCACATAGGACTGCAACAGGGTGTCGTGTGCGATGCCCTGCATGCGGATGCCGTGGTTTTCAAGCACGTGCAGGTCGTACTTGAGGTTCTGCCCGACCTTGAGATGCTGGCTGCTTTCCAGCCAGGGCTTCAATCGGTTGAGCACCCGTTCGCGCTGCATCTGTTCGGGTGCTCCCGCATAGGCGTGCGCCACCGGGATGTAGCACGCGCTCCCGGTTTGCACCGACAGGGACAGACCCACCAGTTCGGCCTTCATGGGGTCGAGCGACGTGGTCTCGGTATCGAAGGCCACCAGCGGCGCGCCTTCGATCACCTGCATCCAGCGCTCAAGGTCTGCCTCTGCGAGCACGGTCTCGTAATGAAGCTCGGCAGGCGCACCGGGCAGCGGGTCCGATGAACCCTCCCGCACTGGATTTGCGCCTGCTGCCACGGAATCGCTGCGTACGTCCGCCAGAGGCACGCTCCTGGCCGAAGCCAGCCCTGAACGCTCGGCCACCTCACGGCGCAGGCTCTTCATGCCGTAGCGATCGAACAGGGCCAACAGGCTCGCATCGTCTTCAGGCTGCAGTCGCAGCGCCTCGCCCACCCCCTCCTGAGACCACTCCGGCCCCAGGTCACAATCGACCACGATGGTGACCAACTGCCGCGCAGTCGGTAGCCAGGGCAAGGCCTCCCTGAGATTCTGGCCCACCACGCCCGAAACCTCCTGCGCGCGTTCGATGAGGGCATCCAGCGATCCGTACTGCTGCAGCCACTTGACGGCGGTCTTGGGACCGACCTTGCTGACGCCCGGCACATTGTCAACCGCATCGCCCACCAGCGTCAGCCAGTCGATGATCCGCTCGGGCGGTACGCCAAACTTGGCGATCACCCCTTCACGGTCGAGCCGCTCAGGCGGGCCGTTGTCCCGCGTCATGGTGTTGATCAGCGTGACATGGTCATTGACCAGCTGCGCCATGTCCTTGTCACCGGTGGAAATCACCGTGCGCACACCCTGGCGCCAGGCCCGCTCGGCCAGCGTGCCGATGACATCGTCGGCCTCGATGCCGGGCATCATGATGAGTGGCCATCCCATCGCACGCACCATTGCATGGATGGCCGGAATCTGGAGCGCCAGATCGGCGGGCGTGGAGGCCCGGTTGGCCTTGTACTGGTCGTACAGATCGTCGCGGAAGGTCTTGCCCGGTGCGTCGAAGATCACCGCGCCATGGGTCGCCGGGACGGCCAGTTTGCCCTCGCCGCGCAGCCTGCGTAGCATCGCGGCCATTCCGTAAATGGCGCCGGTCGGCTCGCCCTGCGCGTTGCGCAGGTCAGGCAAGGCATGAAAGGCGCGGTACAGGTAACTTGACCCGTCCACCAGCAGCAATGATGTTTCCGACATGACGACTCGCAAGAACGTGCCGGCACTGCGTGCCCTCACGCAGCCTGAGCGGTCCACGGCCGTCAAGGCCCGTGAATCCTGGCATGTGCTCGGAATTATTTCAGAGTTCGTCGAGGCGACCGAGCGACTCGCCGAGATCCGCCCTGCGGTATCCATCTTCGGAAGCGCCCGGACACCGCCGGGATCGCTCTGGTACGAGCGTACGGTCGACCTTGCACGATTGCTGTCGGACTCCGGCTTTGCGGTCATCTCGGGGGGAGGTCCGGGCATCATGGAGGCGGCGAACAAAGGCGCCCATGCAGGCAAGTCTCCCTCGGTTGGCCTGAACATCGTGCTTCCCCACGAGCAGGTCAGCAATCCTCATCAGAACATCTCGCTCACCTTCCGACACTTCTTCGCGAGGAAGGTGGCCTTTGCCAAGTATGCAAGTGCCTTCGTTGCTGCGCCCGGGGGGTTTGGCACGCTCGATGAACTGCTCGAAATGCTGACCCTGATCCAGACCCGCACCGGAAGACGGATTCCGGTCATCCTGATGGGCCAGCACTTCTGGAGCGGACTGCTTGACTGGATGCGCAACACCTTGCTGGCAGAAGGCATGATCTCGCCCGAAGACCTTGATCTGATGCGAGTGATCGACGAGCCAGCTCAGGTGGTCGAGGCGATTTTCGACTTCTATCAGTCGCGCGGTTTCTATGCCACGGCGCGTGACCGCGAATCCAACCTTTCTCTCTGAGATTGCGCCGTCATGGCAGTGTTCACGGTGATCGACGCCGCATCGCTGGAGGTCTGGCTCGAGGGCACGGATGCCGGTGAACTGCTGGGCTTCCAGGGCATCGCGGCAGGCATCGAAAACACCAACTATTTTGTCGATACCCGCCACGGGCGATGGGTCTTGACCCTGTTCGAGCGCATGCAAGCGCCCCAGATCGACTTCTGCCTGCGATTGATGCAGCGCCTGGCCGACGCCGGGTTGCCTTGCCCGGGGCCGCAGGTCCGACGGGACGGGGCGTTGCAGGCGATGCTGGCAGGCCTGCCGGCCGCACTGGTCAGGCGCCTGCCTGGACGCAGCGTCGAGCATGCCGATGCCATCCAATGCCGTGCGATCGGAGATGCACTGGCCCGCATGCATCTGGTCGCCCGCGACCTTGCAGACCCCCTGCCGAACCCTCGGGGTCTGGACTGGTGCCTTCGGACTGGCGAGCAGTTGCGCGGGCTGCTTGCGCCTGAACAGTCGAGGCTCCTGCTCGACGAGCTGACGCTGCAGCAGACTTTCGCAGCCAGCCAGGCCAGTGCAGACCTGCCGCGAGGCCCGGTTCATGCCGATCTGTTCAGGGACAATGCGCTCTTCGAGGGGAGCAGCCTGAGCGGTATCTTCGACTTCTATTTCGCTGGCACTGACACCTGGATGTTCGATCTTGCGGTCACATGCAACGACTGGTGCATCGAAGCGTCGACCGGTGCGTTCGACCCGCCGAGGCTCAAGGCCCTGCTTGACGGCTACCGCGGCGTGAGAGTCCCGACAGCAGCGGAACGGGATGCCTGGCCGACCCTGCTGCGCGCGGCTGCGTTACGCTTCTGGATCTCGCGACTGGCCGACTGGCATCTGCCTCGACCAGCGCACTTGCTGGCACCAAAGGACCCGGGTCACTTTGAACGGATCCTGCGCCTGCGGCGTGAATTCATGACAAGGATCGACTGATCATGCAGGTCAATCGGCTGGCACCCCTCCAGGGCTGGCGCTGGGTACTCGAGGGCTTCAGGCTGATGAAGCGCATGCCCTTCGCGCTGATCGGGCTCACGGTCTTCTTCGTGCTCACCCTGTTGCTTCCATCGGTCCTGCCGCTGGTGGGCAGTTTTGCTCCCCTGTTTCTGACCCCCGCCCTCTCGGCGGGCTACATGCAGGGCGTGCGCATGAGCACCCGCGAGGAGCGCCCAGGGCCCCTGGTGCTGTTCGACGGACTGCGTACCGAAGGTGGCCGGCACCTGAAAGCACTGTTTCTGCTGGGCGCAATCAACTGTGTCCTGACCTCCGCCGTTCTCGCGCTCAGCCTGGTGGCTGACGGCGGCACCCTGTTCCGGATGGCCACCGGAGCCATTGCGAGCAATGACCCCTCCATCAACGACAGTTCACTGGTCATCGCTGCATTGGTCTTCGGTGCGCTCTATGCACCTGTCCAGATGTCGATGTGGTACGCGCCGCTCTTTGTCGTCTGGCACGGACAATCGGCAGCCAAGGCCATGTTTTTCAGTCTGGTCGCTGTCTGGCGCAACAAATGGGTCTTTGCTGTCTTCATGCTGGGATGGTTCGCCATCGCGGTGGCCGCCTCAATTGCGGTCCAGATGCTCAAGGGCATTGTGGGCAGCACGCTCATGACCCTGCTTGTCACACCACTGTCGCTGGTGATGCTGACCAGCCTGTACTGCTCGTTCTGGCCTACCTATCGAGACGCAATCGGCGAACCGCCACCCGACGATCCGATCAGCCGAGATTCCTGATCATCGGGCGACATTCCTGTTCATCAGGGGGCTGTCGGATCAACGGACAGCCTCGAGGCGCGCCACGGACAGGGCAAGCCACTTGACCCCCTGACGGCCGAAGTTGACCTGCACGCGGGCGTCTGTGCCCGAACCTTCGATGGCAAGGATCACGCCCTCGCCGAATCGTGCATGGGCCACCGTCTGCCCGATCCGCCAGGACAGACCCCGATCAAAGCGGTCTGCGGCGCGCTGGTCATCTGCAGACACGTAAGAAGGCATCTCGAGGGTGCGCTGACTCTGCGTCCCAAAGCTCCTCGAACGTCCGGAGTCGCCCGCCCAGCCGCCACCGCGCCAGCCGCCCTGCCCTGATCCGCCCCAGTCGGACCGCTCACGGCCCACCCGGGGCGTGAGCCATTTCAGATGCTCCTCGGGCAACTCCTCGAGAAAGCGCGATCTCAGGTTGTACCGGGTCTGACCATGCAGCATGCGAGTCTGGGACAGCGACAGATAGAGTCGCTTGCGTGCCCGCGTGATCGCCACATACATCAGCCGGCGCTCCTCCTCGAGACCTTCCACCTCCTGGATGGAGTTCTCATGCGGAAACAGACCTTCCTCCAGACCGGTGATGAAGACTCCGTCGAATTCAAGGCCCTTGGCCGAGTGCACCGTCATCAGCTGCAGGGCATCCGTCCCCTCCTGGGCCTGGTTGTCGCCGGCTTCGAGCGAGGCGTGGGACAGGAATGCGGCCAGAGGTGTCAGGGTGAGCACCTCGTCGGACAGGCCGATGTTTGAAGGCATCTGACCATCAACCCCCTGCTCGGCAAGAAAAGCGGCAGCGGCATTGACAAGTTCTCGAAGGTTTTCGATGCGCTCCTGACCCTCACGTTCCGACTGATAGTGCTGGATGAGCCCGCTGCGTTCGATCACATGCTCCACCACCTCGGGCAACGGAAGTGACGCGGTTTCGTGCCGAAGTCGCGCGATCAGCTGGGCAAAGCCCTGCAGCTTGGTACCCGCTGCACCTGCAAGCGCTGCAGTGGCATCGAAGAGCGAGGCCTGTGCCGATCGCGCCGCATCCTGCAACTGCTCGATTGAACGGGCCCCGATCCCCCGCGCAGGAAAGTTCACAACCCGCAGGAAGGACGTGTCATCGGCTGCGTTTTCCATGAGGCGCAGGTAGGCCAGCGCATGCTTGACCTCGGCCCGTTCGAAAAAGCGCAGCCCGCCATAGACCCGATACGGAATGCCGGCTGCATTGATCGCATGTTCGAGGACCCGCGACTGCGCGTTGGAGCGATACAGGACGGCAATATCACTGCGCGCCCAACCTTCATTGATCAGGCCGCGCACCTCTTCAATCAACCACTGCGCTTCGAGGGTATCGGCCAGCGCCTCGTGGATGCGCACGGGCTCGCCCTGACCGGCATCGGTCCAGAGTTCCTTGCCGAGCCGGGAGGTGTTGTTGCGAATCAGGGTATTCGCACAATCGAGGATGTGACCCTGCGAGCGGTAGTTCTGCTCGAGCTTGACGAGGTTCCTGACCCCGTACTCACGCTCGAAGGCCGCCATGTTGCCGATGTTTGCGCCGCGAAAACGATAGATGGACTGATCGTCATCCCCCACCGCAAACACGGCACTGCGCGGACCTGAAAGCAGCTTGATCCATTTGTACTGCAGCGTGTTGGTGTCCTGGAACTCGTCGATCAGGATATGGGAGAACCGGGCCTGATAGTGCTGACGCAAAGGCAGATGTCGCTCGAGCAACTCATGCGAACGCAGCAGCAATTCCGGAAAATCGACCACTCCTTCCCGCTGGCACTGATCATCGTAGGCCGCATACAGCTCGACATGCTTGCGGTTGAAGTCATCGACAATTTCAATGTCGCGGGCCCGCAGGCCCTCTTCCTTGGCACTATTGATGAAATGCTGAACCTGCCGCGGCGGATAGCGTTGATCATCCACGTTCAGGGCCTTCATCAATCGCTTGATGGCCGAGAGCTGATCTGCCGAATCGAGGATCTGGAAGGTCTGAGGCAAGGCGGCGTCACGGTGATGTGCCCGCAGGAGCCGATTGCACAATCCGTGAAAGGTCCCGATCCACATGCCTCTCGGATTGAGCGGCATCATGGCCGAAAGCCGCGCGAGCATTTCCCGGGCAGCCTTGTTGGTAAAGGTGACCGCAAGCACTCCAGCCGGGGACACATGCCCATTCTGAATCAGCCAGGCGATCCGGGTGGTAAGCACCCGGGTCTTTCCGCTGCCCGCGCCAGCGAGAATGAGGGCGTGCTCATGAGGCAGGGTCACTGCCGCGAGCTGTTCTGGGTTGAGTTGCGCAGTAAGCCGGTCCATCCCGAATTCTAGCCGGGCGCCGCCCGCTGGCCTTCAATGACCGGAATCAGCGCTGCGATGGAATCGACGTGCAAGCCATGCACTCAGCAGGCCAATCAGGATGGCCCACTCGAGGGACAGCGTGATCGTGGCCACGAAGGTGGCGACCAGCGGCAGTCGTCCGGAGACATCCTCACGCCAGATCCGTGCAATTTCAGGCCGGTCGATCAGCCCCCAGGCCACCATGAAGAGCAGGCCTGCGACCACGCAATAAGGCAGCCAGGTCGCCAGCGGCCCGACCATCAGCAGCAGGCCCACCAGAAAGACCGAAGCGCTTGCTGCTGCCAGGGGCGTGCGGGCACCGCTGACGATGTTGACCCCGGATCGGTTGAATGACCCGCTGGTCGGAAAGGCCGAAAAGAAGCTGCCCGCAATGTTGGACAAGCCCTGGGCCCTGAACTCCTGACTGTCGTCAAAGGCATCCTTCGACTTGAGCGCCACGGCCCTCGCGATCGCCAGCGCTTCGGTGAGGGCCAGCAAGGTCATCACCGCGACGGCTCCCGGCAACAGGGCCAGCGTGTTCAGAGACAGATCGGGCCAGGACAGCGGCGGCACGACAGCGGGCAGCGGGGGAATGACCCTGACCGCTTCAAGCTGCGGCCAGAGCTGTTGCAGAACCGCTGCAGCCACGCTCCCCGCAATCACGCCGACCAGCACCGCGGGAAGCTTCCGGTTCCAGGGTTTCCAGGCGATGATCGTGGCCACCGTGATCAGGCCGCTGGCGAGGGCCAGCATCCGGATTTCTCCAAAGCGTGCCGCCAGACTCTCAAAGGTGGACAACACGGACAGCCCGCGCGGCAGTTCAATGCCAAGAAAGGGGCCAAGCTGTGCCACGGCAATCAGCACTGCAGCTCCGGCGGTGAATCCCACGATCACCGAATGCGGCACGATGTCCACGAACCGGCCCGCACGAACCAGACCAAGCACCAGTTGCACCACCCCCACGAGAAAGGCCAGGGTGATCGCAAGCTCGACATACCGGGCACTTCCCGGTTCGGCCAGCGGTCCGAGCAGCGCCAGGGTGGTCAGTGAAATCGCATTGGCCGGGCCGGTGACCATGAGCCGGCTCGAACCAAAGAGGGCCGCCACCAGACAGGGCACCATCGCGGCATACAAGCCGTACTGGACCGGCATGCCCGCAATCGTCGCGAAGGCAAAGCCCTGGGGCAAGACCACGATGGCATTGGTCAGACCCGCCAGCAGATCCGCACGGATTGTTCCGGGCTCACGCCACTGGGGCGCCCAGCGCAGAATCGGCAGCGAAAAGGACTTCAAACCCTGGATTGACCGTGATAGAGCCGCACCACATGCTCAGCCTGCGCAAAGAACAGCCAGCGGTGGATCAGCACACCTGAGAGGAACATCAGCGCGACTGCTGCCAGCACAGGAGCGACGGGCGGTGCGAGCAGTAGCAGCAACACCGGAAACACCGTTGTCAGCAGGACCATCAGCGCGCGCAGTCGCAAGGCCTGTTCACGGGCGACGACGAATCCGAATTCGTCGGTCAGAAAGGTTCGATGGGCATGGCCGGTATCGAGCAATCGGACCCGGCCCTGCACATGGCCGGCCGCAGCCTCGACCGGCACCCCAATCGCCTGGTTAAGCGTCGCCGTCACCCGCTCCGAAAACTTCGCCTCAAAAAGAAGCGTGACCGTCAGAGTCAGGGCCAGAAGGCTGAGCAGCAAGCCGCCATTGCTCAGCCCTCCGGGAGCACCGGTTGCCTGCCGCAGGAGGGCCCAGAGCAGTCCTCCCGACACAAGCGCATGCAGCAGATAAATCACCGGGGTATGCCAGGTGCGCCAACGGGGAACGGTCCGCAGACAGGCATAGATCATGGCGGTACAGATCACGGTCGCCACCGACAACACAAGAAGAAGCGCTCCGGTCAGCGCGGTGATCGATGCGCCACGCTGGCTCAGCACGCCATGCAGCAGTGCCGCAGGCAACCACAGCAGAGCGCACAGGGCCTCTCGTGACAGCCATGAACTCCGTATCCGCGCGAGCGAACGCCATGCATTGCGCGGGTTGGCCAGATGCTGGGTCGAGGACATGAGGCCGGCCAGCACCAGAACCAGCGACAGTCCGCCCGACCATTGGAGCAAGGGATGATCGGCCGCTGGCGCCCCGCCTGCGGCGGCCCACCCCCATTGGGCCAGCACAAGCCAGATCGCAAGCCCCAGACCTGCGCCGGAACTGACGGTGAAAAAGATGACAGAGAGGGCTGGCTTCATGACTCAGACGCCGCAGGTTTCATGACTCAGAGCCGGATGAGCGTGTTGACCATGGACGCCAGCCGCCTCTTCAGCGTATCGGGTGCGGGCACCTGCGCGGGCGCCGGCACCTGGGCCTTGGGCCGGGCCGGCAGATACTGATTGACGGGCTTGTAGCCCAGCGACTCCAGCAGGGACTGGCCCTGGCGCTCTTGGGCCAGGAGGGAGACCTTGGAGGCCGGATTGTCGTAATCGCCGAAATGACGGGCATGTGCCGGGCAGGCCAGGACACAGGCGGGTTGCCGCTCCGCCTCGGGCAGGGCCTGATCGTAGATGCGATCGACGCACAGGGTGCACTTGCGCATGACGCCCTGCTGTTCATCAAGTTCACGTGCGCCATAGGGACAGGCCCAGGCGCAGTAGTTGCACCCCATGCATTTCTCGGGGTCGATCAGCACGATGCCATCCTCAGCGCGCTTGTAGGACGCGCCTGTCGGGCAGACCGTCACACACTCGGCCTGCTCGCAATGCATGCAGGACATGGGCACATTGAGCGTCCTGTTCTCGGGATAGTCCCCGGCCTCGAAGTGCCGGACCCGATTGAACCAAACGCCTGCAGGCACGGGGCCGTGCGGGTCATAGTCCGGTGCGCCGCCTGCCATCAGGCTCTCGCCATTCCATTCCTTGCACGCGGTGGCGCAGGCATGGCAGCCCACGCAGGCATCGATATCGATCGCAAGTCCGAGTTTCATGTCGAGTCTCCCACAGACGGTGCCAGACCGCCTGCACGCGCAGCGCCAACGGGCGGCGTCTGGTCTGGATCCTTGCGGACACGCACTTTCAGGTCGTACCAGGCAGCCTGACCGGTGATCGGATCGCTGTTGGTGAGACTGGCTTCCCCGGGGCGCTCAGGAAGGGTCTCGCTGATCAGATGGTTGAGCAAAAAACCTGCGTTGGACTCCGCGGACGCCTCGGACAGACCCCAGGTCCCCGCCATCTTGCCAATGGCATTCCAGGTCCAGACGGTGTTGCGTTCGCAGCCCTGCATGGTGCGCAACTGACATCGAATCCGTCGGTGTGCTTGCGATGAACTCATCTGGGCATGCACAGGCGTTCCTGGCTGGGGCGCCACCGGTGCATGCATGGACTCCACCAGGACCCAGTCTCCGTCGTTCAGTCCCATGGCCTCGGCGGTCTGCGCGTTCATGTAGAGCGCGTTCTGCGCAACGATCTGTCGCAGCCAGGCGTTCTGGCTGTCCCAGGAGTGATACATGACCATGGGTCTTTGCGTGATGGCATGCAGGGGAAAGGCATCCGCCCCGTGCTGCGCGTCGGTACGCTCCATTTCGATCGGCGCGTACCACATGGGCAATGGATCGAAGTAGCGCACCAGTCGTTCCTTGTCTTCAGGACGATCGGGGCATGGGCCATCGTAGAGCCCCTGGCCCGCCAGCCTGAACTTCTGCAGCGGTTCGCTGTAGATCTGCATCACGATCGGCTCGGCCTTGCCGATGAAGCCCGCTTTCGCCGCGACCTCGAGATAGTCCCGGTTGGCAAAGCGCATGTACTTCTGAGCGTCGGGCCAGTGATGCGCATGAAAGGCCTTGTTGCGGATGTAGGCCTGCCATTGATCCGGATTGGGCTCGCCCACCAGGGACTGGCTGCCATCGCTGCCCCGGAATCCGGACAGAAAGCCGATGCCGGGTGCACGTTCGTAGCGCAGGATGAAATCCTCATAGCCGGTGAATCTCGGCTTGCCCGCTTCGTCGACAAAAGCAGGAAACTTCAGGCGACCGGCCAGGTCGATCAGGACATCCTGCCAGGGGCGGACATCCCGGTCAGGCTTGAGCAGGGGATGCCGGATCGCGTCGGCCGCAGCATCGGGCTCGGAGATGGGCCGATCGAGCATGGAGATCGCATCGAAACGCTCGAAGTAGGTGGTATCGGGCAGCACCAGATCGGCATACCGGACCATCTCGGAGTCGAATGCGTCGCACACCACGATAAAGGGAATGCGGTAGTCACCCTCCGGATGCCGCGCCACCAGCATCTGCTGGGTTCCGGTGGTGTTCATCGAGGAGTTCCAGGCCATGTTGGCCATGAACAGCATCAGGGTGTCGATCGGATAGGGATCGGCCTCGACCGCATTGCGGATCACCATGTGCATCAGCCCATGAGCCGCGATCGGGCTTTCCCAGGAATAGGCCTTGTCGATGCGCAAAGGCCTTCCGCGCAGATCGATGGCCAGGTCCTCGGGCCGGGTCGGAAATCCGAGCAGCGGGCGGGCGCAGGCGGTATCGGGCGCATCCATGCGCGCTGCATCGTTCTCGGGCAACTGGACCGGAGGTACCGGTTTTGGAAAGGGCGCACGCGCCCTGAAGTTTCCCGGACCGTCGAGCGCACCGAGCAGCATCTGAATCAGATGCAGGGCACGGCAGGTCTGAAAGCCATTGCTGTGGGCAGAGACTCCCCGCATGGCATACATGGCCACAGGCCGACCCACCACCTTGTCATGCTCGACGCCCCAGGCATCTGTCCAGCGGATCGGCAGGGTGATGGTCTGTTCGAAGGCGACCTGCGCCATCTCCAGTGCAAGCCGCTCGATCTGCTCGGCGGGTACGCCGCACTGCTCAGCCACCGCGGCCGGAGCGTACTCATCCGACAGAGCGCGCTCGGCCATGAGCGTCATGACGGTCACCACCTCAGTGCCATCAGGCGCCGTGAACCTTCCGAACATGGCGGGAACACAGCCCGGCGCCTGAAGGGCCAGGGTCTGGGTCTGCTGATCCCACAACAGCGGACGCCCCTGCTCATCACGCAGGAAAAGGCCGTCACGCGAGGTGCCGGGAGCATGGATCACCAGCCAGGGCGCATTGGTATAGCGCAGCAGGAATTCAGCATCGAACAGTTCGCGCGAAAGAAGGACATGCGCGATCGCCATGGCCAGCAGGCCGTCGGTTCCGGGCCTGATCGGCACCCACTCGTCGGCGATCGCCGAATAGCCGGTGCGAACCGGGTTCACCGAGACAAACTTGGCGCCGCGCCGCTTGAGCTTTTCGAGGCCGATCTTGATCGGATTGCTGGCGTGGTCTTCTGCCACACCCCACATCATGAAGTAACGGGCATGGTCCCAGTCGGGCGCGCCGAACTCCCAGAAGGAGTAGCCGATTGAATACAGTCCGGCGGCTGCCATGTTCACCGAGCAAAAGCCGCCATGGGCCGCCCAGTTGGGCGTTCCGAACTGCTGGGCCCAGAGTCCGGTCAGGGCCTGCATCTGATCACGACCGGTAAAGAAGGCAAGCTGCCGGGGCTGGCTGGTTCTCAGTCGGGCCAGGCGATCGGTCAGCAGATCGAGCGCTTCATCCCAGGAGATCGGATCGAAGACCCCCTCTCCCCGCTCGGTGCCGGGCCGGCGGATCATGGGATGGCTCAGCTTGGCCGGCGACAGCTGCTTCTGGATGCCCGCACTGCCCTTGGCACACAGCACCCCGTCATTGACCGGATGCCCCGCCGTGCCCTGCAGAAAACGCAAACGGGTTTTGACCGAGCCATCGGGTTGGGGATCGTCCTGCAAGGTGACCTGCACACCACAGCGGCAGGCACACATGTAACAGGTGGTGTGTTCGACCCGCTGGCGCGAGCGGTCTTCAAATCGCACCGGATGATCGGCTGCGGCACTCAAGGGCGGGTTCAAGCGATGGTCTTCCTCAACAGGGCAGGGCTGACTCCTGACGACGCCGCCTCGCCTTTTTGAACGGGCGGGCCACCGTCTGACCCTGGAGACAAACCCGAAAAACGCCCGGATTCTACGCCGCAGCCTTTCAGGAAGGCGAAATCAGTTCCGCAAATCGGTTCAGATCGACATTGCCCCCGCTCAGGATGACTCCGACCCGTCGGCCTTCCAGCGCAAGCAGGTTCTTCAGGGCCGCCGCAGCAGCCAACGCACCCGTGGGTTCCACCACCAGCTTCATCCGGGCTGCAAGAAAGCGCATGGCCTCACGAAGCTGGTCATCCGACACGGTCACCACGCCCGCAGCGCGCTCGCGCAGGATGCCGAAGGTGAGCTCACCCAGATGCTGGGTCTGTGCCCCATCCGCAATGGTGCGGGGCACGTCGATATGCACGATCCGGCCTTCGGCAAGCGACCGCTGACCGTCGTTGCCCGCCTCCGGCTCCACGCCCCAGACCTCACAGGACGGTGACTTGAGTGCAGCCGCCAGCGCACATCCCGACGTCAGCCCACCACCACCGAGGCAGACAAGAAGAACATCGAGCGGCCCGACCTCCTCGAAAAGTTCGAGTGCTGCCGTACCCTGGCCGGCAATCACCTCAGGATGGTCATAGGGCGGAATGAGTGTCAAACCACGATCGCGGGCCAGTTCGCGGGCCAGAGACTCGCGATCCTGGGTGTAGCGGTCGAACAGGACCACCTCCGCACCGTAGCCTCGCGTGGCATCGATCTTCATGCCGGGGGCATCCTGAGGCATCAGGATGGTCGCCTTCACTTTCATGAGGGACGACGCGTAGGCCATGGCCTGGGCGTGATTGCCCGAAGAAAAGGCGAGCACGCCCGCGGCTTTCTGTTCGGGAGACAAGGCAGCCACCGCATTGGCGGCCCCCCGGAATTTGAAAGCTCCGGCACGCTGCAGGTTCTCGCACTTGAAAAACAGGGAGGCCCCGGTCAGGGCGTCCGCCGTTCTCGAACGCATGACGGGCGTGCGATGGGCCAGACCTCTGAGTCGTTCGGCAGCAGTCAGTACGGATTCAGGACGGGGGAGTGTCATTGCTCGGCACCGTAGGCAGGGCATGGAGCCCGCATGCTAACTCGATGCACCCGCCGCCCGTCCTTCGCTTTGGAAAACAGGGCTAGGGATCTCCCCAGTCGTGGGGTAATCTCGCGTCCGTCAGGCTGGAGCACGTGCTACCGTCTTGCGAACACAAAATCGAGGTAAGGACCTCAGGAACTCACAGGGAGACACTCATGACCGACATCCTGCGTCGCAATCTTCTGAACTCCGCTGCTGCACTCGGAGGGGGCAGCCTGCTTGGGATTCCCATGGCGAGCCTGGCTCAGGCCGCCCGCGGTGGTGTGGTGGTCGTGGGCACGACCCAGCGCCCGCGACATCTCAACCCCGCTGTGCAGTCTGGCATTGCCACCATGATGCCCGGCGCCCAGATTTTTGCCACGCCGATGCGCATCGATGACCAGTGGAAACCGGTGCCTTACCTGGCAGAACGCTGGACGGTCTCTGACGATGCGCGCAGCATCACCCTGCATTTGCGCAAGGATGCGGTGTTTCACGACGGCAAGCCAGTCACTTCGGAGGACTTTCAGTTTTCGATCGAAGCCGTCCGGGACAACCATCCGTTCAAAACGATGTTCGGGCCGGTCAATGGGGTGACTCTTCCCGACCGGCATACCGCGGTGGTCCGCCTTGCCGAGCCGCACCCGGCACTGGCACTTGCCATGACGACGGTCTTCCTTCCGATTCTGCCCAAGCACATCTACGGCGACGGGCAGCAGCTAAGCACCCACCCTCGCAATGCGGGCAATGTTGTCGGCTCGGGCGCGTTCCGTGTGGTCGAATTCAAGCCGGGCGAGCACATCATCCTGCAGCGTTTCGAGCAGTTCTTCGAGAAGAACAGGCCCCAACTCGACCGCATCATCATCCGGGAATTCAAGGATCCCTCGAGCATGCTGCTTGCCTTCGATAAAGGCGAGATCGACGTCAATACCGCCTTGACCGATCCGCGTGATGTCGAGCGCGCCCGCAAGGTCCCTGGCGCCACCGTCGTCTCAAATATGGCGAGCGGTATCGGTGCGCTGATCTGGCTGGCTTTCAATACCCGACACGAGCATCTCAAGGACAAGCGGGTCCGTCAGGCGATCAGCTATGCGATCGACCGTGAATTCATCGTCAAGACCCTGCATGCCGGACTCCATAAGCGTGCGACCGGCCCGATCGGCTCGGGCAGTCCGTTTTACAGTGGCGAGGTGGAGCGCTACGACCACAACCCGCAAAAAGCGGTGCAGCTTCTCGAGGCCGCGGGGCTCAAGCCTGGCAGCAATGGCATGCGCCTGAGTCTGAACCTGGACACGATCCCGGGTGTCTCCGACATGCGCGCTACCGCCGAATACATCAAGCCTGCGCTGGCCAAGGTCGGCGTCGATGTCCAGCTGCGCAACGCACCTGACTTCCCGACCTGGGCCCGAAGGGTATCGTCTCACCAGTTCGACATGACCATGGATTCGGTCTGGAACTGGGGCGATCCGGTGATCGGGGTGCATCGCACCTATCTGTCGAACAACATCCGTGAAGGTGTGATCTGGTCGAACACCCAGTCCTACCGCAATCCCAAGGTCGATGAGCTCCTCTCGGCGGCGGGCCGCGAAATGAACCTGGCCAAGCGCAAGGCGATCTACCGCGAGTTCCAGAAAATCGTGGTGGATGATGCGCCGATCGCCTTTCTCTACGAGCCCAATTTTTCGGTCGGGTTCAAGCGGATTGCAGATCCAAAGGCGAGCGTCTGGGGGCTGATGGCCCCCATGCAGGACTGGGCCATCAAGGGCTGATGAGCGTTCACACCGAGGGGCTGGGCGTTCTGGTTGTCGGCGGCTATCTGGGCGCCGGCAAGACCACGCTGGTCAACCACCTGCTGCGACATGCGAACGGTCGTCGTATCGCAGTCATGGTCAACGACTTCGGCGAGATTGGCATTGACGCCGACCTGATCCTTGGACAGGACGGAGAGATTTTGCAGTTGGCCGGGGGTTGCATCTGCTGCAGCGTCGGCTCCGACCTGGTGGAGTCTCTGATGAGCCTGGCGGGCCGCACGCCACGTCCGGATCTGGTGCTGATCGAGACCAGTGGCGTCGCGCTGCCGGGCCAGGTGGCCCGCGGTGCCGCTCTGGCACCCGGGATCATCATTGATGGCGTCGTCGTGCTTGTTGACACTCCGCAGGTGCGTCAACAGACCCAGGACAGGCATATCGGAGATACGGTTGCCGAACAGCTGCGCCAAGCCGATCTGCTGGTCCTCAACAAGGCAGAAGCCCTCGATGAGAGTCGGCTGGGCACCTTGCAGGACTGGATCGCCGGGCAGGCCCCCCGGGCGCGACAGCTGGTCTGTACCGAGGCGGCCGTGCCCGCTGAGGTGGTGCTGGGGCTTGGTCAGGTCGCTTCGCACGAAGAGCGGGACACGACAATTGGCAGGTCTGCATCGGCAGCAGAAAGGCTGCCTTTGGGCCGACGCGCCGCACTGGCCAGGGCAAGCCGGGGGCTGAGACCGGCCGCCTCGATTTTCGAGTCGGCGAGCCTGCCGCTGCAGGGCGCCTTCGATCTGGAGGGCCTGGCTCAGGCGCTGGCCGAACCCTCGCTGGGTCTGGTCAGGGTCAAGGGCCTTGTGCAGGACGGCTCGCGGCAGATGCAGGTCCTTCAGATGACCGGTTCACGCTGGCGTATTACTGCGGCGCCTCAGACCGATCGGGCGCAGGGACAACAGACCTTCACCACGGAGACCCCCTCCACCGACGGCGGGCGTCTGTTGATGATCGGTTTGAAGGGGCAGCTTGATCACAGGATCGTCGGGACAATCGTGGAACGCTTCAATGTCGGAAAATGAAAATCCTCTGCGTCCTGAGCGTCTCGGGCACCCTCGCTTGACCCTTACACTCGCGCCACCATGTCTGTGATCCAGTTGCTCGCCAAACGACTCGCCTATGCGGCGGGGCTGATTCTGGCCGTGCTCTCGATCAACTTCATGCTGATCCATGCCGCGCCAGGGGACCCTGCCATGGTGATCGCGGGCGAGATGGGCGGCGCAGACGCCGCAACCCTCGAGCAGATCCGCAAGACCTACGGACTGGACCGCCCCCTCGGCGAGCAGTACCTGACCTACATCACGCGTGCGGTTCAGGGCGACCTGGGCCAGTCCTACCTTTACAACCAGCCGGTCACCGATCTCATCCTTCAACGCCTGCCCGCCACGGTACTGCTCGTGCTGAGCGCCCTGCTGACCGCAATCGCGGTGGGAACCATCGTCGGCGTGTGGGCGTCCCGACGCCCGCACAGCATGGGCAGCGGGGCTGTCACCGTGCTTTCACTGGTCGGCTATTCCATGCCCACCTTCTGGACCGG
>JBMSOD010000032.1:0-18497 GCA_049422085.1 Burkholderiaceae bacterium
TCGGCCCGATCGGATTCGGCCCGATGGGATTCGGGCGGATTTGATTCGGACGGATGTGATTCAGGCAGCGTAAAGCGCATCGGCCGACCGGTGGGCGCATCCAGCACCAGCCGGAGCAGACGCAGCCACTCCCGAACGGACGGCTCGGGATTGTCTGCAAGCATCTCGTGCAGTCCCTGGACGAGCCGCTCGCGATCACCCGCCGGCAGCCGGGCGAGTTGCGCCATGGCATGACCAAAGGCCGGAGCCACGAGCTGGCCGGGTGTGCCGCCGACCGGATCAAGGCCAAGCGCCCGGATCAGCATGTTGGCTGTGCGATCCGCCCTCACCTCGTGCACGCCACTCAGGCAGGCAAAGACAGCGCAGAGCACCCTCACATGGCGGGCGGCAACGGGCTCGGAGCGCGGCGCGCGCAGGGTGGAGGGCGACAGCTCGGGGGCGAGCCTGCGGGTCATCAGGGCAAAGTCGATCCAGGCCCGGGGCTGACAGACCTGCGACTGGCCCAGGACTTCGCGCAAGAGCACCAACAGGGCCAGTCGGGGTTGACGATCAAGATCGCTCAGACGGGCCAGGGCCAGCTCGGTGAGCGGCCATCGCAAGGCGACCCGGGTCTCGGGATCAAGCGCTTCGAGCAATGAGGTCAGCGTCGGCAGGCAATGGCCCGCCTGTCGCCAGTGGCGGCCCCATGCGGGTGGCCTGGAGGGCACCAGGTCCTGCAGGAGCGCGACCAGCAAGGCCGCCGCCCCCGATTCGTCCTGGGTCAATCGCAACAAGTGGCCGATGGTCTCATCGCCAGGTCGGGCAGCATGAAGATGTCGGTGAACACGCTCGCCTTCATCTGCAAGCCGGGCCACGATGTCGGAGTCGCCTCGCGCAAGCGCAGGCAGGTCCATCGCCTGTGTTGAGCGGATTGCCTCAGGCTCGCGAACCGATGTGCCTGCAGCGTTGAACCAGGCCGTCCAGCGCGAGGATGAGCGCATGCGCTGCCGGGTCGATTCCCTGACTTCGCCGGTCATGATGCGGGACATTGCCAAGGCCAGCAGGCCGTTGAGTTCCTGGCGACTGAGTTGGTCCAGCGCAGCCCGGCTGACCACCATCACGGTACGGGCGCGACTCCAGCCCAGGGCGTAGGCCTCGACGCTGCGGCCATGCTCGATCAGCATGGGTCTGGGCACCGGCACCTGCGCGGCCAGAGCAAGGGAGGCCACCAGCGACTGCAGGCGGCGATGTGAGGGATCGGCGTGAAGGTCGAGCTCGCGAGCCCCCAGTCTCAACGCAAGGAGCTCGGGCTCGGGTCTGAGCCAGTGCCCGCGTCCGAACCAGGGAAGTCCCTTCGCTTCAACGGGCTCTCGCCCGGCATGAGGCATCCGCGCTCGCACAAGAGCGCCAGGGAAAGAGAAGATCGGCAACACACGCCTCGCGAAGACATCGAAAACAATGCGGCGAGGTTAGGGAACGCGGGCGGCGCGGGCGAGGCCGCGCCGATTGACGGTCAGGTGGACGGGTTCAGCGCGCGCGAATGCGCTGCAGTTCTTCGTCGGTGATGTACTCGAACAGCGTGACCACACGCCGCACACCACTGACCCGACTGGCCACTGTGGCATAGGCAGGTGCTTCGCGACGGGTGACCAACCCCATGAGATAGACCACGTCGTTTTCGGTCACCACCTTGACCGTGTTTTGAGTCAAGGCCTTTTGCTCGACAAAGGCCGCCTTGACCCGCGCCGTGGTCGCCGCATCGGCGGCCCGTGCGGTCAGGGACAAGCGGGGCCCGATCTCGATTTCGTTATAGACCTCGACCACGCCGAAGATCTGCTGGGCAAGCCGGCCCGCGTCGGTCTTCGCCTTGGCATCGGGCGCCCTGCCGGTCAGCAGTACACGCTTGTTGTAGCTCGTGACAGCAACACCGGCCGCACCCCGGATGGCATCAGGCAGGCTGTTGCCCACCTTCCACTCGATCTGGGTATCGTCGGTCTGAACGCCCAGCGTCCGTCGATCAAACTCGACGCCATCGGAGGAGAGCGATACGCAGCCAGTCACCATCGCGGAAACCGACAGCAGGGCGCAGGCATACAAACGGCGAAGGTGCAGGGTCATGGGGGCTCCGATCAATCGATGCAGTCAGGCGGGCTCAAGTATAGACAGTCGCGACCGGCGACAGTCGCGGCCGGCCGGCTCAGCTCAGCCCGAAGGCATCGCGAATCCATCGCGGACGCCCCTGCTCAATGGCCACCACATCGAACCTGCAGGGCGGCCAGGGCTGCGAACCAAACCGCTGCTGCAGATACGCCTGCGCAGTGCGCGTCAGCCGGATCTGCTTGCGCCTGTCGACACTCGCCGCAGCGCCCCCAAAACGCGATGAGGCCCGCTCGCGGACTTCGATGAAGACCCAGCAGTCACCTTCAAGCATCACGAGATCGACTTCACCCAGGCGGCATCGGATATTGCGCGCGATCAGGCTCAGGCCGTGTGCCGCCAGCCAGCGCTCGACGCGGGCTTCGGTGGCCAGGCCCTGCTGTTGGCGCGGCGCCGGCATGGCAAGCGGGTTTCAGGGGGTGGTCCTGAGCCGATTCAGAGGGTGGTCTCGAGCTGATCGAGTGCGATGGGCTGACCGTTGCGGTACTCCACCGCACTGGGCAGACGCTCGATGCGCCCTGCCATGATGCCGTTCAGACGCAGCCGGCCGGTCACGCCATCCAGCTCGAACTCGTTGCGCGATTGAAGCCGATAGCGTGCGACGCGCATGGCATCGATGCCCAGGGCATACAGGCGTTGCATCTCGGTGCTGTACTCGGTCGACGGACGGGGATAGGCCATGACCGCAGGATGCTGCGGCTCAGCCAGCCAGGGCATTTCGAGCAGCCTGAGGCCATCGAGCTCGGGTGCCTGGGTGAGGGCCATCAGGGAATGCCCCCACCAGGCCGGCCCGGGCTCCCGCCGCAGCAGACGAGCCTGCTCGGCGCGCAGCGCCAGAAAGACCACATCGGGCCGGGCTCGTCGGATTCGGCCCGGGAGATCGGCAGGGGGCCTGGGCGTATCGAAGCTCACCGGCTCGAGCAGGCTTCCGCCGCGGGCTTCCCAGGCCTGCCCGAAGGCCTGCGCGCTGCGTTCGGATAGCCGGGTATCGGTACTGACAACCAGCGCGCGCGGGCTGCGGCCCTTGAGGCGCACGCTGGCCTGTTGCAGGGCCTGTTCTGCAGTCTGTCGGGACTCCGCCTCGATGGCCAGGCTGAGGGTCCAGAGACCGGAACCGGCTCTGGGCTCTTGATCGGGCTGGTTGAGCGCAAGCACGGGCAGGGGGAGTACCTGCAGGTCGGCCAGGGCATTGACCCCGTCACGCGTGAGCGGTCCGAGCGCCATGACGGCCTTGCGCTGGCGAAGGTCCTCGAGTGCGCGCTGCAGATCCTCGGGCGCATCGCCCACCTCATAGAGCGCAAACTCGGTGGCCAGGCCCTCGACCTGCAATGCCGCCTGGACACCTGCAGCGACGCAATCGACCGCGCGATCGAAGGGCCCGCCTCGAGGCGGGACCAGCAGAACGATCAGGGCTTGCGTTGCAGGGGACGGGCCCTGAGCGGACAATGGCCGGCTGACCACGCCAAGCATGCCCGATCCTGTGGCTGCAACCACGGCGCTCAACACGCGACGACGCACGACACCAACCCACCCATCGGACATGGACGACTCCAGACTCGAGCCCGGATTGTATGTGGTGGCCACTCCAATCGGACGGCTTTCAGACCTCAGCACACGGGCTTGCGACCTACTCCGGAAGGTGGATGTGGTGGCCGCGGAAGACACCCGCGTGGCCAGGATCCTGCTTGATCATGTGGGTGCGCGGCCAACCGTGCTGATGTCGAGCCATGGGCACAACGAAGCCAGGGTGGCCCCACAGATCGTGCAGCGCATTCTGGAGGGTCAGTCTGTAGCCCTCACCAGCGATGCCGGCACGCCCGGGATCAGCGATCCGGGTGCCCGCGTGGTCGCTGCGGTGCATGAGGCCGGACTGCCGGTGATTCCGGTGCCCGGGCCCAGCGCTCTGGCCGCCCTGCTGTCGGTGGCAGGACTGCCTGAAGGCCCGGTGCATTTCGAGGGCTTCCTGCCTGCCCGGCCTGCAGCCCGCGAGACCCGCCTGCGCGAACTCGCCCGGCTGGGTGCCGCGGTGGTGATCTACGAATCGCCCCACCGCATCGAGGACACCGCCCGGGATCTTGGCCGGCTGCTCGAGCCCGATCGCATCGTGGTGGTCGGGCGTGAACTCACCAAGCGTTTCGAGCAGGTGCATCGGTGCACAGCCGCAAGCCTGACGCCATGGCTGGCCGAAGATGCCAATCGCCTGAGAGGCGAGTTCGTGCTGGCTTTTGCTGCGCCCGCATCTCGCCCGGCAGATGAGGTCGATGCCGATACCCGTGCCGACGAGGCAGCCCAGACCGCTGGCATCGATGACTGGTTGCGTGCGCTGTGTGCAGCCATGCCTCCCCGTCAGGCTGCCCGGGTGGCGGCCCAGGCCACCGGCCTGCGGGCCAATGACCTCTACGAGCGGTCGATGCGACTGCGCAGCTGAGCCAGATAGGTGAGGCCCTCGATCGCGCGCGGGCCATACCAGGAGGTCATCTCGCCATCGATCAGCAGGCAATGGGGCTCAGGCAGGCCGTGATCACGTGCAAAGGCCATGGCGTGGGCCTTGCCGAAGCGATAGGGCTCGCTCGAGAACAGCACCCGATCCCGCGGACCAGGTGCAAAGTGTTCCCATTGAATCTCGGGATAGCGCCGGTCCGACACAGGCGCGCGCACCTCGAGTCCGACACAGGCAAGCGCATCGGCAATGTAGGTCCCGGACGAGACCGTCATCCAGGGATCCTTCCAGATCAGGTAAATGACCGGCAGCGGCTCATACCGTGTGGCCGCGATCGGCGCATGCACCTCATCGAAGGCCTCGATCAGCGCACGGGCCCGGGGCTCGCAATCAAAGACGTCGCCGAACTGCGCGTAGAGCCCTCGGTTGTCGAGCATCGTGCAGGGATGGGTCACAACCAGCCGGGTGTGAGGCAGCGCCTGCATCAGCCGCTCGATGGTGGGCTTTTCGTTCTCGTCGATATTGACGACCAGATGCGTGGGCTCGGCCGCGATCACCGCAGCCTCGTCGACAGTCTTGGTGCCCCCCATCTTGGGCACCGCCCTCACCGCAGGATCCGGATGGATGCAAAACCCGGTGCGGCCCACCACATGCGGCCCAAGCCCGAGCGCAAAGAGCAGCTCGGTCAGGCTGGGCACCAGACTGACGATGCGCATCGGCGCCTGGCTCGGTCAGGCGATGATCACCAGGCCCGCCGGTCTGTTCATGCGCCTTTGCGCACGCGCGCGATCAGCGCATCGACCATCTGCAGAGCGGCCCCGTTCGAGCCGGTCATGGAGGGCGAGGTCACAAAGCGACCCGCCACCCCGAAGGTCGGCACGCCATCGATCTTGTAGGCAGCGGCCAGCTGCGTGGCCCGCTGTGCACGGGTGCGCACGCCAAACGAGGCATAGGCATCGAGAAACTGCTTGCGATCCACGCCATGGCGGGCCAGCAGGTCAGCCATGGCCTCGGGCTTGTCGAGCTTGTTGCGATCGGTATGGATGGCAGCAAAGACCTTGTCATTGTGGGTCTCGGCCAGATTCAGGCTTTCGAGCGTGAAGTAAAGCTGCTGATGGGCCTGAACCTGCCAGGGCACATGCACCTTGCGAAAGGCGACATCCGCGGGCAACCGGCGCTGCCATTCCTTGAGCGCAGGCTCGAGCGAATGGCAATGCGGGCAGCCATACCAGAAGAACTCAACCACTTCGATGCGGCCTGCCGCAGCGTCGATGGGCGCTGCCGGCGAGACGGTACGAAACTCCTTGCCCTCCTGCGGCTGTGCATGCGCTCGTGAAGGCCAGCTGGCGCCAAGCCCCAGCGACACGACCGGGACCGCCCCTGCAGCCAGGGCCATCAGGCTGCCCGCGAAGGTCCCCATGGCCTCACGTCGCTTTGCGCCCGCGAAGGTGCCGGCATCGGATTGCTCCGGGCAGATTTCGGCAGAACTCAGTGAACAGGTCGGTGGGGTTTTCATGGCGCAACCTTGGCAGAAGAGGGATCAACGAAGACGGATGATCGACGAGTCAAAGCCGTTTTCGGACAGTCGGGTGCGAGCCCGATTCGCCTCGTCGATGTCCTTGAAGGGACCGACCCGAACCCGCCAGAAGGTGGTCCCATTGACTTCGGCACGCGCGATCGCGGCCTCGAGCCCGACCAGGGCGAGACGGCCCTTGGTGGACTCGGCATCTTCCTGGCTTCGATAGGCTGCCACCTGAAGCAGGTAGCTCGAGGCCTTGTCGGCGGCACGCTCGGCAGGGGGCTCGGCGGGAGAGGCGGTCTGCGGCGCAGGCGCCGTGAGAACCGGCGGTGGCACAGGGACGGCTGCAGGTGTTGCCTGCGGGGCAGCAGGCGCTTCAGGCGTCGCCGCTCCTGCGGGCGTTTGCGTCACGCCGGGAGTCGCTGTCGCGCGGGCATCGGCCGAGCCATCGGCTTTCGGCGCCTCGCCCGAGGGGCTGGCGCCCTCCTGCCCGGGTGATTCCTGTCCCTTGGCCTTGGAGAGTCCCTTGTTGGGATCAGGCAGGGCGCCCGGCTCCGTGCTGACCTCGCCGGGGCGCTTGACCTTCTCGACGAAGGGGCCAGGGGATTTCATGACGAACACGGCAACCACCACCGCGAGCACCAGGCCGACAAGCAGTCCGACAATGACGCCGGTCACGGTGCTGCCCCGCTGCCTTGACGGCAGGCTCGCGAGATTGAGGGGCCGCGCAGCGCCTGATGAACTCAGGCTGCACGGGCGCGCCATGCGGGGATTCGTGCGGGAAGGGTAATCAGGCCGGGATCGGTTCATGGGACAAGGCCGAAGGCGTTGGATGTCGACATCGTGAGAAAGCCTCGGGCTTACATGCGCATGGGTGCCGACACCCCGAGCAGGCCCAGTCCATCGGCAAGCACCTGGCGTGTGGCAAGCAGCAGGGCCAGACGGGCATCTCGCATGCCCGCATCATCCACCAGAAAGCGCTCAGCGTTGTAGTAGCCGTGAAAATCGCCAGCCAGGTCCTTGAGCCAGAAGGCCAGGGCATGAGGGGCAAGCTCTTCGGCAGCCTGGGCAATCACCTCAGGGTAGGTGGCCAGGCGCGCCATGAGGGCAAACTCGCGCTCGCTCTCCAGAGGCTTCAGCGAGGCTGCATGCAGGCGGGCCTCCAGTGCCGCGGCATCGGGCGCCGCACCTGCGCCCAGGGCCTGGGCCAGAACCGAACAGATGCGCGCATGCGCGTACTGCACGTAGTACACCGGGTTCTCGTCGGAGCGCGAGAGCGCAAGATCCACATCAAAGACAAACTCGCTGTCGGCCTTGCGCTGGATCAGGAAGAAACGCACTGCATCGCGGCCGCGCCTGAGCGCTTCGTCGCGGGTCAGGCCCTCGGGCGGAGCGCCATCCGCACCGATGCCCCCTGACCATTCGATGAGGTCGCGCAGCGTGACATAGCTGCCCGCCCGCTTGGAGATCTTGACCTCCTCGCCAGCCCGCATGACGGTGACCATCTTGTGCAGGATGTAATCCGGAAAGCCCGCCGGAATGCCGATGCCCAGGGCCTGCAGGCCGGCACGTACCCGTGCGATGGTGCCGTGATGGTCCGAGCCCTGCACATTGATGGCACGCGCAAAGCCGCGCTGCCACTTGGTCACGTGATAAGCGACATCGGGCACGAAGTAGGTATAACCCCCTTCGGACTTGCGCATCACCCGGTCCTTGTCGTCACCGTAGTCGGTGCTGCGCAGCCAGAGGGCGCCGTCTTGTTCGTAGGTCTTGCCCGCCGACACCAGGCCCTGCACGGCCTGCTCCACCTTGCCGTCGCTGTAGAGCGAGGACTCGAGGTAGTAGACATCGAAGGCCACACCAAAGGCCTGCAGATCCAGATCCTGTTCGCGTCGCAGGTAGGCCACCGCGAACGCGCGAATGGCATCAAGATCATCCGGATTGGCGGCGCCTGTCACCGCCGGCACACGCTCGGCCGACACCGTGCTGCCAGCCATGTAGTCCCGTGCAATGTCGGCGATGTAATCACCGCGATAGCCGTCCTTGGGAAAGGCCGGATCCTCGGGCGTCATGCCGCGTGCACGGGCCTGCACCGACAGGGCCAGGTTGGCGATCTGGGCACCGGCGTCGTTGTAATAGAACTCGCGCTGCACCTGCCAGCCATTGGCCTGGAGCATGGCCGAGATCGCATCGCCCAGAGCCCCCTGTCGGCCATGGCCGACATGCAGTGGCCCGGTGGGGTTGGCCGAGACGAACTCCACGACAACCCGCTGGCCTGCGCCCCGACTTGACCGGCCAAAGCGCTCGCCCTGCGCCAGGATGCGGCTCACCACCTCGCGCTTGGCGTCGGCTGTCAGGCGCAGATTGATGAACCCCGGTCCGGCGATCTCGGCGGACTCGATCAGCGGCCCGGCCTCGCTCGCCCTCAGGGCATCGATCAGGCCCTGCGCCACGGCACGCGGATTGGACTGCAGGGGCTTGGCGATCTGCAGGGCCAGATTGCAGGCCAGATCCCCATGATCGGCCTGTCGGGGGCGCTCGAGCAGGGCCTTGACCGGAGGCAATTCGATCGTCTTGCCGGCATCCCGTGCCGACTGCGCGAGGGCCTGGGCGGCGGCCTCGAAGGCCTGCGCCAGGCGCGTTTTGTGTTCGGTTAACATGGGTCGGCATTCTACTTGCCGGCACGGAGTCGCTCATGTTCATCGCACTCGATCATCTGGTGATCGCAGCCACCGACCTCGATTCAGGCGAAGCCTGGCTACGCCAGCGCCTGGGCGCCAGCCTGCAGCCCGGCGGCCAGCATGAGGGCCGGGGCACGCACAACCGCCTGCTCAATCTGGGCGGCACGGTCTATCTCGAACTCATCGCAGCCGACCCCGGCCAGCCCGATCCGCCACGGCCGCGCTCCTTCATGCTCGATGAGCCCGAGATGAAGGCCCGGGTCGCGCAGCAGCCGCAGTTCATCCATTACCTCGCACGCACCGATGACATTGATGCCGCCCTGGCCAGCCTGCGCTACGACGTGGGCCAGCCCTCGCGCATGACCCGCGGCGAGCTGCAATGGCGCATCACTGCGCTGGGCAATGGCCGCCCGCCCGAGGGGGGTCTGCTGCCCACCATCATTCAGTGGGATGTTCCGCCCGAGCTGCATCCGAGCGCCAAGCTGCCGCCCTCGCCCGTGCGCCTCACCGGCCTGGAGGTGCATGCGCCCGCCTCGCTGCTGGCACGCATGCCGGCGCTCAGCTCACCCGTGCCCATCACCCGGGTCATCAGCGACACCAGCGCCCTGCGCGCGCACTTCATGACCCCGAACGGGGCCGTCACCCTGGGCTGATCCCCTCACTGGCTGCATCAAGACCATGGCCCTGCGCGACATCACCGAGCTGCCCTGCCCGCCAGGCCTGCCCATTCTGGGCAATGCCCGCCAGATTCAACCCACGCGGCTGCATGCCCTGCTCGAAGGCTGGGCCCGTGACTACGGCCGGCTGTTTCGATTCAAGCTGCTCAGCGAAAACGTGCTGGTGGTCAATGACCATCAGTTGTTGAGCGAGCTGATGCGCGACCGCCCCGAGGGCCTGGGCCGCAGCAAGGCCCTGCGCCTGACCGCCGACGAGCTCGGCGCCCAGGGCGTCTTCAGTGCCGAGGGCGAGCGCTGGCGTACCCACCGCAAGCTGGTCATGCGCGCACTCGCGCCCGAAGTGGTCCGGCATTTCTATCCGACCATGGAGCGCATGACCCAGCGGCTGCTCGATCGCTGGAACCGCGCGCTGGCTCAGGGCAGGCCCGTGGATGTGGCCCGCGACCTCAAGGCCTGGGCGATGGACATCACGATCGCGCTGTCCTTTGGTGAGGACATCAACGCGCTCGAGCATGACGATGATCCGCTGCAAAAAGATGTCGAGCTGATGTTCCGCATGGTGGGGCGACGCATGATCCTGCCGGTGCGCTACTGGAACTGGCTCAAGCTGCCGATCGATCGTGAAGCCGACCGCATGGTCGAGCGCATCGACCAGCGGGTGCGCGGCTTCATTGCCGATGCGCGTGCGCGCATGGCCGCCCAGCCCGCGCTGCGCGACAAGCCCTCCAACATGCTCGAGGCCATGGTGGTGGCCCGCGATGAGCCCGACTCGGGCTTTACCGACGAGGACATCATCGGCAACACCACAACACTGGTGTTCGCCGGTGAAGACACCGCCGCCAATACCCTGGGCTGGCTGCTCTATTTTCTGTCCACCCATCCCGAACAGGCGGCCACAGCCCGCGCCGAGGTTGATCGCCTGCTGGGCGAACATCGGGTGGCGCCCGACTTTGCCTGCCTGCAGGAGATGGACTATGTCGAGGCGGCGGCCAACGAAGCCATGCGCATCAAGCCGGTCGCGCCGCTCGCCGGCTTCGAGGTCTTCAAGGAACGCGTGGTGGGCGACGTGCGGGTGCCGGTGGGCACGCGCATCTTCGGGCTGAGGCGCGCGGCCGCACTCGATGAGGCGCACTTTGTGGATGCGCATCGTTTCGATCCTCTGCGCTGGCTGCAGCAGCAGGCGGCCCAGCCCGCGACGCCGCAGGGTGCGGCGCAGGGGTCACCGCAGGCCGCCGCGATCGACTCCCCTGCCCGCAAGGTCTTTCCCTTCGGTGCGGGCCCGCGGCTGTGTCCGGGGCGCTATCTGGCGATTGCCGAGATCCGTATTGCGGCGTCCATGATTCTGCGCAATTTCGATCTGTCCTTTGACGACGATCCGGCCACCATCGAAGAGGTCTTTGCCCTCACCATGACGCCGGACCGCCTGCCGGTGCGGCTGCATCCACGATCCTGAGATCCTGTTGACCCGCAGACCTGATGGCCCGATGGTCTGATGGCCTGATGGTCTGAGTACCTGAACGAGGCGCCCGCCATGTCCCGACGCATCATCGACCTGTCGATCTATCTCGAAAACGACGTGGTGTCCGACCCCCCGTCCATGGCGCCCAGGATCCAGTATTTCAACCACGAGAACTCCTTCGGCCAGATGGCGCCCTTCTTTCCGGGGCTCAAGCAATCCGACCTGCCGGACAGCGCGGTGTGGGCCGTGGAGTCAGTGCAGCTGAGCACCCACAACGGCACCCATCTTGATGCGCCGTATCACTTTCATCCCACCATGAACCGGGGTGAGCGGGCGATCACCATCGACGAGGTGGATCTCGACTGGTGCTTTCAGCCCGGCGTGAAGCTCGACTTTCGCCATCTGCCCGATGGCCATGTGGTCACGGCAGCCGAAGTCGAGGCCGAGCTTGCACGCATCGGACATACCCTGTCGCCGCTCGAAATCGTGGTGGTCAATACCCGCGCGGCCAGCCGCTATGGCCAGCCCGACTATGTTTCTGCGGGTTGTGGCATGGGCTATGAGGCCACCATGTACCTGCTCGAGCGCGGCGTGCGCCTGACCGGCACCGATGCCTGGAGCTGGGACGCCCCCTTCGTGCACACCGCCAAGAAATACGGCGAGAGCGGCGATGCCTCGCTGATCTGGGAAGGGCACAAGGCGGGCCGGCACATCGGTTACTGCCACCTCGAAAAACTGCACAACCTCGAAGCGCTACCCGCCACCGGCTTTGTGGTGAGCTGCTTTCCGCACAAGATCCGCGGCGCCTCAGCCGGCTGGACCCGTGCGGTGGCCATCATCGATCCCGCGATCACGGCGGCCCTGAAGGGCTGAAGCCTCAGCCTGGTTTTCCGCAGGGCCGGTTGTCCTGCCTGCCGGGTGCCTCCAGCGCCTTGAGGAAGTCGAGTGCTGCGCTCGAACGGATGGCGTACTGGGCCTTGGATGACTGTTCGTTATCGAGCAGCAGGAAGGTGTTGACACCCAGCACCCGTGCACAGTGATCGACCAGAGGGCCGCCCGAGTTGCCGCCAGAAATATTGGCCGTGTGGATCAGCAGGGGGGTGCCCTTGGTGCCTTCCTGCAATGACTGCACTGCACCCTTGGTGAGATTGAGATCAGGCGCGGCCGTCAGATCGCCTTTCATGAGACGACCAAAAGAGGCATCGGCCATGGTCACAAGGCCCGGATACCCCGCGGCGACGACAGGCGTGAGCTTGGGCGACTGAGGCGAGAAATCCAGGGGAACCACCGACGAAGGCGCGGGTTGCTCAAGCTGCAGCAGGGCAAAATCTGGCGAGCCTGCCTCGGAGTGCCTGGTGGCGCCCACGATGGTTGCCTTGCGCACAGCCCCAAGCGCACGGCTGGTGACCAGCACCTCGGGCTTGCTCGATTCCTCAACCACATGGCGATTGGTCAGGATGAGATCCTGCCGCACGAAAAAGCCGGTGCCGGTGCCCAGGCCGTCCTTGCGGGTGCTGACGAGCACGATGGCCGAGGCTGCTTCGAGTTTGGCCGTGAGCTGGGCATCGGTCAGCTGCGTCGCCTCACCGGTTTCGGGCAAGGGAGGTGCCTGTGCGGCGCTGGTCGCTGGACGCAGGGACTGACCGGCCGGACAGTCGGCCGGATTATCCGGTTGCGCCTTCTGAAGTGATTCGCGAAGTTCGGCTTGGCGGCCAAGCTCCTGGGCCAATTGTTGCTCGCCCGAAGCCGAGCCCGAAATTGGGCGAAACCACAGCCACCAGGCCAGCGCAATGATCAGGCCGATGAGCAGCAGCGCCGCCGCAATGCCTGCAGGCAGGCGCCAATCATGTGGTGCCGCTGTCTCATGAAGCGACTTGGCCGCGGGCTGCGCCGACCCCTCCGGTGTGGGGGGCGTGCTGGCGGGGGAAGGACTCATCGGGGGCGTGCTCATGGCTTTCGGGCCGCCGTGGGCAGCTTGGCGAGTTCGGCATCCACCTGGGCGCCATCGGCCGCACGGCCGGAGCGGGCCGTGGCAGACAGGCGCGCCACCAGATCCACAATCGGCAGATACTCAGGCGGCGCACGGCGGGCCTCGAACTCCCGCTTGAGCACTTCAGACTGGCTGGTAATGCTGGTTGCAGGATAGTCAGTGCCGAGCTGCTTGATGGTTTCGCTCAGATAGCCGAGGGTGGATTCGAGTGCCTCACGACTGATGCGCAGGTTATTGCGATGCCCGACCTTGATGTCTTCAGGCAGCGGCCCTGCGACGATGCTCTCGATCGCGCGGATTCGGGTCTTGTCTTCAAGCACCTTCTTGGCGAGGTAGGCCGCTACGCGGATCTCGCTCTTGGCAGCGCGATCACGTTGTTCGTTGCGGGTCTGAATGTTGGCCTTGACGGCCACACCCACCGACTGCACACGCCGACGCAGGGCCGGATCGCTCAGTGACTCGGCCAGCGCATCGATCTCCCGGACCGGATCGCCCGCCGCCCCCGGCTGGCCTGTGTTCGGATCGGCCAGCGTAGGCCAAAGGCTGCGCACGGACTGCAGGCGCGCGGGCGAGGGCAGCGAGGCCGGCACCAGCACCAGACGAAATCCGGTGGCCTTGTCGCGCCGCTCGCCCGACTTGTCGATCGGCACATACTCGGCGCGTGCAGCGCTGCGCAGTTCGCCCGCCGCGGTACGAAAATCGCCGCCCTTGACCGTGTGGCCCCCCGCCTGGCCATGCAGGCGCGAGTGCTTGTTCAGACGGAAGGGGTCCAGTACGAATTCGCCTGCGTTGCCCAGCATGTCATGCAAGCCCAGGGGGTTGGGCTTGAGCAGGCCCACGGCATTGAGCTCGTTGTTGGAGGAATCGGTGCCCGCATGCCAGGCATGCCGCACCACGCCCTCGGGCATGGGATAGGCGGGCTGCTCAAAGACCGAGTCCTGCACCGCAATGCCACCACGCACGGCGAACTCCCATTCGGCCTCCGTGGGCAGCCGAACAAAGCCCGGCGCACCCTCTTCCTGGGGCAGTTTCGCCAGCGCGTTGGCAGCCAGCCAGGCGTTGTACTGCCCGGCAAAGTGCACGGCCTCAGCCCAGGTCCTGGCGGTCACGGGCAGCCGACCTTCGGGTGAGAGCGCAGGGCACTGACCCGAGAGGGCATCAAACTGCATGCGCGTGACCTCGTACTTGCCGATCAGGTAATAGCGCTGGTTTTTCGCCTTGGGGTCGGAAAACCCACCGCCAATATGCTCTGTCCGGGCGTTTTCTGAGTAGGCATGGCGCGGCTCGGTACCCCCCAGCTGCACGCGCCGGTCGGACAAGGCATCGGCCGCCGGGACGTTGACGGCCCTGAAGGTCATGGATCCACCGCAGGGCATGGGCAGGATGACATCGCCCGCTGCCGCAGCCGGATTGAAGTGAGTCGCTGGCCAGGGCTGCTGCGCCTCGACGCCGGGGCTGAGGATCAGCAGCAGGGCTGCCAGCAAGGGCGTGAGACCGGTTGCTGCAACACCCGGCGGGCAAACCCTGCGGATGGCATTGCGCGAAGGCAAGAAACTGCGCGACAAGGAGGAAGAAAAATTCATTTCTCGTTCAGTGCTTTGAAAGTTCATCATCGACCTTGATCAGTGCTCTCGCAGTTCATCTGCCGCCTGGGTTCGTGCCGCCTGAGCCCCCGCCCAGATTGCAGGCAGGATGGACAGCGCGAGCGCAATGACCGCCGCACGCAGCAGATCCATGCCGGTCAGAACAATGGCCTGGCCCTCGGCCTGCAATTGCGCCGAAAAGTAGGCATTGACCGCCCACTGACCGGCCAGGGCGAGCAGCCAGGCGCCCGCCACACCCCCCAGGGCGACCACCAAGGCATTGAGTGCCGGAAGGGTCATCAGCCAGCCCCGGCCGTAGCCCACCAGGCGCAGCAGGGCATGGTCCCGCCGCTTGCGCTTGACCGACGCGATCTGCAGCGCACAGAGCGCCACCGCAGCACCCGCCAGCGAGACGCCTGCAATCAGCGTGATCAACGCCCTGAGGTCCGACTGCAATCGCAGGGTGGCGGCAATCTGCGGTGACTCGGCATCCGCCGTGACGCCGATCTGCTGCAGGCGCGCAAGCACTGTCGCCACATCACGGATGGTCTGGGCATGCAAACGGAAACGCGCATGCGCGGCACGCGGTGCGGGAGGGCCTGATCCGGTCTCGCCCAACTCCGGCACGGTATGGCCATCGCGCCAGGCTTCGATCTGGGCCAGACGCGCCATGCTGACCAGGGCCACCTCTCTGGCATTGGCCTGCGGCGGCAGGATGGAGGCCACCTGCAGCGCGAGCACACTGCGCTCGGCCTGGCCCTCGCGTTCACGCTGCAGAGCGAGCCTGATCGTGCTGCCGACCTGGGCATTCAGGCGTTGCGCAGCCAGTGCACTGAGCGTGATGCCTGCATCGGTCGGTAACGCTGCACCGAAGAGCATGGGATCGCCCGTGGCGGTCTCGAAGAGCTCCAGGGTGAGAGGGCGCTCGGCAGACTCGGCATAGGCATCGACCAGCGCCGCCGCATAGCGCACGGCCGGAATGATGAAGGCCACCTCGGGCCAGGCGCGCACGCGTTCGAACCAGGCCGCATCGAAGCGATTGGCCCCGGTGGCCGAGGGCGTGATCCGACGCATGATCGGGTCGCGATCCATGCGATCGATGGTCCCGCCAATCAGGCCCCGCTCAAGTCCGAAGAACAGGCACACCGGCGCCAGTGAGGCCGCCAGAATCCAGAGCGCGCCCAGCGCCAGCCAGCGCTCATGGCGAAGGTCATAGGCGGCCAGGCGCAGGGCTTGCAGGATTGAGGTCCATGCGCGCATGGGCTCAGTTCCCCATTGCTTCATCGAGCACGGCCAGTGAGCCGCTGACCTGGATGGCGCGCAGGGGCAATCCCCTGGAGCGCAGCAGATCGATGTCATGGCTGGCCACCACCAGCGCCGCACCCGATGCGGCAGCGCTCGAGAGCAGCAGATCGAGCGCTGCTGCGGCCTGCCCCGAACCCAGCGCCGAAGTGGGCTCGTCGGCCAGCACCAGCGCCGGGCGATGGGCCAGCGCCCGTGCGATCGCAGCCCGCTGACGCTGCCCCACGGACAGTTGCGCGGGCAGCCGGCGGGTCAGGGCCTCAATCCCCAGCATGTGGAGCAGGTGCATGGCCCAGTCGAGATCGGGCGGGCCATGCAGGCGCTGCGCAAGCAACACATTCTCGAGCAGGGGCAGGCTGGGCAGAAGCCCTCCCGTCTGCAGCACCACCCCCAGATGTCGGGCACGTAGCGCCGTGGTCACCGCCTGGGCCTGGCGGGGCTGCAGCGCGAGCAGATCGGTCTCACAGATCCTGAACCGGCGCGCCGTACCCGGAAATCGCAGCATCGCCAGCAGGTCGATCAGGGTGCTCTTGCCGCTGCCCGAAGGGCCGACCAGACCGAAGGCTTCCCCTGGCTCGATGGCGAGCCGGGGCACCTTCAGGGCAAAGCCCGGATCCGAGGGGCCGATGCGCGGCCGCTCGAAACCCGCCTCCAGGATGTCGACCAGGGGCACGGGCTCGCCGCTCCTCAGGGCAACGCGTCGATCGGGACCGGATAGACCCGCTCACCGTCGGAGGCCGACGCATGCAGGGCAACCCAGCGATCGACATCGTCGTGAAAGCGCTGATACAACGCCACGAGCGACTTGAGTCGATCCACCAGCTCCTGCTGCTGGCCGACACTCATGTTCTTCCAGGCATCGAAGTCCATGCTCATGACCTGGCTCTGATAAGGCAGCCCCTCGAGGTATTCGGCCATCAGGCCAGCCTGCTCTAGATTGCGCGCCTTGCCCTGGGCCAGCTGGCTGGGATCGCGGCCAAGTGCGGCCGCAGCACTGCGCAGCTCGTCAAAGAAGCGCTTCGGATCGAGCTGCGCCTTCTCGTACGCCTCGGACAACTTGCGCGAGAGCGCCTGCAGATCGGACAACTGGTTCTTGGTCAGCAGCACGCGCACGCTGAAGCTCGCAATCTCGCGATTGCGAAAATCGCGATCCATGGCCCAGGCCTCGTACATGGGGGGCGACTTCACGCCCTCCTGCCGTCCGAGGTAGGACAGGACCATCGCGCGTCCCACGGCATCCAGGCCCGCTTTCACATCGGTGCCTGAGGCTGCACCCGCCGCGCCCTGGGCTGCATTGCCCTGGAGCAGGCGCTTCGGGTTGGACACCTGATCGACCAGGGCCTGGGCCATGAGCTTGATCTGGGCCTGGAACTGATCGGGGTTGCCGGCCTCGATGCCGTAGTACAACTGCGGCGCTCCGGGCCATTGCGTGAGGCGCCGGTACTGGGCCTCGGCCATCGCATGATCCGCCTTGCCCTCGGGCGTCTTCAGGTGCACGGCCCAGATGGCCACGCCGCGCTCCTGCGCATAGGCCCGCAGCTGCTGCGTGCCCAGTCGTGTGGAGGCCAGCGCCGAATTGCCCTCACGGGCGCTGGCATCCGTGATGAACACGATGTAGCGCCCGCCATAGCGGGTCCAGTTGATCTTGCGCACGGCCTCATCCAGCCCGGCATAGGCATCTTCAGCGAAAGCGCGCGTGCTGTTGGGCGTGGCCTTGATGCCCTGCAGGGCCGTGAGGAATTCCTGCCGACCCTTGAACTGCGCCGGATCGGCAAAAGTGCGTACGAGGTAGTCCATGCCCCGGGCCTTGGCCGGATCATCCTGAAAGGCGATCGCACCAAAGTGAATCCGCTCTGAAAGCTTCGCCGAGTCGGCCTGGCGCAGCACCTCATCCATGGCCTGCCGGGCACGGTCGATGTAGGGCTGCATCGACGAGGTGGCATCGATCACGAACACCACCGCCGAATTGAAATTTTCGATGCCGGCCCCACCCCGGGAAGCTTCGGTGGAGGTGACCGAGGCCACCTTGACCAGGCGTGCACGATGACCGGACTTCAGCAGCGTGGACTGCGCCTCGAGCACCGGCAGCAGATAGAAGTTCTTCTGCAGATCGACATAGGTGGGCGGCTCGGCGGCAATGACCGGGTGATCCTTGCCCAGACTGGGTTTGCCAGTGATTTCCTTGAGGATGCGCGAGGACTCGGCCGAGGGATTGGCGCCCTCGGAAAAGGTGGTGAGCGCCTGCCGGTCACGAAAGAACAGCACCCGCTCGCGGGTGGTGGGCGAGGCAAAGGCCAGCGTGATCATGTGCCGCCAGGGCACCGTGGCGGTCTCCGGAAGAAAGCCCTCGGTCTTGCCATTGGTGGACGCGCCCACCTGCAGCCAGGTCTGGCCTGCCGCCTGAACCCGCTGGTACACGAAGAACACCGCAAAGGGATTGAGCACCTTGCCAGGGGTTCCCCCTGCCGAGGACGAGAGCGCCGCGCCGGGTCGGGTGAGGATCTTCTGGTAGAGCGTCTTCTTGCCTTCGATCAGCAGCGGCGCATTTTGCGCCAGCGTCCAGGGGCTGGCCACGACCAGCGCGCCGGCCGGGATCCGGCCGACGCTCAGATGATTGACCTTGACCTTCGAGCCGCCGCCCTCGGCGCCGAAGCCGCCGACCACCACGTTGCCCTGGCTCAATGCATAGACCTGTCCGTCGGCGCCTTTC
>JBMSOD010000033.1:0-18475 GCA_049422085.1 Burkholderiaceae bacterium
GGCCCGGTTCGCCTTGACCGCCTCGCGGGCAGCCTCGATGAAGGCCTGCTTGTCAGCCGCCGACAGCTTTTCGAAAGACCCCTTGTTCATCAGGAAGATGGCGGGCGAGTAGACATGGCCGGTCAGCGAAAGATGCTTTTGCACCTGCTCGAACTTGGCCGACATGATCACCGACAGTGGATTCTCCTGACCGTCGACCGTGCCCTGTTGCAGCGCCGTGAAGACTTCGGTGAATGCCATCGGCGTGGTCACGATGCCCAGTCCCTTGTAGGCCGTGACATGCACCGGGTTTTCCATGGTGCGCATCTTCAGGCCCTTCAGGTCATCCGGAGAATTGACCGGGCGCTTGCTGTTGGTCATGTGGCGCACGCCGTTTTCGCCCCAGGCCAGGGCCTTGAAGCCTTTGGCCTCGAACTTGCCCAGCATTTCCTGGCCGATCGGACCATCCAGCACCGCGCGTGCATGGGCCTTGTCACGGAACAGGAAGGGAATATCGAGAATGCGGGCCTCGGGAACAAAGTTGGGCACCGGGCCTGTCGAAGTAAAGGTGAGCTCCTGAGTGCCGAGTTGCACCGCCTCGATCGACTCGCGCTCAGCGCCAAGCGCGCCACTGTAGAAGGTCTGGATCTTGTGCCGGCCGCCAGTGCGCTTTTCGACCTCACGTGCAAACACATCGATGGCCACACCCTGATGGGAATTCTGGGCCACCGAGATGCTGATCTTCATGGGGGTCTGCGCCACTGCGCTCGACAGAAAGCCAGCCGCAAGGGCGGCTGCAAGAAGGATGCGGGGGAATTGCATGGGGGGCTCCTGGATGAGGGGACCTCAGTATCTTGCAAAGCCATGCCAGGCGCAAAAGAAGGATCCCTTGACCCATAGGCACACGGGTCATCTCCTGTCCGACAGCCGTCCCCGTATCGAACTCAGTTGATCTGTTCGAGCACCGGCCTCAGATAGTTCAAAAACCGTTGGGGATCCTCGCTCATCGGGAAGTGCCCGAGTCCCTTCATGATGGTGGCCTGGGCACCTTCAATGCGCCGCACGAGATCCAGCGTGTCTTCGGGCGTACAGGAATAGTCGTACTCGCCGGACAAAAGGAAGAGCGGACAGATCCGTGTATCGATCCCGCCAACCTTCTCTCTCAAATCACCGTCGATCTTGTAAAAATGGAGATCGCCCTTGAACACGCCAGGGCCGCCCTGCATGTAGTGCCACAGGGTCTCCCATCGTTCGGTTTCCGGCGCTTCAGGTCCGATCAGCCCCGAGACGATGCCAGCACAGACCTCGCCGCCATGTACATCGGGCCGGTGAAGCCACTGAAGATCGTAGTAGGGATCAACATGCGCGCCCGACTGCAATCCGATCAGGGCCCTGAAGCGCTGAGGACATTGCAGGGCCAGCTGGAGCACGATCCGGCCGCCAATCGAACACCCCATCACCGCAGGACGATCGAGCGAAAGGGCATCACACACCGCGACGATCATCGAAACATAGTCCGCCGAGGTCAACCGATATTCGACTTTCTCCCAACCTGCGGGCGGTGACGACTTGCCATGCCAGGGCATGTCGAATGCGATGACGCGAAACCGGCGACAGATGTCAGGGTCGTTCATCAATGCCCTGTATTGCCGACTGTCAGATCCCGCGGTGTGCAGACATAACAAGGGAATTCCCTGGCCAGCCTCCTCAATAAACAGCCGGTGCGCGGCACCCAGTATTTCGAGGTTCAGGTACCGGCCCATGACAGGCTCGAACCGGGGTGCATTTGTCTGTGGCGCGGTCGTCATGATCTGCCCTCCAGATCCGCGCCAGGCGAGGTCTCGATAGCCGTTTTCTGGACCCAGGGCATCGCTCCTCTCGGCGCCACCATCACCGCCTTGAAGTACAACAGGTTGGCCATGAACGGATGCTGATCCCCTTCCAGGCGCATTGTTCGGAACTTGATCATGGCCATCAGGTCATGAAAGCCGGGTTTGGGACAAGGAGCCCAGAAATTCGCCCAGGTCTGCGCTGATGCACGCAGCGCGAAGGTCCAGCGGGGCATCACGAAGGGGCCTGGGGACAGATGCTCGATGCGGCCTGCATGAATCACCATCAACCAGGGTTGCTCTCCCACTTCGACCAGACACCGGGTATCGACAAACCGCCCGCGGTGAACCAGCCATGCATCGGCATTGACCCGCTGCTGCAGGAGCTCCAGGCTCTTGAGTGTCATGGACTCAACCATGCCGGGCCCCGACCGGCTGAGCCGACAAGGCCATGCGCGGAGGCTCATGCAGGGCGAACACGTCGACCGCCTCAAGGGGCAGGCGTCGGTAGCGCTGCCTCACCAAGGGATCATGGCCCGGAATGATGTGATCAGGTGAGGGCGCAAGACGCTCGATCTTGTTGTAGCCCTCGAGCATCTGCATCAGGTCGACAATGGCCGGGAAGGGATTGCGGATCTGCATGTTGCGATAGAAATGCGCAGCATCCGAAGCCAAGACCACCCAGCCCCGCGCGGTATGTACCCGCACCACCTGCAGCCCCAGGGTATGTCCTCCGATATGGTGAACCCAGACCCCTGGCGCGATCTCCTCGTCTCCCTCATGAAACACCACCCGGTCGGCAAACAGGCGGTCGACCATCGCCTTGACATCCTCAACCTCCAGAAAGTGCCTGAAGGTCGGGTGGCACATGCAGCGGCCAGTGGCGAACTGCATTTCCTTATCCTGCAGATGGATGCGCGCGTTTGGGAACATCGGCAGATTGCCGGCATGGTCGTAATGCATGTGGGTGATCACCACGTCCCCGATCTCCTCGGGCGTCACCCCAAAGTGCCTCAGCGCCTGATCGGGCGGGCACAGAAAGCTTCGCTTGCGCTTGTCTGCCGCCGGCGCCGAAAAACCGGTATCCACCAGGATCAATCGATCGTTCGAGCGGATCAGCCATACAAAGAAGTCGAGTGGCATGGGGCCGTCGTGGGCATCGGCGGCCTGAGGCGAGAGGAAATTGTCACGCTCCTTGCGCTCGACCGTGCCGTAACGCAGGGCATAGACCTCATGAACCGGAAGGGCGGTGCTCGAACTCATCGATTGTCTCCTTGTGTCGGGTCAACCCGAATGCATCTTGCGCCGTTTTACCAGCAATCCCACACTTTTTCCGGGCGCCTTCCATGTCCATCCCGCAGACCGTCACCGCCGTGCTCGCACTGATTAGTGCCCTGTGCTTCGGTACCTTCCGTGCCATCGGCTCCGAAGTCGATGCACTCGGCGTGCTACGGGAGCCCTTCTTCCTGATTCCCATCGGCTGGCTGTTTGCCGCCGCGTCGCTTCTTGCGGGCCTGTTCGCCATCGTTCACACCATCCGAAGCGCCCGGGACACCACCTATCTCTGAGGTCTGAGCGCCCTCTGAAACGGGGGCAGGCAGCCTAGGCATTACACTGCAAGGGCTGGTTCACCCAAGCCTTCTGGCAAGCGGGGCCTGCACCCAGGACCCACCTCCAAACTCATGTCCGCTTGCCTGGCTTCAACGCGAACGCGCAAATGGATTGCGCTCGGCGTGATCGGACTCGGCGCCTCCATTGCGCCGCTCGATTTCTCGGTCAATGTGGTCTTCCCGGCCATGGCCGGATCATTCGGACTCCAACCGGCCGACATCCGCTGGGCTGCCATCTGCCTGGTCCTCACCTACGGCAGCCTGATGCTCGTGTTCGGGGCGCTTGGCGACAGGATTGGGCATCTCCGTGTTTTTCGCGCGGGGCTTGCGCTGGCCGTCCTGGCCTTCACGCTGTGCACCTGGGCGCCTTCCTTTACCGTGCTTCTTTCAGGCCGGGTGCTGCAGGGCATCGCCGTTGCCCTGGTGTTGTCCTGTGCGCCCGCCCTCGCCACACGCGTCTTCCCGGAATCAGACCGCACCATGGCGCTCGGAGCCTACGGCAGCGTCATGGCGGCAGCCGGCGTCCTCGCGCCGCTGATTGGCGGGCTGAGTCTGCTGACCGTGGGATGGCAGGGGGTCTTTGCGATCCGCATCCCTCTGATGGCCCTGGCGCTACTGGCCTGCGCCTGGCTTGCCGGTCAATTGCGGCCTCTGGACACGCGACGGGAGTCGAACAAGTCAGCCGGAACCTCCAGCGCATCCCCCCGCTTTTCACAGATCGGATGGCTCGCGCTGGGCATGGCTCTGCTGCTACTCGGACCGCCGCTGATGGGGGAACTCGGAGGTCTAAACGGACAACGCATCGCCGCCCTGGCCATCGTGAGCGCAACCGTCGGAACACTCCTCATCATTCGGTTCAGCCTGAGTCAAAGGGGCCGGGCCGATCCCTTTCTTCCCGGGGCAGTCGCCCGCAGTCGCCCCTTCTGGCTGCTCCAGTGCGCCGCCGTACTGATCCAATTCTCGAGTTTTGCGGTGCCGCTCATCGCTCCTTTTGCCCTGCTGGGTGAACTGGGGCATAGCGCTCTGCTCAGCGGTGCCCTGATGGCTGTATGGGCCCTCGGCACCCTGGCCGGATCTGCGATCGCGCCATCGCTCACATTGCGCTGGGGCTCGGCAGCCTGCGCGCAGGCCGGTTTGTGGCTGGGTGCGGCGGGTCTGTCCATGGTCGCCCTTTGGGCGCACCTGCCCGGAGCCAGCTGGATGCTGCTCAGCCTTGGCGTTCAAGGTTTCTCGCTGGGACTGTTTCAGGTTGCGTACGGTGATCAGGTCATCGCCAGCCTGCCTGTTCAATCCCGTGGTGTCGCAGGCAGCCTGACCATGGTCACCCGCACCATCGGCCTCGTCTTCGGCGCGTCGATCTGGATCGGGCTGCTGAAAGAAGCCGGATTTCAGGCGGTCTACTGGAGTGCGGCCCTGGTCCTTCTGGCCTTCGGGCTCTTGACCCTGCACCGGAGGCACTGGAGCATCAAGACATGAGTGCGTATGTCATTACCCGACAGTCCATCCTCGACGGGACCCTGCTTGCTGCGGTGCAAGCCAGTCTTGGGCCCGGTCAGCGTCTCATGAGCGACGAGGAAAGGCGGTCCGATATTCAAAACCTGCTCGCGCAATCAGGTCAGCGTGGCGATGTCTGGGTCTTTGCCTTCGGTTCGCTGATCTGGAACCCGGCCTTCGAATTCGTCGAGAAGCAGACGGCGCGCATCCATGGCTGGCGCAGGGCCTTTTGCCTTTGGAACAAGGCAGGACGGGGCAGCCCCGACTTTCCGGGGTTGATGCTGTCGCTTGAGGCAGGAGGCAGTTGCACCGGAGTGATCTACCGGATCGCAGCCAGCGCGGTGCTCACCGAACTCGACGTGCTCTGGCGGCGCGAGATGCTGAGCTATTCCTACCGGCCGGTCTGGGCCTTGGCACATACCGGGCAAGGCCCGATTCCGGCAATCGCCTTCAGCCGCAACCCGACCCACGAGCGCTACGCACCCGGACTACCGCACGATCTCATCGTTCGCCACATCGCGCAGGCCGAAGGACGTCTGGGTCGCTGCTGCGACTATCTGTTCGACACGGTCGACCATCTGCAACAACTGGGCATTCGAGATCGCTATCTCGAACGGATTGCCCGGGACGTTCGAGCGATCCGTACCCCGGCCTGGCGCGAGACCTGAGTCGGTCTGGCGCCTGGCGCTCGCGCAGCCTTATCGCACCACGAGAGCAGGCGCACCGGAGGCGGGCTGAACCTGACCCACCACTGCAGCATGGTCGAATCCGTGCTTGCGAAAGACGGCCAGAACGGCATCGACAGCGCCCGGCTCACAAGACACCAGCAGACCACCGCTGGTTTGCGGGTCGGTGAGCAGGGCCTGGTCTTCAGCGGCAAACCCTGAGGGCAGCCTGACATCGTGGCCATAACCAGCCCAGTTGCGCTCCGAAGCGCCGGTCACGAATCCGGCCGAGGCCATGCTTCGAACCCCGGGCAGCTGCGGCACGCTCGCCCAGTCGATCAACACCTCGGCCTTGGCGCCACGCGCAAGCTCGAGGGCATGACCCGCCAGCCCGAAACCGGTGACATCGGTCAGGGCATGGACCCCGTCAATCGCAGCGAGCTCAGGCCCCGGGGTATTCAGGCGCGTGGTGGTGTCAATCATGCGGGCGTAGCCGGCGGTATCGAGCTCACCCTTCTTGAGCGCGGCCGAAAGCACGCCCACTCCCAGCGGTTTACCCAGGATCAGCACATCGCCCGCACGGGCATCGGCGTTGCGCTTGACCCGCTTGGGATGCACCAGTCCGAGTGCGACCAGACCATAGATTGCTTCGACCGAATCGATGGTGTGACCGCCGGCAATCGGGATGCCAGCCGCTTTGCAAACCGAGGCACCGCCTTCGAGAATGCGGCCAATCGTGGCCGTGGACAGCACATTGATGGGCATGCCGACCAGAGCCAGCGCCAGAATCGGCCGCCCGCCCATGGCATAGACATCGCTGATCGCGTTGGTTGCCGCAATGCGTCCGAAGTCGAAGGGGTCATCGACGATCGGCATGAAGAAGTCGGTGGTGGCAATCAGGGCCTGCTCGTCGTTGAGCTGATAGACCGCAGCATCGTCGGCAGTCTCGATGCCGACCAGGAGCTCCTTGGGTACCGGCAGTGCCGTGGTGCCCTTGAGGATTTCGGAAAGCACGCCAGGGGCGATCTTGCAACCACACCCGCCACCATGAGACAGCGACGTCAGTGGAGGCTCAACAGGAAGGGATTCAGGGCGGTTCATGATGGTCTTGAGAAAGAAGTCCTGGGAGAGGGCATCCGGTCGGACACCCGAAGAAAGGAAGAATCGATTCAGTGACGGCGCATGAGGGGCCCGACAATCGAGAGCAGGGTGGCCTGCTCACGTGAGGGTGCAAAGGCCTCGGCCCGCTGCGCGACCTGCTTCCGTAGGCCTTCAAGCATACCCGGAACATCTCGGGCCGAGGTGATCAGGCTAGCAAGGGCATTGGCATCTCCAACCGGGAAATAGCCCTGGTAGTCCTCGCCGAGCAGCCCCACATTGCCGTCGATCCCTGACCCGAGCACAGCCGTTGCACTTCGAACGGCTTCGATGACCACATGGGCTCCGCCCTCCATGCGGCTCGGATGCACCAGGAGCCCGGCCCGTTGAATGCGACGACGCACCTCGGCATGGGCAAGCGGGCCTAGCCAGCGGTAATTCGGGCAATCCTGCATGAGTCGGCTTGCCTGCCGGCCGAGTTCGGCATCGAGCGCGCCACCAATATGATCAAACCGGATGTCCTCGCGTTCGCGCAGTTGCCGTACGGCCTCGAAATAGGTCTCCGGCGCCTTTTCGGAACGCAGATGGCCGACCATGAGCACCCTGAGTCGGCGCCTTGACAGCGGCCAGGGCTGCCTAGCGCTGCAGGACTGAAGCACCACCGTGACTTTCCTGCGCCATGCCTGCTCAAGCCGTTCAGCCCCCAACGCGTTGAGCACGATCAGGCGGTCGGCCAACTCGAGCGAGCGTTGGGCCTGCGAATCGGTGGCAATGTCGCGGTAGAGGTCCGTGCCGGTGAGCACCACCACCAGAGGCGCCGCCGGATGAGCAGTCCGCCAGCGGGCGATCGATTCGGCTGAGCGACGCGCATGCAGGGCGATCATGAGAGAGGCAGGTTCGCCCTGCCATGCAGCGGCCAGTCTGACCGGGTAAGCTTGGGAGAGCATGCGTGCCCAGCGCCGCGCGGTCTGCCAGTTGCCATTGTTGGCATCGGCCAGCGCGGGCGTGATCAGCACAATTCCGGCCTGCTCCATCATCAATCGACAACTCATTGCATGTCTGCGAATCCCGCCAGTGTAGTGCCCGACGCCGTGATCGGGCGATCCGCGGACGCGATCAGGCAAGGCTCGACCGACGATCTGGCCAGCGCGCTCCTGACGGCCCGCGCGGACACGCTGGCGCTTTTTGCTCAGGTGAGGGAACAACTGCCCGAGCTGAAGGTCCCGCCCCATCCCAATCTCAACCCGCCGCTCTGGGAGCTCGGGCATGTGGGCTGGTTCCAGGAATTCTGGACCGTTCGCAACCCGCAGTGGGATCGGGGGCCACTGGCGGACCCCCACTGTGAACGGCCCTTCGGCGTCAGGCCCGATGCCGACAGCCTGTACAGCTCGGTCGACGTCGTACATGGACGACGGTGGGACCTGGACCTGCCCGGCGTCGAGGACACCCTGGACGACCTGACTCGGCAGTTCCAGTCCTGTGTCGGCCTTCTGCATCAGGCCGCCCCTAGTGATCAGGGCCTGTATTTTCATCGCCTCGCGTTGCTGCATGAGGACATGCACCATGAGGCCGGTCTCTACATGGCCCAGGCACTCGGGCTCGAAATCACAGATCCGCGCTGGCAACCCCAAGCGCTGTGCACGCAGCGTCGTCGCGCACCCGGCCGCCTGAGCTTTCCCGGCATGTCCTGGCGGATGGGGCGCACGCCCGACCAGGGTTTTTCCTTTGATAACGAACTGCCCGTCAGGGCAATCGCACTTGAGGCCTACACCATCGATGCCCGGGTGGTCACCTGGGGCGACTATCTCCCCTTCGTCGAGCAGGGTGGCTACCGGAACTCCGATTACTGGGATGCCCAGGGTCAGGTCTGGCTGAAGGCGCAAGGCCTGAATGCTCCCCGGGTATTACGGCAGACCACGACGGGCCGAGACTGGCAGCGACATCTGTATGGACGCTGGCAACGCCTTGAACCTGATCAGGCTGCCGTGCATCTGAGTCTGCATGAGGCCCGTGCCTGGTGTCGCTGGGCGGGGCGTCGACTTCCGCTCGAGGCCGAATGGGAACAGGCTGCCTGCGCTGACCCCGGGTTCGAATGGGGCGAAGTCTGGGAATGGACGGACACACCGCATGCCCCGTTTCCGGGCTATGTGGCGCACCCCTATCAGGACTACTCGGCGCCGTTCTTCGATGGGCGACCCGTGCTCAAGGGCGGCTCATTCATGACCCAGCCGCGCATGAAGCATCCGCAGTACCGGAATTTCTTCGAGGGCTATCGAAACGACATTCCTGCCGGATTTCGAAGCTGTGCGCTTTGAACCGAAGACAGGTCAAGCGCTTGCCAGGAAGACACCGAACCACTGCCTTGGATCACACCAGTGCTGCACGCGCTGATAGCCCGCCGATCGCAGGAGCGCCTCGAACCCGTCGAGGGTCCACTTGAACGAATTCTCGGTGTGGATGCGCTCCCCGGATTCGAAATGTCTCAAGTGGCCAGGCCAACGCACCGTGACTGGACGACGCGCCTGCAGGTGCATCTCGATCCGGGCATGCTGATGTGAATACAGCGCAACATGCATCCAGTCTCTCGGATCGAAATTGGCGCCCAGGATGCGGTTCAGATGAAGCAGCAGATTGAGGTTGAATGCTGCTGTCACGCCCAGCATGTCGTCATAGGCGGGCACCAGCAGCGCATCGGACTTCACCAGGTCCACACCGATCAGAAGGGCGCCACCACGGGCCTCATGACGCGCCTGAGAGAGCAGGCTCAGTGCCTGGGCAGGCGAAAAATTGCCGATGCTGGAGCCCGGATAGAACATGAGACAGGCTTCGGGCAACTCGCCAGCCGGAAAAGCCAGACGCGAGGAAAAATCCATGCCGATTCCGGTCATGTCGATCGACGGATGACGGCGGGCCTGCTCTTCGAGGGCGTCGCGCAGAAAGTCAATCGAAATATCCACCGCGACATACCGTCGAGGTGCGAGGGCCTGGAACCAGTCTGCTGCCTTGGCGCAGTTACCCGCCCCCAGGTCCACCAGCGCCCCCATTTCGGGCAGAACACGCCCGACCTCCCGGGCGATGTCCTCGCGCGATTCAGCCATGATGTCCGCTTCGGTACGCGTCAGGTAGTACTCCTGAAGGACCGTGATTGCCTCGAACAGCCTTGAACCCAGCGGGTCGTAGAGGAATTTTGGCGACAGACCAGCCACCGGCTGCATGAGCCCCTGCGCAGCCTCCTGAGCCAGCAAGGCATCGTCGGGCTGATGAAGCTGAAGGTACCTGGGCGATCGAAAGGAGGGCATCGGACCCACAAAGCGTCGGGTGTTCGGGATAGTTGCAGCATGATCGTGGCACACTCAGGCCACAAGCAGTGAATCGAAAGTCTTTCCTTCTAGCGAAAATTTATGCCCTCCATCTCCCGTCGCCCCTTCACTGGATTTTTGCTCTCCTGCGTTTTTGTCTGTTGTGCCCTGTTCGTTGGTGCATCGACCAGTTACGCGCAATCGGTCTTGCGCGTGACTGCGATTCCGGATGAATCACCGACCGAGCTCGCCAGGAAGGCAGCTCCTCTCATGAAATACCTCGAGGGCAAGCTCGGAATGAAGGTCGAGTACACCCCGGTGACCGATTACGCCGCCTCGGTCGAGGCGCTGGTCAATCGCAAGGTCGATCTGGCCTGGTTTGGCGGGTTCACCTTCGTGCAGGCCCATGTTCGATCTGCGGGCAAGGTCATTCCGATCGCCCAGCGCAGCGAAGACGAGCAGTTCAAGTCGGTGTTCATCACCAGTGATCCGGCGATCAAGACTCTCGACGACCTGAAGGGCAAGGATGTGAGCTTCGGATCGCAGAGCTCCACCTCGGGGCATCTGATGCCCCGAAGCTTCCTGCTCCAGGCGGGCCTCGACCCCGACCGCGATTTCCGTCGGGTGGCCTACAGTGGCGCGCATGACGCAACGATCGCGGCCGTTGCCTCGGGCAAGGTTCAAGCTGGTGCGTTGAACATTTCGGTCTGGGAAAAGTTTCTGGCCGACAAGAAGGGCGATCCCCAGCGCCTGCGTGTGATCTACACCACGCCTGCCTACTACGACTACAACTGGACAGTTCACGCCGACATGCCGGCGGCCTTGCGCGAAAAGCTCACCGAGGCCTTGCTGTCTCTGAACCCGAGCGATCCGGTCGGCAAGGAGATCCTGCAGTTGCAGCGCGCAACCCGCTTTGTTCCGACCAGGGTCGAGAACTACAAGGGGATCGAATCGGCTGCGCGCAGTGCGGGGCTCCTCAAGTAAAGACGCCACGGCTGCCCCACTGGCGCCAGTACCCCCTCATGAACATTGCGATCGAGCATCTCAACGCGCGGCATCCGGCAGCGCGAGCCGGCGCACCAGGGGCGCTGCGCGGCGTTGCGCTCGAACTGTGGGCAGGCGAGTCCGTGGCCATCATCGGCCCTTCAGGCGCTGGCAAAACCACCCTGTTGCAGATTCTGGCCTGCGCGCTGCAGCCTGCTTCAGGGCATCTTCGGCTCGACGGGGTTGATCCCTGGACCCTGAGCCGCTCCGGACTTCATCGACTGCGCCGCGAATTTTTTCTCGCGCCCCAGGTTCCGCCCTTGCCCCCGAGGCAGCGGGTTGTTACCGCAGTGCTGGCGGCCCGGCTTCCGCGAATGAATCTGCTGCAAAGCATCCGCTCACTGGTCTATCCCAGCGATATCGCTGCGGCCTTCGCAGCGCTGGAGGCCTTCGATCTGGCAGACAAGCTTTTCGAACGCGTTGACCGGCTTTCAGGGGGCGAGCGACAGCGGGTTGGTCTGGCCCGCGCCCTGATCGCCAATTCCCGTCTGTGGTTGGTCGATGAGCCGCTGTCGGCACTCGACCCTACCCGGGCCAGCATGGCCCTGAGCGTGCTGCAGCAACAAGCCCGCGAACGCGGGGTCACTCTGGTCGCCACCCTGCATCAGGTCGAGATGGCCTTGAGTCACTTTCCGCGCATCATCGGACTTCGTGATGGCCAGGTGGCCTTCGATCTGCCGGCATCGCAGGTCAGCGAGGCCCGGCTGCGAGCGCTGTATGCGCAGGCCGAGCATGAACTGCTGAGCCCCTGGTCCCCGGCCGCCCAGGCGGGGAACGCACTGGAGGCCACGCTCGCAGGCCATGCGCAACCCACGGCCCCGGCCGTCATGCATTGCCGCTGAAAGGGTGATGGCGAGCGCCCCGCGATTGCGCGACCCTGCCTGGCTGGGCCGGCTGTTCTGGATCAGCGCAGCCTTCGCGCTGCTCGGGCCTCTGCTGATCGCGACTGAGTTCCGTCCCTGGGTCCTGTTCGATCCGCAGGCAAGACAGGTCACCGGAAATTTCCTGGCAAGCTTTCTGCCGCCGGCCACCTCAGGCGATTTTCTGGCCATGGTGGTGGCTGAAACATGGCGTACCGTCGCCATCGCCACCGCCGGCATGACGCTGGCCTTCGTCCTGGCGGCCCCGCTTGCGCTGATCTCGACCCACACGCTGTCGGTGTCTTCCCTCACCGGACGCATGGCTCCCTTGCCCGCCCTCTTTCGGCAGCTGGTCCGCTGGCTGCTGATCGTCCTGCGCAGCATCCCGGAGCTGGTCTGGGCGCTGGTTTTCGTGCGGGTGGTTGGCCTGGGCCCAACGGCAGGTGTGCTTGCGATCGCGCTGACCTATGCCGGCATGCTGGGCAAAGTCTACGGTGACATCCTCGAGAGCGGGGAAGGCCACAGTACTCAGACCCTGTTGCGCAACGGCACGGGCCGGATTCAGGCCTTCATGTTCGGGCTGCTTCCACAAAATGCGGCTGAGCTGACGTCTTACACGATCTACCGCTGGGAATGCGCCATCCGTTCATCCGTGGTGCTTGGCTTCGTGGGCGCTGGGGGTCTCGGGCAGCAAATGGACAACTCGATGAAGATGTTCAACGGGGGCGAGGTCTTCACCATGCTGCTGGTCTTCATGGGGCTGGTGGCACTGGCGGATGCGGCAAGCAGCTGGCTGCGCCGCGAACTCGCCTGAAAGGGAATCACACCCTTCATGACCTCCCCTCCTGCCACTTCCGATCGGCCGACCCGCGCAGCCAACCTGCCCTACCGGCTGCCACCAGCACTCTTCGATGCCCGCTGCAGGGTGTGCTGGTTCACCGCCGGGCTGCTGCTGCTCGTGGCTGCGAGCTTTGCCTCGCTGTCCCTGCAATGGTCCGCTTTCTTCTCGGGCGAAGCCGCACGCAGCATGGCCCGCTTCGTAGGCGAATTCTTTCCGCCGGATCTGAGCAGACCCTTTTTGCTCAAAGTCCTGACGGGGGCCTGGGAAACCCTGGCCATGTCGGCAGTAGGCACGCTGCTTGCGGCATTCGGCGGACTGGTGCTGGCCTTGCCTGCAAGTGCGCCGGATCGGGGACTGCAGGCAGGGGGACGCCGATTGGCGCGCTTTCTGCTCAACGCGCTGCGATCGGTTCCCGAACTGGTCTGGGCGGGTCTACTGATCATTGCGGCCGGCCTCGGTCCGCTGGCCGGAACCCTGGCTCTGGGTCTGCACACCACCGGCGTACTGGGCCGATTGTTTGCCGAAGCCATCGAGAACGCGCCTGACGGCCCTTCGGACACGCTTCGCCTGCAAGGCGCAGGACGTGTTCAGGTCTTCCTTTATGCGACGCTGCCACAGACCCTGCCCCAGATCGTGAGCTACACGCTCTATCGCTGGGAGAACAACATCCGGGCCGCTGCGGTCCTTGGCGTGGTTGGCGCAGGCGGGCTCGGACAGTTGCTCGCCTTTCACATGGGTCTGTTTCATATGGACAAGACCGCCACCGTCCTGGGTGCCATGTTGCTGCTCGTGGCTGCAGTCGACGGTCTGAGCGTGCTGTTGCGAAAGTGGTGGTCGCGCTGACTCCAGCAGGTGGCACGGTGCCCCGTGTCGGGCTGCTCTTTGCCCATGACTTCGACCGCGAGGGCACACAGAACCAGCCTGGTTTGCTGTTTGATCGGGCGGGTTTTGATCTGTTCAGCTTCCCCAGTCAGCTGGGGCTCGCCTGGTTCAACCTCGATCGGTTCGTTCGGGCCCAGGTCGAACGGGGTCGTCGCTTGCGCTGGCACGGTGTGTTTTCGGCACAGGAACAGTATGGTGCCCTCGCAGCGGCGCTGGTCGCCCGCGAACTCGGGCTGCCTGGCACCGACCCGCGCGCGATCGTGGCTGCCCAGCACAAGGCATATGCCCGTCGCGTGCTGCAGCAGGTCGCGCCTGAGGCAAATCTGGACTTTGACGTCCTGCAGGCCGAGCCCGATCAGCCCCTGACGTCGCAGGACCTTTCAGGTCTGAGATACCCGCTCTATCTGAAGCCGGTCAAGGCCGCCTTCTCGATCCTCGCAAAACGAATCGACACGCCAGAGCAACTGCGCGCACATCTCGCATTCTCGAGGTGGGAGAAGTACCTGCTGCGGCGTCTGATCGATCCCTTCGAAAGCGCGCGAACGCGCCTGCTGCCCGAAGCCGGCAGTGCGTACCGGATGTTGATCGAAACCCCGGTGCCGCTTTCGGTGCCGCAGTACAACCTGGACGGATTCATGCAGGAGGGCCAGGCTCACGCGATCGGGGTGGTCGATGCCCTGATGTATCCGGGAACCCAGGCCTTCATGCGCTGGGACCTCCCCAGCCGGTTGCCGCAGCAGGTCCAGCAAAGGGCGCTGTCGATTGCGAGTCGTTTTCTTCAGGCCATCGGCTTCAGTCACGGACTGTTCAATCTCGAGTTCTTCCATGACCCGATCACAGATCGCATCACGATCATCGAGTGCAACCCGAGGATGGCTTCACAGTTTTCGGATCTCTACCGCCGGGTGCTGGGATTGGATCTTCATGCCCTCGCGCTCCACCTGGCATTGGGACAGCCCTGGACCTCCTTGCGGCGCCAGGCGATCAGCGCAAGGGTCGCTTCGAGTCTGGTCTACCGGAGCTTTCCGGGAGAAGCGACTCCCCGGGCTCCGAACGCACGCCAGTTGTCCGAACTGAGGCAAGAGATTCCTGATGCCCTGGTGTTTTCCATGCCCAAGGACGCGACGGGTCAGGCCCGCGACTACAAATGGACGGGGAGCCACCGCTATGGTCTGGTCCACCTGGGGGCCTCTGACTGGGGAGCCCTGAATGCCCTGGCGTTGCGGGCAAGCCGGTTGCTCGGATGGCCTGATCGGGTCGCTCTCGGATCGTCCGCGAACACCGACTGCGCTACTTAGCCTGTAGCCTGCCCAGGTTGACAAGACCTTGCTGCCCGGTCTAGCCTATCGGGATGCCAACCCAGAGATCAGCCCAGAGAACAGGTGCCTTTGCAAGTGCTGTCGGACAGCGCTGCGCAAATGAGCATTCGCGTGCCTCGCTGATCCCTCGCGCCTGGCCCGCGCTGCGTGCGCTACACCTACCTGTGGGTCGGGGTGGGCTGGCGCCATGCATGTTCGCGCCGGTCTTGGCAGCCTGAGGCTGCACACCGCCCCGGCCCGCCCCGTCTTCACCGTCGCGCGCAGGGCCCGAACCCCGGTCACTCCGACCAGATCCAGAAAGAGTTCAGACAGCGCTCGAGCCTGCGACGGCACGTGCCTCGTCGTCCCATTCCGCTCAATTCGTTGTCATTGCACTGCCCGGAGCCTTTCATCATGATGCGATCCCCTGTCGGCAAGTATCAGGCCTTTGCGCCGATCGATCTGCCCAATCGTCAATGGCCCTCTCAGGTCATCAAGCAACCGCCCCGCTGGCTGTCCACCGATCTGCGCGATGGCAACCAGGCGCTCTTCGAACCCATGGACACCGAGCGCAAGCTGCGCATGTTCGAAACCCTGGTGAAGATCGGCGTCAAGGAAATCGAGGTGGGTTTTCCTGCGGCCTCACAGACCGACTTCGATTTCGTTCGTCACATCATCGAACAGGGGCTCGTGCCTGATGATGTGGTGATCAGCGTGCTCACCCAGGCGCGCGAAGAACTCATCGTCCGCTCGATCGAATCCCTCGAGGGTGCCAAGCGCGCCACGGTTCACCTCTACAACGCCACCGCGCCCGTCTTCCGGCGCGTGGTCTTCAACATGAGCCAGCAGGAGTGCCTGCAGCTTGCAGTCGACATGACCAAGGTGGTTCGACGTGAGCTCGAAGCCCGCCCCGGCACCGAGTGGGGATTCGAGTACAGCCCCGAGGTCTTCTCGAGCACCGAACTGCCTTTTGCCCGCGATGTCTGCGCGGCGGTCATGAAGGCCTGGGGTGCTGGCCCCGGCCGCCCCGTGATCCTCAACCTGCCTGCGACGGTGGAGTCGGCCACGCCCAACATCTATGCCGATCAGATCGAATGGATGTGCCGCAATCTGCCCGACCGCGAATACGCCGTCATCTCCCTGCATCCGCACAATGACCGCGGTACTGCCGTCGCGGCGGCCGAACTCGGCGTGATGGCCGGAGCGGACCGGGTCGAAGGTTGCCTGTTCGGCAATGGCGAGCGCACCGGCAATGTGGACCTGGTCACGCTGGCCCTGAACCTCTACTCGCAGGGCGTCGATTCCGGACTCGACTTTTCCGATATCAATGCCGTGGCCCGCACGGTGGAACACTGCACGCAGTTGCCCATCCACCCACGTCATCCCTATGTGGGTGATCTGGTGTTCACCGCCTTCTCGGGCTCACATCAGGATGCCATCAAGAAGGGCTTCGCCGCGCAAAAGGCCGATGCCCTCTGGGAAGTCCCCTACCTGCCGGTTGATCCGGCCGACCTCGGACGGACCTATGAGTCGGTCATTCGGGTCAACAGCCAGTCGGGCAAGGGCGGAATTTCCTTCCTGCTCGAGCGTCACCACGGATTGGTCATGCCGCGTCGGCTGCAGGTCGAGTTCAGCTCGATCGTTCAGCAACACACCGACGAGCATGGCACCGAGGTTACGGCCGATGATCTGTGGCGCCTGTTCTCACAGGCCTATCTGAACGAGAACTTCCGCATCCGTCTGCTCTCCCACTCGGTGAGCGGCGATGACAGCGGGCACCGCATCGACCTCAAGGTCAGCATCGACGGCACCACTCATGTCCTTCACGGCGAAGGCAACGGTCCAATCGATGCCGCGGTCAACGCCCTGGGCCTGCCGATCCGGGTCGACTCCTACGAGGAGCGTTCGATCGACGCTGGCTCCGATGCACGAGCGGTCGCCTTCATCGAAGCCACCGCAGACGGCATCACCGGTGCGCGCTTCGGTGTAGGCATCGATGGCAGCATCGTCGTGGCCTCGCTGCGAGCCCTGATCAGCGCCGCCAATCGTCTCGATCTGGCGGATCATTTCCTGAAACGGATCGCGCGCCGGGCGGCCTGATCGAGTCTCCCGTCAGGAGATCCCCATGCGTCTGGCCATTTCTGCGCGCCACTGCTCGCGCGGCATGAAGCCAGGAAGGCTGCGGGCGTGGGCCTCGGCGCGATCCAGGATGTCCTGGGCATCGCGATCGAGGTCCACCGGCAAGACCACCGGCTGCGTGACATACCAGGGCAGGTCGATATACAACTCGAGCCGGTTGCCTTCCGGGTCAGGCGCATAGACGGACAGCGCATTGCCATGGGTGATCGGCGTCAGGCCGGTCACACCCGACTCACGCAGACGTCTGAATAGCGCCTGCAGGGTTGGCAGGCTGTCGGCCTTGAGCGAGATCTGGTTGATGACATTGAAGCCCACGTCTTCTGGACGACCGCTGGCAAGCACAATCTGATGATGCTCGTCCGGATCCCTGCTCAGGAACACCAGATCCACCGCGCCGGCAGGCCGCTCGAGCCGTCCACGATCGGTGACGACAAAGCCCAGCATTTCGGTATAAAAAGCCTCCATGCGCTGCAGATCGCGGGCAAAAACGCCAAAGTGCGAAAAGGTCAGGCCTGGGCGGATGTTGGACATGACATTGCCTACTGAGTTTGACGCAAGCGCAGGGAACCCACACTCTCTCAGAGCTTGAGAGTTCAATGCAAGCCGCAACTGGCATCGGTCCGCTGCCCCAACTGACGGTCGGCGGTGCGGCAATACCCCAGGAGAACACATGAAGCTGCTCAGTTTCGAACACGCAGGACAATCCCGTTTCGGCTTGGTCCAGGGCGATGCCGTCATCGATCTGGTCAAGGCCCTGGGCGGCCGCTACCCCAGTCTGCGCGCCCTGCTGGCCGCCCAGGCGCTGGGCGAGATCGCCCCGGCCGTTGCCGGGCGCACGCCCGACCTGAAGCTCTCGGACATCCAGTTCGCGCCCGTCATTCCCGACCCGGGCAAGATCTGGTGCTGCGGTCTGAACTATGTGGAGCATGTTCGCGAAACCCAGCGTGAGGTCACCGAGCAGCCGACTTTCTTCATGCGTGTCGCCGACTCCCAGGTCGCTCACGGGCAGGCGATGATGCGGCCTGCCGAATCAACCCAGTTTGACTTCGAAGCCGAGATCGCCGTCATCATCGGCAAGCCCGGGCGCAGAATTTCCGAGGAGCAGGCCGGCGAGTACATCGCCGGATACGCCTGCTACAACGATGGCAGCATCCGCGACTGGCAGCGACACACCACGCAATGGATTCCTGGCAAGAATTTCTGGAGGACAGGCGGGTTCGGGCCCTGGATGGTGACCTCCGACGAGATTCCGTTTGGCACCGAGATGACCCTGACCGCCCACCTCAATGGCCAGGAGATGCAGCGGGCCACCACCTCCATGATGATTCACTCGATCGCGCGCCAGATCGCCTACGTGTCCAGGGTTGCTCCGCTGCAGGCCGGCGATGTGATTGTCACCGGCACCCCCGGGGGCGTCCGGGCCCCCCCCACCCCCCC
>JBMSOD010000034.1:0-18169 GCA_049422085.1 Burkholderiaceae bacterium
CCGCTGAGGGCCGACTGGATCGCCAGCCTATCGGGAGGCTTCGAGGGTCAATCCGCACTCGACGTGGGCTGTGGTGGCGGGATTCTTGCCGAAGCCATGGCCACGCGGGGTGCGCGAGTCACCGGAATCGACCTGGCCGACAAGGCGCTGCGAGTCGCTGAACTGCATGGCCTGGAATCGGGCGCGCAGGTGCGCTACCTGCGTATCGCGGCCGAGGCCTTCGCGGCACAGGAGCCCGAATCCTTCGACCTGGTGACCTGCATGGAAATGCTGGAGCATGTGCCCGATCCGGCGCAGGTCGTGGCCGCCTGCGCCCGCCTGGTCAAGCCCGGAGGCTGGGTGTTCTTCTCGACGCTCAACCGCAACCCCAAGTCCTTCCTGTTTGCCATCATCGGCGCCGAATATCTGCTGCGCCTGCTGCCCAAGGGCACGCATGAATATGCAAAGTTCATCCGACCCTCGGAGCTCGCCCACTGGGCGCGTTCGGCGGGCCTCGAGCAGCAGGCAACCAGTGGATTGGTCTATAACCCGCTCACGCGCGTCTATCGCCTGCATCCGCACGATGTCAGCGTGAACTATCTGCAGGCCTTCAGGCGGGTGGTCTGAGGCGCCATGACAGTCCTGAATCTCAAGCAGCCTCTGGCCGCCGTATTCTTCGATCTGGACGGCACACTGGCCGATACCGCCACCGATCTGTCGATTCCCATCAACGCGATGCGACAGGCACAAGGTCTACCTGCGCTCGAACTCAGCGCCCTGAGGCCCCATGCCTCACACGGTGCACGGGGTCTGATCGGCAAGGGCTTCGGCATCAGCCCAGATCACCCTCAGTACGAAGCCCTCAGGCAGGACTTCCTTGCGCGCTATGAAGCCGCCATGGTGGTGCATACCCGACTTTTCGACGGCATGGCCGATGTCCTGCAGGCGCTCGAGGCCAGAGGGATCGCCTGGGGCGTGGTCAGCAACAAGGTCGAGCGCTATGTCCGCCCCATCATGGCGGCGCTGGGTGTTCTTGATCGTGCCGTCAGTGCCGTGGGCGGCGACACCACCCCTCATGCCAAACCTCATCCCGAACCCCTGCTGCATGCGGCGCGCCTGGCCCGGGTGGATCCCCGCGCTTGCGTCTATATCGGCGACGATCTGCGCGATGTCCATGCTGGTCAGGCTGCAGGCATGGCCACAATCGCCGCAGCCTATGGCTTTTGTGGCGAGACGCCACCGGTGTCGCAGTGGGGCGCGGATGCCCTGATCGATCATCCTCTGGAGCTGCTGAACCAGCTCGGCCTGTCACAGCGCGCTGCATGAGGCCTCACCCGAACGCGGGCGCACTGCCGCCAGGGTCTCGTGGCGGGCGCAGGCCGCTGCGCATCCTGCTGTCGTCGCTAGGCCTTGTGCTGCTGATCGGCGTGCTGGCGATCACCTTCATGGTGACCCTCGGCAAGGACCTCCTGCGCGACTGGGTCGCGGGTCGGGTCTCTGACCAGATCGGGCGAATGGTCGCGATGGATGCCTTCGACCTGCGGCCGCTACACGGTGAACTCGAGATTCGAGGCCTGCGGGTCGCGCCACAGAACAGCCGTGACCCGGGCACTGATCCACAGCTCGAAGTAAAACGCCTGCAGACCCGGATCGACCTGGGCGCGTTGGCCACGCTGAAGCTCCGCGTACACGACGTGGTGATCGATGAGCCCAGCGCTGTTGTGCATCTGGCCAAGGACGGCAGCACCGACATCGATGACCTGAGAGCCCGGTTCGCTCCACCTGCGGAGCCGGGCTCACAAAAGGACGCCCGTCATGAAAGCACCTCAACACCGTCAGGGTCCGCCATGTCAGGGGGACTGGACTGGCAGGTCGGGCAGATCCGCATCCGGTCAGCAGCCTTCGGACTGAAGGATGGCAGGGTTGGACAGGTTTTCACGGTCGATCAGTTGTCCCTGAGCACTGGCGTCCTGTCGGCGCAAGGTTTTCGCGACGAACTCGAGCTTCAGGCCAGGGTGCAGGGCAGCATTCTGCGGGCCCGTGCCCGGATCGCTCCTTTCAGTCAGGACCCAGGACTGGCCGGGCGTATCGAACTCGAGGCCCTCGAGCTGCCGCGCATCGCACCCTGGATTCCACTCCCCCCCGATCTTCGGCTCTCCTCAGGCAAGCTCACGATGGGACTCGACCTCAGCCTGGATACCGGCCGGGTCGATGCAAAAAAACTGGAAGTCGAGGGCAGGATCGAGGTCTTCGACCTGCGTGTCGGCCCTCCGTCCAGCCATGAGGTGGCCGAGGCCGACACGAACGGCCTGAGCCTGCGCAGTGCCCGGATCGAGCTCGCCCGAAGCACGCCGCTCGGCGGCAGGATCGACATCCCTTCGATCAAAGTCGATGCACCGCGCCTGGGAAGCGGGCGAACCGCACAAGGCGATCTGATCTGGCCAGCCCCCTCTCGCGATGATCCGGACCAGGCCACACCCGACCGGCTGCCAGCGCTATCGATCGACCAGATCGAGCTGCAAGACGGGCGGGTGCTATGGCGTGATCGGATCGGCGGCAGACCCGAACGGCTCGCGCTGCGCAAGATCGAGCTCAAGGCCAGCAAGATCCGTCTTCCCCGACTTGATCAATTCGAGGCCCTGGAGGGCGAGGCAGGGATTGCGCTCCACCTTGAGGATGCGGGGGACCTCCAGGCCCAGGCGCAGGTCAGTCCGTCCCTGATCGAAGCTCAGGCCAACCTGCGCCAATGGTCCATGACCCGCTTTCTGCCTCTCCTGATGCCGGCGGGCGGCTTGCAGGCGCGGGTCTCGCCGCTGGATCTTCAAACCAGTCTGGCATGGCAGCGTTCGGATGATCAGATCCTGATCCGAAGCACACGGCTCCAGACTGCACGGGTCTCGCTGCAGGACCGGGACGGCCCGCTGCTGGCAGTGAAAGGCCTGCGCGTCCCCAGGCTGGAAGGACGCTGGTCGAAGGGCCAGCTCGACCTCGATGTGCTCGATCTGACAGCACAGGAAATGCAGAGCCCTCCAGTTCGGACACTCAGGAACCTGCGACTCGCAGCCAAGGTGGGAGGGATCGCGAACCCGGCCGGTCGACCCCTCGCTGCACGAATCACGCTTGGCGCCGATCAACTCGGGGAGGCCTCGCTCGACGCGGCGCTGACGCCGGAACCTGTTGCAGTGAAAGGTCATGTGCTCCTGCGAGGGCTGGACCTCACCCTGCTGCAGCCCTTTGCAGAACCGTATGTGAATCTCGCCCTGGAATCGGGCCGGGCCTGGGCGGACGGACAACTTGATCTTGCTTTTGGCGCATCCGGCCAGAGCGCTGCCACGGGCGCGACACCGATGCGGATCCAGTGGCGTGGCGATGTCTCGATCAACGACCTGCGTGCCTCGGATCCAGCGACAGGCGATCCCTTTGTTCGCCTGGCGGCGATGGCCCTGCCCTCCCTTCGGGTGCAGTGGAACGAACCCGCCACAACGCCCAACCGCATCGAGACAGCAGACATTGCGCTGGTCGACTTCTTTGCCCGACTCACTCTGGGCGCTGACGGTCAATTGAATCTCGGGCGTGTGATGACGGGCGATGCACCCGCCGGCACCGTTGTCGCAGAGCAATCCGCGACAGGCTCAGGAAAGGCCCCGGTATCACGTCCAGCGCCAACTACCCCGACACCTCCGGCCGTTCAAGGTCCGGCCGGCCCGAAGCCGGTCATCCGGCTCGGGACCGTCCGAATTGCCAGCGGTCAGATCGATTTCAGCGATCAGTTCATCAAGCCCAACTACCGGGCCAATCTGGTGGACTTGAATGGCGCCATCACGCCACTGGCCGGGGATCCTGAAGGCCCCTCCGATGTGGAGATCAAGGGCAAGGTCGATGGCGACACGCCGCTCGAAATCAGCGGCCGGGTCAACCTTTTTGCGGCAGAGCCCTTCCTGGATCTGCGCGCGGTCGCGCAGGGTTTCGATCTGCCCAAACTCAGTCCGTACTCAGGCAAATGGGCCGGATATGCCATCGAAAAGGGCAAGCTCACCGCAAACCTGCGGTACCGGCTCGAGGGCGAGAAGCTGCAGGCCGAGAACAAGGTAATCATCAACCAGTTGACCTTCGGCGAACGGGTCGACAGCCCCGATGCGTTCAAGATCCCGGTCCGGCTTGCAATCTCGCTGCTCAAGGACGCCAATGGCGTGATCCAGCTGGATCTGCCGATCTCGGGCACCCTCTCCGATCCTCAGTTCTCGGTCGGAGGCCTGATTCTGCAGGCGATCGGCAACCTGCTGACCCGCATCGTGACGGCCCCCTTCACCGCGCTGGCTGCACTGGGATCTGACGGATCAACAGGCACCGATCTGTCCTTTTTACCCTTCGAGCCGGGCTCCAGCCTTCTGGCCGAGGCCGAGGCGCAGCGCCTTGCCTCACTGGCTCAGGCGCTCAAGGCAAGACCGGAGTTGTCTCTCGAACTGATCGGTCATGCCGACCCGCAGAGCGACCGACAGGCACTGACTCAAAGACGCTTTGAGGATCTGATGGCCAGGCAAAGGACCCCCTTGAGCGCGGCGGACCAGCAGTCGCTTCGGGAGAAGGCGATCGCGTCCGATGAGGATCTCCAGGAACTAGCCCGTGAGCGTGCGCAGAGCACCCGCAGGATCCTGCGCGATACGCACGGCCTGTCGAGTGAGCGGCTGTTTCTGGTGGCGCCGCGGCTGAGCCCGCAGGAAGGTGAAAAATCAGGGCGTCGGGTCAGCTTCGAGCTGAAATGACACTGTGACAGCGCTGCGCTCGGGTCCTCAGAGCACGGTATCGTCCGTCGGAAGCCCAAAGAGCACGCGACCGGCCAGCTCGTAAGAGGCAGGCGCGGTCATCATGTGGGCTGTGATGGTCTGGGCATCGCGCAAACGCCGTTGCTGCGCATGCTCGTTGAAGATCACCGCACCGCCTGCGAGTTCGTGCACGGTGCGGACCACCTCGGCCGCCGTACGGGTCATGTGGGTTGCGGCCAGGCGCAGACGCGCCCGATGATCGACCGGGATACGCCGGTCGCGCTGCGCGAGAGCCCAGGACTGTGCCACTTCGTCAAACAGGAAGGCACGCGCTGAGCGGTACTGCGCCTCGGCCTGGGCAATGGCAGCCTGTGCGGTGCCACGGTCAGCCAGGGGCTTGCGCGAGCCGGCTGTACGTGCGCCTGCAGCGAACGCAATGAAATCGTCGAGGGCAGCGCGGGCATTGCCGCTTGCAACGGCTGCAATACCCATGGCCAGCAGGCCGAAGACCGGAAACACATACAGGGCCCCTTCATGCCGGGGCCGATCGGCCAGCAAGGACACACTGCGCGCTCGAGGCACCCGCACGGCCTGCGCCTTCATATCGACACTGCCTGTGCCGCACAGCCCCATGGTGTGCCAGGTGTCGATCAACTCGACGTCTTCGGCCGGAAACATCATCGCGCGGATCTCGGGCGCCCCATTGGGCAGCTTGCGCAGTTCGCCCGCTTCGATGACGGTACATCCGCCATTGAGCCACTGGCAGTTACGGCTGCCGCTGGCCCATTTCCAGTGTCCGGTCACGATGTAATCCTGACCGTCGACCACCGCCTGGCCCATGGGCGCGAAAACCCCTGCGGTAAGCACCTCGTTGCCACTGCCGTAGACCAGTCGGGCCACCTCCGGATCCAGGTAAGCCGAATAAATCCCCGAGGTGGCGCCGATCATGGCGCACCAGCCCAGCGAGGCATTGATTTGCCCTGCGGCTTCGAAGGCCTGCAGGGCCAGCGCAGGATCGCATTCCAATCCCCCGATCGCCTCCGGTCTGAGGACACGATACATGCCCGTGCCCGCAAGCGCCTGCGCCAGAGAAGCGGGCATGTGGCGTTCCCGCTCCATGCAATCGGTCGCTGCGGCGGTTGGCTCGGTCAGCTCACGAACACGCTGCAGCAGCAGCTCGCGCTCGCGCTGGGCGGTGCTTCTCAGATCGGCTGTCGGTGTGGCGCCCATGGTGTCTCCTCGGAACCGACACATGATAGCGGGCGTCCGGGATTGGGCTGACCTGGCTTAGCGGGGCGACTTGCGGCAGTCGGCAAGCACATCGAGACGAGCCTCATACAGGCCGGTTCGGACGTCCATCAGACCGAGCAGCGAGTGAAACAGGTGGTCATGTGCCACATCGCCCTGGGCAGCCTTGCGCAGTGCCTTTTCGGTGCATCCATCGGGAGTGCCGATCGCAGCATCGAGGCCAGGACCGAGCCACCAGATCATGGGCACCCGGGTCTGTTTAGCGGGCGCGATCAGATAAGGCAGGCAATGAAGAAAAAGACCTTTCTCGCCGAGTGATTCGCCATGGTCCGACACGTAGATCAGGGCCGTGTCCACCCGATCTGAAGCGGCCTGCAATGTGCCGATCGCCTTGGAAAGCACATGATCCGTAAAGCGCAGGGCATTGTCATAGGCATTGACGACCGACTCGACGCTGCATTTGTGCAGATTGTCATCCTTGCACGCAGGCTGGAAGTGCTCGAACCCGGCAGGATATCGGCGGTAGTACGACGGGCCATGGTTGCCGATCATGTGAAGCACGCGCAGGTGCGTCCCGCGGGCATTTTTCAATAGTTCGTCCAGACCACTCAGCAGTGCATCGTCGAGGCAGCCCTGCGAGGAACACCCCGCAGAGGCCGTTCTTGCTGTCAGTTCAAAGGGCAATCCGTCACAGACGCCTTTGCAGCCGCTCTGGTTGTCCAGCCAGTGCACCTTTACGCCGGCACGGTTCAGGACATGCAACAGCGACTCCTGGCCCCGGATCCTGGCTTCGTCGTAGTCGCGCCTGCCCACTGGCGCAAACATGCACGGAAGCGAGACCTCGGTATTCGTGCCGCAACTCACCACATGTCCGAAATTGATCACCGGCAGCTGGCGCAGCTGGGGCGTGGTGTCGCGCGCACCCGCATTCAACCCCCAGTTGGCTGCGCGCGCGGTTTCGCCGACCACAAGCACCACCACCAGCGGACGCGTTCTTGCTGCCCAGGACCCGCCTGCACGGGCATCCAGCCCGATCGGCTCTCGCGCCTGCGCCGCCCGCTTCATGTCTCCGCGCAAGGCAACGCCGCCGGACCAGAGCACATTGGTAGGCGTCACCAGGTAGCGCAATTCACGGTGATTGCGCATCAGGGAGGCCAGAGGCTGGTAGGACATCCACACGCTCACGACCACTCCGAGCAATGCCACGCCCAGGACCAGGACTCGATCAAACAGCCCTCGTCGCCATGAAATCGCATGCAAGGGCCAGCGCAGAAAAACAACGGCCGGCAACACGCCCTTGAGTACCAGGTCGGTCGCGAATGATGCTGTGAGCAGTTCCTTCGCCTCGCCTGGATGGGTTGCGAGCACATTGCGCAACATGTCCGGATCAAGGACGACGCCATAGGCTGAAATGAAGTGCCCCGCAGAGGCAGCCACCAGCGTCAGAAGAGCCACCGCCCATCTGAGCATCACTGACGGCCCCATCAGGGCGAGCAATGCCGCATGGGTACACAGCACGACCCCGCCCAGGCTCGCCAAAAGCAGGGCGTCCGTCAGCGCCTCGCCGCTTCGTCCCTCGGCCATGGCTGCGCTCAGCAGCGGGATGTTGAACAGCAGCAGCCAGGTCAGACTGACCAGCAGGATGAATATCCAGGATCGCAATGCAGGCAAGGACCCGGCGCGGGACAGACCTGGCCGCTCTAACGTGAAGTTCTGCTTGTTCATGAGCACGGACTTGGCACTTCTAAACTGAAGCGCCCATGAAGATGGGTGAAGCCAGCATGAAGATGTCGATGCTATGGTTGCGGGATGCGACTGCTGCTGCTCGAAGACGATGCCCTGCTGGGCGAAGGCCTGCGCGATTTCCTTCGTGGCGAGGGGCATGTGGTCGAATGGTGCCGGAGCGTAGCCCATGCCGACGCCATGCAGGAGGAGCCTTTCGACGTTCTTCTGATTGACTGGCAGATGCCCGACGGATCAGGGGTTCAATGGCTGAGCCGATTGCGCGGTCGAGGTGTATCGACCCCAGCCGTCGTGCTGACGGCCCGAGATCGACTCGAGGACCGTATCCGTGGACTGGACGAAGGTGCAGATGATTATCTGGTGAAGCCCTTTGCCCCGGAGGAGCTTGCTGCACGCATCCGGGCGCTTGCCCGAAGACAGGGTGATGGCGGCAGCACGTTGCGCTTTGGTGATGTTCAGATCGATTTCACTGCAAAGTCGGCCATGGTGGCAGGTCAGAGGGCGGAACTGACCGCCAGGGAGTGGGCGGTGCTCGAGGCCCTGGCAAGGCGGGCCGGACGGATCGTGCCCAAGGCGGACCTTGAGCGGCTTGTCATGGGAGCCGAGGGAGAGGTCCAGAGCAACGCGCTTGAGGTACATGTCTCGGCACTGCGTCGCAAGCTCGGGCGCAGTCTGATCGAAACCTTGCGTGGCATGGGATACCGCATTGACCGTCCCTGAGTCCAGGACCCTTCAGGCCGATGCATCGATTGCCGCGCGCCTCGCCCATGCGCTGGCCATCTGGTCGATCGCCGTCGTGGCTGCGCTGGGAATCGCGCTCTGGACGGCTGCCTCCAGCGAAGTGGATGAACTGCTTGATGACACGCTGGCCTCTGCGGCAGAGTTGATGGCGCTTCTTGTCGATTCAGGCCCGGACGCCATGGATCGGGCCCGAGACCCGGGAGCGACACCGGGATCGCTCAGTTTTGCCTGGCAGGTGCTCGGTCCTGGTCAGGTCATGCTGCAACGCTCCAGACAGGCCCCCGCTCAAGGCTGGACGCTGTCCAGCCGAAGTGGCTTCGAGGATCAGGCGGATTGGCGGCTCTACAGCCAGGAGTTGCCAGGCGGGCGACTGCTGACCGTGGGTCAGCGGCGTACAGATCGTGCCCAGGTGCGTCAGGAAGTGATCGCGGCAGCGGGCCTCGCTGCCTTGCTGGCAGCGGTGATCGGGCATTTCTGGTTGCGCTCCCGGGTGAGACATGAGCTGACCCCTCTGGAAGATTTGTCGCAACGGATCCGGGCGCTCAATCTCGACTCGACCAGTCGGGCGTCCTATCTCGGACCCGCACCCCGGCGCGAACTTGCGTCGATTCACGAAGCCGTCGAGATTCTCAGCGCACGTCTGGCCAACCGGATTGCCAAGGAAAGGGCGTTCAGCGCCCATGCAGCGCATGCCTTGCGGACGCCTTTGGCAGGGATCGATGTGCAACTTGCGCTCGCCCTGAAGGAAAGTAGCGAAACGAACCGGGATCGATTGCTGCGGGTTCGGGATGCCTCCAGGCGACTGCGCAATGTCGTCACAGCCTTGCTGGGTCTGTTCAGAAGCGACGTGCCCACACGTCATGTCGAGATCAGCCTCGAGTCGCTGGTGAGTTCCCTGCCGACACCTTCGCTGAAGGTCACGGTTGCTTTCGAGAGCGCGCTAAGGGCGGATCCCGATCTGCTCGCAGCAGCGCTTGGCAACCTGCTCGACAACGCCCAGCGCCATGGAGCCGCCCGGGTCTGGATCGAACCGTGGCCAGGCGGCGGCCTGCTGATCCGCGACGATGGCCCGGGCGTCAGTCCTGAGCGGCGCCTGGCCCTGCGGGATGCGGTTGAAAATGATGGTGATGCCGCATCGATCGGACTGGGGCTGATGCTGGCCGATAGTGTTGCCCGCGCCCACGGAGGACGACTGATCCTTCCTGAAACTGCCGGAGGCTTCGCGGTCGCGCTAGAGTTTGGTGATGACAGAACAGCAGAACACTGAATCGGGTCAGGCGCAGAACAATGCCGCCGCCCACTACAAGAGCCAGCCGGGCCTGCGCCGGCTGGGACCGGCCTTGCGCTATTCCTGGCAGGGCCTCCGTGCCACCTGGCGAACCGAGTCAGCCTTTCGACAGGAGCTGGCGATCGGCCTTCCACTGATGATTCTGGCCTGGGTCATCGAACCCGATCGGTGGAGGGCGCTGCTGTTGAGCGCCGTGATCGTCCTGGTCTGGGTTGTAGAGCTCCTGAATACCAGCCTGGAGTCGCTCTGCGATCGCATCACCACGGAGCGCGACCCGGCGATCAAGGCCGCCAAGGATGCGGGTAGCGCCGCCGTCTTTCTGAGCCTGCTGATTGCGATCGCCTGCTGGGGTCTGTGGATTTTTGAACGATTTCGGGATGCATTGACGTGACAGAAGAACTCTTTCGAGAGGATGCTCGCCTGCTCGAGTGTGAAGCCAGGGTCATCGCGATCGACGAACAGGGCATCGTGCTCGATCGAAGCGTCTTCTATCCGCTCGGAGGCGGTCAGGCTGGAGATGATGGCGTGCTGCGTCGCGTTGACGGCCTGGAAGTGCCCATCATCGATACCCGCAAGCACAAGACCCTGACCGGCGCCGTTGCGCATGTGCCTGCGATGCCCGCTGCGGGGCAGGGTACGGCGCAGAAGATGCTGAATGTGGGCGATCGGGTCACTGCCCGCATCAATGCGGAGCGACGCCTGGCCCATATGCGCTTTCATACCGCCACGCATCTGCTGTGTGCGCTGGTGCCTCATCCGGTCGATGGCTGCTCGATCACGGCTGGCTACGCCCGCCTCGACTTTCACATGACCGAGCCCCTCGACAAGGATGCCCTCACTGAAGGCCTGGCTCGATTGGTCGCACAGGCCAGGCCGGTGAGTCACCGCTGGATCACCGAGGCCGAGCTCGATGCCAATCCGGGGCTGGTGCGCAGCATGAGTGTGCAACCGCCCCGAGGTCTAGGCCGAATTCGGGTGCTGGAGATCCAGGGCATTGATCTTCAGCCCTGCGGCGGCACGCATGTGGCCAACACCGCCGAAGTCGGTGCGGTGGTGGTGACCAAGATCGAAAAGAAATCGGCTCAGACTCGCCGGGTGGTGCTGGGCTTTGCCTGAGCCGGCTTGCGTCAGACCCGTTCGAACACGGTCGCGATGCCCTGTCCCCCGCCGATGCACATGGTGACCAGCGCATACCGGCCTCCTGTCCTGCGCAACTCGTAGAGGGCCTTGGTGGCAATGTAGGCGCCCGAACAGCCAATCGGGTGCCCCAGTGCGATCGCTCCCCCGTTGGGGTTGGTCTTGGCCGGATTCAGGCCCAGCCCCTTGGTGACCGCCAGGGCCTGTGCAGCGAAGGCCTCGTTCGACTCGACCACGTCCATCTGGTCCAGGCTGAGACCCGCCTTTTGCAGTGCAAGCCGGGTGGCCGGGATCGGTCCCTCGCCCATGATGTGATTGGGCACACCCGCCAGCGCATAGGACACCAGTCGTGCCATCGGGGTATGCCCGTCACGGGCCGCGCGGGCTGCATCGGCCAGCACCAGGAAGGCGGCCCCGTCGTTGATACCCGAGGCATTGCCTGCCGTGACCGACCCATCCTTCTTGAAAGCGGGCTTGAGTTTGGCCAGCGATTCGGCCGTGGTGCCGCCTTTGACATGCTCATCGGTGTCAAAGGTGACCGGACCCTTGCGGGTTTCCTTCACGATCGGGACGATCTGCTCCTTGAACCGCCCTTCGGCAATCGCCGCTGCGGCACGGCGCTGCGATTCGGCGGCAAAGGCGTCCTGCTCTTCGCGGGTGATGTTCCACTTGGTGGCGAGATTCTCGGCGGTGATGCCCATGTGGCCCACGCCAAAAGGATCCGTGAGCGCACCCACCATCATGTCGACGAAGGTGGTGTTTCCCATGCGCGCGCCTGAGCGCAGAGCCTGCGAGAGATAGCCCCCCCGGCTCATGACCTCGACCCCGCCACCGATGCCATAGTCGCAGTCACCCAGCAGGATGTTCTGCGCGGTGGTGACCACGCCCTGCAGGCCCGAGGAACACAGGCGGTTCACGGCCATGGCGACGCTTTCCATGGGCAGGCCGGCCTGAATACTGGCCACTCGGGCCACGTAAGCCGATCTGGACTCGGTGGGGATGCAGTTGCCCACCGTCACGTACTGGACGGCGCTGGGGTCGACGCCCGAACGTTGCACCGCATCCTTCATGACCAGGCCGGCCAGTTCGGCCGGCTCCATGTCGGACAAGCCTCCCATGAAGGTTCCGATGGCCGAACGCGCCGCGCTCAGCACTACGACATCGCGTGTACCCATAGTGTTCTCCCTGGCAAAACCCGCATTCTCGCCCGGGAATGGGTCGTTCTCAAGTTCAGTGTGCGAGCTCTTCGCGACGGATGGAATGATCGAAGATCGGCGGCTGCGGATTGCGCTGCCACAGGTCCATATCCTCGAAACGATCCACCCAGGAGGCCGGAAGGTGGGAAATGCGGCCAGTGTCGAGCCACAGGCGCAGCAGATAGCGCCGCTGATCCCGGTCCTCGAAATCTTCGTACGATGTCCGCGAATGCAGCACGCTGTAGTTGCACAGGAACTGCATGGTGCCCGGACGAAGCTCCATGTCCAGATGCAGAGCGGGGTCAGCGCAGAGATCATCCATGACCTGAAGAGCACGCTTTTGAGCGTCAGTCAGTCGGGGAACATCCTCAAATCGCTGGGCTGATTCAATGAAACTGCGGTTGTAGCGGCAGAACAGGCGCCCATCGACCCACTCGAAACAGGGCCCGCTGTAGTAGGGCAGCTTGCCTGCAGGGGCCTCACCACGGCGGTCCATGTAGAAGGGCTCGTAGAGGGTCGCCAGTACATCGGGATGCCGCTCGAGCAGCACGTCATGCAGGGTCTTGCTGCTGACGATCCGGGACAGTCCGCCCTTGCGCGCCGTGCGCAGACAGAGCAGACCCACCAGATCAGCAGAGTCATTGTGAAAGGGCAGTCTCAGTGCGGTCTGGTAGCCCCTGACATTGGGATTCTTGCGAAAGTCCACGCCCAGGTCAGTGACATGGCCGAGCAACTCACCCTGTGCGTTCTGCGCCCTGCCCTGCCCCAGATGGGCGCCGATGCCCCAGTAGGCCAGTGCAGCCTCCTGCGTGCTGAAATCGCCCAACTCAAAACCCTCGATGACCATGAACCCCTGCCCGTGCAGCAGTTCGTCCAGCATCGCGGCCAGGCGCGGCGCAAGACGCGGCAAAGGAAACTGGGTTGCACTCAGGCCAGGGATCGCCGCGCCTTGAGCCTTCGCATGCTCGACCGCCGCGCGCAGCTCGGCGTTGTCAGCCTGGTCAAGCTGCAGTACCCACCGCCCGGGCCTGTCCTTGAGTTCAGTGCCACTCCAGGCACCCGGCCCACCACAAGGTTTCAGATCAGAAGGCAAAGGCATGGGGGTTTCCTTTCAAGGGGTGACTGACTGCGGTTTGATTTACTGCGGTTTGATTCCAGCCAACGTGACCCAGTCCTTCCAGCGGGCCGTATCCTCGATCACAAAGGCCCGTAGCGCTTCCGGGCTGAGGGTGGCGACCTGCATGCCACGGGCCTCGAAGGCCGCGCGAATGGCGGCATCTGACATGGCCTGCCCGATCACCTGGTTCACCCGCTCGATGATGGTCCTGGGGGTACCCGCAGGCGCATGCAGGCCGATCCAGCCTTGCACGGCATAGCCTGGCAGGGTCTCTGCCACGGTGAGTACCTGCGGCAGCGATGGTTCGCGCACGGGCGCGCTCACGGCGATGGGGCGCAGGCTCTGGTTCTGCAGGGCGGGCGCGGCCGAGAGCATGTCCAGGAAAGCGAAGTCGAGTTGCCCTCCGATCAGGTCGGTCACAATCTGCGTGATGTTCTTGTAGGAAGCACCCACCACATCGATCTTGGCCCGTGCCTTGAGCAGCTCGGAGGGCACCTGGGACGAAGAGCTGTAATAACCGAAGGTGAGCTTTCCAGGAGCCTTGCGGGCAGCCTCGATCAGCATGGGAAGGGACCGGTGCGGGCTGCCTGCCTGCACGATCAGGACCGTGCCGAACTTGCCGAATAGCCCCACCGGGTCGAATTCCTTCTGAGGGTCGTAGCCAGGCTTCAGATACAGGAAGGGGTTGGCCGCGTGGGTGGAGTTGGTCGAGATGAGAAAGGCATGGCCATCAGGAGCGGCATTGCGGGCTGCGATGGTCCCGACAATGCCGCCGGCACCTGCGCGGTTGTCGACCGTGACCGCGGCACCATTGAGGGCACGCGATAAGGCCTGGGCGAAGCTGCGACCCGTGAAGTCTGCAGCGCCACCCGCCGCCGAGGGAACGATGATGCTGATCGGCCGATCTGGCCAGGCCGACTGCGCCCAGGACCTGGGCACCGCACCCAGTGATGTCAATCCGGCCAGGCCCTTCAGCCCCCGTCGACGCTGCGCATGATGCATCAACTGCTCCCCAGATCAGTCAGGAATGTTTGGATCGCCCGATGGTAGCCCGTGGGGCACTCCACCATAGGGGTATGCCCTGCCAAAAGTAGAACGAGGCGACCGCGGGGGAGCGCCTGCGCCATCTCTCTCGCGGTCTGGACGGAACGCTTGCGATCGAGCTCTCCATGAGCGACCAGCACAGGCAGCCTCAGCCCGGGCAGTTCGTGCAGAACATCGAGGACGCGCAGGCCCGCAACCGCCGCATGGAGCCTTTGCACGGGCACCGCCGCAAGATAGTTCCGAAGATGAGCGGCCAGCGGCTCGGGTGGCGGTTCATGAAAGCACGCGTCCAGAAAGGCCTGCTGTGCCTGGGGTGTCCAGTGGTGAAGAATGCGGTCGGGCAGCCCGGGGTCACCATGACCGACTGTTCGGGCACCGGTATTCGAAAGGATCAGCCCGGACAGTCGGCGACCCAGCGAGGCGCCATGGCGCAACCCGATCAACAGCGACAGAAATGCCCCAAGCGAATGTCCCGCCAGGAAGGTCGGCCCCGCACGGCGCGCCAGTAAAACGGCAATGCGATCTGCGATCGACACCGGGTCGAAGGCGCCCTCGCCCCTGAACCAGTCGAGCGTCCTCCAGGGGATGCTGCAGACCGAGTCAAGGTCGCGATAGATCGCCGGGCTGCACCCTGCGCCCGCCAGGGCAATCACAACGGGCTGTGCTCGGTTCAGGAGGTCCTCGGACAGCGACAGCGGCGCCGTCCAGTCGGAGGGAATATGACGGGCATCAAGGGCCTCGAGCGTGTCAGGCATGGGTACCATCGGGCCCATCATGAACCCAAACCCGGAGACCTGCATGCAACGCCGACAGATTCTGAACGCCCTGGCCGCCACCGCGACCGGGGTCCTTCCCGCTGCGATGGGCTCCTCCCTGGCCAGGGCCCAGTCCGCGCCAAGCCGCCTGCCGGCGCTGCATCCCGGCGCGATCACCGATGTCCGCGGCGTCAAGGTCGGTCACTACACCGAAACCCGGCGGCCCACCGGCTGCACGGTCATCCTCACCGAGGCGGGCGCCACCGGCGGCGTCGATGTTCGCGGCTCGGCCCCGGGCACACGCGAAACCGACCTTCTCAATCCCACCAATCTTGTTGAAAAGGTCAACGCGGTGCTGCTCTCCGGCGGGAGCGCCTTTGGCCTGGAAGCCGCTACGGGGGTAGTGAAGTACCTTGAGGAACGCAAGATCGGCTATCCGGTCGGCGCAGCAGGCGTGGTGCCCATCGTGCCCGCCGCCATCCTGTTTGATCTGGGCATTGGCGACCCGAAGATCCGCCCCGACGCTGCAGCCGGCTACAAGGCCTGCGAAGCTGCCGTTGCGGGGCCCTTCCTTCAGGGCAGCGTCGGCGCAGGCACCGGAGCCTCCATCGGCAAACTCTGGGGCATGGCGCGCGCCATGAAAGGTGGACTGGGCACCGCCTCGGTACGCGCCGGGGGCATCACCATGGGGGCGATCGTCGCAGTCAATGCGGTGGGGGATGTGATCGACCCGACCACAGGCCGGCTATTGGCGGGTGCAAGAACCGAAGACGGCAAGGCCCTGCAGGACACGGTTGGCAGCACCCTCAAGGGCAACCTGTCTCCCGGCATGCGCCCGGGCACCGCCACCACCATCGGCGTGATTGCCTGCGATGCCAAACTCACCAAGGCGCAGTGCCAGAAACTCGCGCAGATCGCGCATGACGGCCTGGCGCGCACGATTCAGCCAGTGCATACCCACTTCGACGGCGACACGATCTTCGCGCTGGCCACAGGCGCGTCCGAATTAACCGGCAACATGCTGCTGCTGGGCGTGCTGGCCGCTGAGGCCATGAGCCGTGCGGTGATCAATGCCACGGTCGCTGCGCGCGGATGGGAGGGGCTCCCCTCGGCATCCGACCTGGCGGGCTGACCGGGTCGGTCAGGATCGCTTCGTTCGTCCGCCCGCAGACCGGTGCCTGCTCCCCGGGCTCTTGCTGCCTGCCTTGGGGGTGCCGGATCTGGGCGTCTGCGTCGCAGGGATCCCTGCCCTGGGCGGCAGACCCGTGTGCTGCGTCAGCAGCCGTCCTCGCGGCGGCGGTGTGTTGCCGAGGCTGCTGCCCGGGGTGCGACTCGGGCTCGGGCTGAGCGGCGGATCGGAAGGATCGCGCACCGCGCGGCGCGGCCCGGAAAAAGGATCACCCATGCCCCGCGCCGGCTGGTACCGCGGCACCAGATGCTGCTTGCCGTTGCCGATGAGGTCGGCACGGCCCATGGCCTTGAGCGCATCCCGCAGCAGCGGCCAGTTGTCGGGGTCGTGATAGCGCAGGAAGGCCTTGTGCAAGCGGCGTCGACGCTCACCGCGAACGATGTCGACCTTCTCGGCCTTGCGGGCATCGCGGCTGATGCCTTTGAGCGGATTCAGGCCGCTGTGATACATCGCCGTGGCATAGGCCATGGGGCTGGGATAAAAGGTCTGAACCTGATCGGCCCGAAAGCCATTGCGCTTGAGCCAGAGGGCGAGGTTCATCATGTCTTCATCGCTCGTCCCCGGATGCGCGGCAATGAAGTAAGGAATCAGGTACTGCTTCTTGCCGGCCTCGGCGGTAAAGCGATCGAACAGGGTCTTGAACTTGTCGTAGCTGCCGATGCCGGGCTTCATCATCTTGGACAGCGGCCCCGACTCGGTATGTTCGGGCGCGATCTTGAGGTAGCCGCCCACATGGTGCGTGGCCAGTTCGCGCACATATTCGGGCGACTCCACCGCAAGGTCATAGCGCACGCCAGATCCGATCAGGATCTTCTTGACCCCCTTGATGCGACGCGCCTTGCGATACAGCTCGATCAGCGGACCATGGTCTGTCTTGAGATTGGAGCAGATGCCGGGATACACGCAGCTGGGCTTGCGGCAGGCCGCCTCGATCTCGGGCGAGCGACAACCCAGGCGATACATATTGGCCGTGGGTCCGCCCAGATCCGACACCACCCCGGTAAAGCCCTGCACCTTGTCGCGCATGTCCTCGATCTCGCGCAGGATGGAATCCTCACTGCGACTCGAGATGATGCGGCCCTCGTGTTCGGTAATGGAGCAAAAGCTGCAGCCGCCAAAGCAGCCCCGCATGATGTTCACGCTGAAGCGGATCATCTCCCAGGCGGGGATCTTGGTCGGGCCATCGTGCCGTCCCTGGGCATCGGCATAGGACGGATGCGGGCTGCGGGCATAGGGCAGATCAAAGACTGCATCCATTTCCGGTGTCGTGAGCGGAATGGGCGGCGGATTGATCCAGACATCCCGATCGCCATGAGCCTGCACCAGCGCCCGGGCGTTGCCCGGATTGGTCTCCAGGTGCAGGACCCGACTCGCATGCGCATAGAGCACCGGATCGGACTTCACCTGCTCATAGCTCGGCAGCCGGATGACCGTGCGCTCGCGCGGCGGCGCGCGGCGCCGGCCGGCGGCCGTCAAAGAAGGCATGAAGACCAGGGGCTGCTCGGAGGACAGGCTTTTCGAGTTGCCCGCTGCGGTCGTGTCAGTGGACGCCAAGGCAGCCGCTACGGGCTGGCCTGAAGCTGGCAGGCCGGGGCCCGTCGGTGGCGCGCAGGTTTCACCCTGGGCCTGGGCCTGCTCTTCCATGCCCAGGTAGGGATTGATGAAGGCATCGACCGGCCCCGGGCGATCGACCTCGGTGGAGTCGATCTGCATCCACTGTGCCGCATCGGGATCGTCGGTGCGCCTGAGAAAGGCCGTCCCGCGCACATCGGTGATGCGCTGCACTGGTTCGCCCGCCGCCAGGCGATGCGCAATCTCGATCACCGCACGCTCGGCATTGCCATAGAGCAGCAGGTCACAGCGGGAATCCAGCACGACGGACCGGCGTACCTTGTCCTGCCAGTAGTCGTAGTGCGCGATCCGTCGAAAGGAGCCTTCGATGCCGCCCAGGATGATGGGCACCTCCTTG
>JBMSOD010000035.1:0-18134 GCA_049422085.1 Burkholderiaceae bacterium
GTCCGGCGGTACCGCAAAGCAGCTCCCCGGGTCGGGCCTTGGCCCAGGCGATCAACTCTGGCAGCGTTTTCGGCCCCAGGCCTGCATGCACCACCATGACCGGAAAACCCAGGGTGAACTGGGCAACTGGAATCAGGTCTTTCACGGGGTCATATCGCAGCCTGAAACCCAGCGCCGGTGCGACAACCACCTCCGTGTTGCCCCCAAACAGAGCGGTGTAACCATCCGGAGGTGCCTTGGCAACGATCTCGGCACCAATGGTGGTCGAGGCACCGGGTCGATTTTCGACCACGATGGGCTGGCCGAGGATCTCCGACAATCTCAACCCGAAACGGCGGGCCCGGACATCCACCACGCCTCCCGGGGCTGAACTCACCACAAAACGTACCGGCTTCGCGGGGTAATCGGTGCCTGCTGGCTGCGCCATTGCCAGACCAGAACCGCCTGCCACGGTCATTGCGACACCGAACCCGAGGGTCCATGTTGCGAACCTGCGGGCGCAGCTAAACGCCTCAGGAAAGGCGAATCTCGTTGATCTCATCGCGGGTCTCCTGTGTTTGATGTCAGAGGGCGAATCTTTTGTTCGCCTGCTGCACGTTGCCCTTCGTGCGGCAGCGCGTTTCAAGCCTTACCTGTCCTGCCGGACACGTCAAGCGGCTTCCTGCGACAATGGCATGAGATACAGGCGCTGACCTGAAACACGCGGAGACACCATGAGCGGCACAGCCGCCCTCGCCCCCTTCCGGATTCGAAGCTTTCGCTTCCAGTGGCCTGCCGACCTGCTCACGGCCTGGGCCCTGGATATGGAAACACTCATCCTGGGCTGGTACATCCTGATCGAAACCCGCTCGGTGGCCTGGCTGAGCGTCTTTGGCGCCCTGCAATTCATCGGCACCCTGCTCTCGCCTGTGCTCGGCATGCTGGGCGACCGGCTGGGGTTGAGCCGGGTGCTGACGCTCATGCGCCTGTCCTATGCCTGCTTTGCGGGCCTGATCTGTGTGCTCGCCTTCAGCGGACATCTGACGCCCATGGCGGTCATGATCATCGCGCTGCTGGTCGGGCTGATCCGCCCCACCGATATCGGCATGCGCAGCGCACTGGTGGGTGCCAGCATGCCGCCCTCCCTGCTCACCTCGGCCATGGGCGTGTCCCGGACCACCATGGATTCGGCCAAGGTGGGGGGCGCATTGCTTGGCACCGGCTTCATGGCGGCCTTCGGCATGGGCCCGGTCTATCTGCTCATCACCTGCATGTATATCGGCGGGGCCCTGCTCACCCTGAGCACGCGAATCAGCGGATCGGGCGCAAGCGCCGCCAGGGGGCACGCCGCGGAATCAGGCGCATCACTCTCTCCTGCTGCGTCCGACGCCTCCCGCCTTCCTGCACCAAGCACGCCCTGGCGCGACCTCAAGGAAGGCATGGTCTACATCTGGCGCACGCCCCGCCTGAGGGCCGCCATGATGCTGGCAGCACTGGTCAACCTGACCGCCTTTCCGCTCACCGGCGGACTCATGCCCTATGTCGCCAAGGAGGTCTTCCATCTGGACCAGCAAGGCCTGGGCTGGCTGGTGGCGAGCTTTTCGGTCGGTGCCTTCATCGGATCGGTGTCCATCAGCACCCTGGGTTCCAGACTGCCGCCTGGGCGCACCATGCTCGCCACCACCCTGCTCTGGTACCTGTGCCTGGTGGGCTTCGTGCTGTCCACCCAGCTGGCCTGGGCCCTGTTCATGCTGGTGCTGGCCGGGCTATGCCAGAGCCTGAGCATGCTGACCCTGTCTGTGCTCCTGCTACGTACTTCAGAAGAGCGCTTCCGGGGCCGCATCATGGGCGTGCGCATGCTGGCCATCTATCCGCTGCCCCTGGGGCTCCTGATTCTGGGCGCCCTGATTCCGCCACTCGGCTACATTCCTTCAGGCGTGGTCATGGTGATGACCGGCCTGGTGCTGCTGGCTGCGCTGGCCTACACCTGGCGCGAACATCTGATCACCCGTCATGCCCCGGGCAATGCGGTGTAGCGCGGTTCGACACCCGCCAGGAAGGAAAGACAACCGACCGGTATGAGACACTCGACACACACAAGGGAGACCCATTCATGACCATTCGCCGCAAGGCCTGCATCGTGGGAGCCTACGAGCATCCCACCCGCAAGGCCCCTGACAAGACCGTCGCCCAACTGCATGCCGAATGCGCACGTGGCGCACTCGCCGATGCCGGCCTCACCGTTCAGGATGTTGATGCCTACTTCTGCGCGGGCGACGCCCCCGGCATGGGCGCCAACAACATGCTCGATTACCTCGGGCTGCCCAATGTCCGTTATGTCGATGCCACCGATACCGGCGGCTCCTCGTACATCATTCACGTGGCCCATGCGGCTGCGGCCATCGCGGCGGGCAAGGCCAATGTCGCGCTCATCACGCTGTCCGGCCGCCCGCGCAGCGAAGGCTCGAGCGGTGTGGCGCCCCGGGCCATCGTGCCCAACGTGCCCGATGCCGCCTGGGAAGGCCTGTACAACCCGGTGACGGTCAACATGTATGCCCTGGTCGCCGCACGGCACATGCATCAGTTCGGCACCACCCCGGAACAGCTCGCCTGGATCAAGGTCGCGGCCTCCACCCATGCCCAGTACAACGAGCACGCCATGCTGCGCGATGTGGTTACGGTGGAAGACGTGATCAACTCGCCCATGATCTCCGACCCGCTGCACAAACTCGATTGCTGCGTGGTGAGTGATGGCGGCGGTGCACTGATCGTGGCCCGACCCGAGATCGCCCGCGCACTGAAGCGTCCGGTGGTCAATGTGCTGGGCGCAGGCGAGGCCATCAAGGGACAGCTCGGCGGACAGGTCGATCTCACCTGGTCGGCCGCAGCCCTGTCGGGCCCGCGTGCCTTTGAAGAGGCTGGCGTGAAGCCCTCGGACATTCATTACGCCTCGATCTACGACAGCTTCACCATCACGGTGCTCATGCAGCTCGAAGACCTGGGCTTTTGCGCCAAGGGCGAAGGCGGCCGCTTTGTGGCCGATGGCAACCTCATCTCGGGCGTGGGCAAGCTGCCCTTCAACACCGATGGCGGCGGGCTGTGCAACAACCACCCGGCCAATCGGGGCGGCATCACCAAGGTGATCGAAGCGGTTCGCCAGCTGCGTGGCGAAGCACATCCCAAGGTTCAGGTTCCCAACTGCGGACTGGCTGTGGCAACGGGCATCGGCGGTCTGCTGGGCTCGCGCCATGGCTCGGGCACCCTCGTTCTCGAAAGGGCATGACCATGACATTGATGAGCCAGGATCGCCCGCTGGGCACCTCGGTGGTCGATGCGGCCACCACTCCCTTCTGGGAAGCCGCCAAACGCGGCGTGCTGATGATTCGCCGTTGCGCCAGCTGCAGCAAACCCAACTGGTATCCCAGGCCGGTGTGCCCCTACTGCTTCGGTGACACCCAGTGGGAAGAGACCACCGGCATGGGTGAAATCTACAGCGTGAGCGTCACGCGCCGCGCTGGGCCCATTCCCTACGCGATGGCCTATGTCGCGCTCGATGCAGGCGTCACGATGCTCACCAACATCACCGACTGCGACCTCGATGCCCTGCGCATCGGACAGCGCGTGAAGGTGGTCTTCAAGGCAACCGAAGACGGCAACCCCTTACCGATGTTCACGCCGGCATGAACACGCACGTCCTGCTGGTCAAACGACCTGTCGGTTGGGTCGAGCCCTCATGCTTTCGCACCGAGGCCTGCCCTGAACCTGAGTGCGGCCCCGGCGACGTGGTGGTCGAGTCGGTCTATCTCTCGCTCGACCCCTACCTGCGCGGGCGCATGAATGAAGGGCCCTCCTACGCACCTGGCTTTGCGCTCAATACGCCCATGGTGTCGCGGGTGGTGGCCCGGGTGCTTGAGTCCAAGCATCCGCGCTATCGCAAGGGCGACTGGGTCTGGGGCTTTCTGCCCTGGGCCTTGCGCAGCCTGGCGCCGCGCGGTGAAGGACTGAACCCGATCGACGCCTCGCTCGGCAGACCCAGTCTGGCCATCTCGGCTCTGGGCATGCCGGGCCTGACCGCCTGGGTGGGCGCAATCGAGCTGGGTCAGCCTGCCCCGGGCGACACGGTCTACATTTCGTCAGCCGCAGGCGCGGTCGGGCAACTTGCAGGTCAGTTTGCCCGTCGTGCCGGTGCGCGAGTGGTGGGCTCTGCCGGCAGTGACGACAAAGTGGCCTATCTGCGCGAGCGTTGTGGCTTTGATGCCGCGTTCAACTACCGCAGCCAGGATATCGACGAGGCCCTGCGCGAGCACTGCCCGCGAGGCATCGATGTCTATTTCGACAACGTGGGCGGCACCACGCTGGAGGCGGCCCTGCGTCATGCGAATGTGGCTGCGCGTTTTCCGGTGTGCGGCATGATCTCGGCCTACAACGACACCGCAGATCGCGGGATTCGGGGCATGCAGCTCATGGTCAGCAAACGCATCTGCATGACCGGTTACATCATCTATGACCACGTGCACAAACTCCCCGGCTACCTCGCGCGCGTGGCACCCTGGTTCCGATCAGGCGAGGTGGTCTTTCACGAAGACATCGTGCAGGGCATTGAGCGCGCACCTGAAGCCCTCATCGGCATGATGAAGGGCGAGGCCATCGGCAAGCGTCTGGTGCAGGTCGCCGCCGAATGAACCCGGGGCTGCAATATGCGGCCCCGGATTGAAACAAGGGCCGCGCAATGCGGCCCTTGTGTTGATACAGCACGAACAGGCGCGGCGCCTTTGCAGACTCGGCGCCCGTGCGTGCTCAATGCCTGATTCGACTCAGCGCGGTGCCATGCGGATGGCGCCGTCGAGGCGAATGCACTGACCGTTGAAGTAGGTGTTGCGCACCAGCTCCAGGGCCAGGCTGCCGAACTCTTCGGGCTTGCCCAGACGCTTGGGGAAAGGCACCGACGCGCTCAGGCTGTTGAGCACCTGGGGCGTGGCGCCCAGCATGAGCGGCGTGGCAAAGATGCCGGGCATGATGGAGTTCACGCGGATGCCCAGATCGGAAAGATCGCGGGCCATGGGCAGCACCAGGCCATTGACGCCCGCCTTGGCCGAACCATAGATCACCTGGCCGATCTGGCCGTCTTGCGCTGCCACCGAAGCGGTCAGCACGATGCTGCCGCGCTCGTCGTCTTCAAGCGGAGGCAGGGTGGACATGCCCTCTGCGGCCAGCGAGGCCAGCCGGTAGCTCGCCACCAGCACGCCCTGTACACCAGCTTCATAGTCGGCCGTGGACAGGCGCTTGAGCTTGCCGGCTGCCTTGTCGAAGGCGAGCGTCTTGCCGCGACGCGAGGTCATGGCGCAGTGAATCAGGGCACGCTCCTGGCCGTGTGCGGCGCGGGCCTTGGCAAAGCCGGCCACGACGCTGTCTTCGTTGTTGATGTCGACCTTGCAGAAAATGCCGCCGATGGCCTTGGCCACCTCGTGGCCCTTTTCTTCATTGATGTCAAAGATGGCCACTTTGGCGCCCTGCGCGGCCAGGGCCTCTGCTGCGGCGCGGCCCAGGCCAGATGCGCCACCGGTGACCACGGCGCTGATGGATGAATCGACTTTCATGGGGTTCTCCTCGTGGGATCTCTGATTGTTGGAATGCCCCCGACCGGGAGCGCCTGCGGTGATTTTAGACTAGCGGCCGACAGACACCATGAAGGCACTCCCCATGTCCGCACCCATTCTGTACGGCGTTCCCTTTTCCCAGCCCGTGCGCGCCGTGATCTGGCTGATGCTCTACAAGGGCCTGCCGTTTCGCATCGTGCCCATGAGCCCAGGGGTCAAGACCGAAGGCGGCACGCGCAGTGATGCCTATCTTGCAAAGAATCCCGGCGGCACCATGCCCATGCTTGAGGAGCCCGACTCGGGCTTCGTGGTGGCCGAGTCCAATGCCATCCTGTGCTACCTGAGCAACCGGCATGGCTGGACCGATGTGTATCCAGTCGAGGCGCAGGCACGCGCGCGGGTCGACTGGATGCTGCACTGGCATCACCGCAATTTGCGCGAAGTGTCCACCGGCCTGGTCGCGCCTCGCATCCGCAAGGATCTGAACATTCCGGAAGTGCTGCAACAGACCTCTACCGCGAACTTCACGCGGGCGCTACGTGCCCTGGAGACCGGCTGGCTGGAGCGCACCCGCTACCTTGCAGCCGACCAGCTGACGCTGGCCGACTTTGCGGCCTACAGCGAAATCGGTCAGTTGCAGGCGGGCTTCACCAATCTCTTCGACTTTGCGCCCTATCCGAATGTTTCGCGCTGGATCGCCGATATGCATGCGGTCAAGGGGCACGACCTGGCCACGCAGGTGCTCCGCAATCTGGGAGACCTCAGTGGCGGCGCTCCCGAACTGAGTGCGCTACGCGAGGCCAACATCCGCGCGATCGCTGCGCTGAGAGAGCAGGGCGCGGTGTTGCCCTGAGGGCGCAGTTCTAGCGCGCCGCACGGGCGACCGCCGCGGCATGCCGAGCTGCTGCCTCATCTCGGCCCGCAGCCCGCACGCCCCATTTACTGCGGCTCGATCTTCGCAATCGCCACCTGCTCGCGCCAGATGGCCTGTTCGCGTGGCACGTAGGCGGCGAGCTCGGCCAGACTCATCGGCACCGGATCAAAGCCGAAGTTGATCATCGCGGTCTTCATGGGCTCGTTGCTGATGGCCTCGTTGACCAGATCATTCAGGGCCTGCAACACGGACTGCGAAGCACCTGCCGGGACCGAGATGCCCAGCATGCCCGAGGACAATCGGTAGTTCGGATAGGTCTCGTTGATCAGGGGCAGGTCGGGATACTTGGGAAGGCGCTTGTTGCCATAGGCCGCGATCGGCCTCAGCTTGCCCGACTGAGCCGGACCATCGCCTGCAATGCTGTCCACGAAGATCACATCGATCTGCCCAGCCATCAGATCGGTCATGGCATTGCCGATCGCCTTGTAGGGCACCGGTGTCAGGCGCACACCCGCCACATGACCCAGCATGGCGCCCGGGATGTGCGACGAGGCATTGAAGTGTCCGTAGTTGAGCTTGTCGGGTTGGGCCCTGGCTGCACTCACGATATCGGCAATGTTGCGATAGGGCGATTGCGGTCGGGCCAGCACCAGCAGAGAGCCCCCTCCAAAGTGCCCGACCAGCGTGAAGTCCTTGACCGGATCGTAGGGCAGGTTCTTGAACAGGCTCGGGTTGGCCAGATGGGTGGATGTGGTTGAAAGCAGCAGCGTGCTGCCGTCGTTGGGCATACGCTTGGCCGCCTCCACACCCACAATGCCATTGGCGCCGGGCTTGTTCTCGACCACCACATTCTGGCCGGTCTTCTTGTTGAGAAACTCGCCGAACATTCGGGCACTGATATCGCCCGATCCGCCCGGTGCGAAGGGCACCACGATGCGCACGGTACGACCTGCGGCTGCGGTCTGCGCCCCCCCAGGGGCACTCGAGGTCACAGCCAGCGTCGCCGCTGCGCCTTTAAGCAAAGTCCTGCGTTGCATAGGTCTTGTCCTGGAATCCGTCGAAGATGATTCAGTCGGTTCAGCCACTCAGTCGAGGGTGATCTTTGCGCGGGTGATGATGTCTCCGATCCGGCGAGCCTCGGAGGCACGATAGGCTGCTGCATCCGCAGGGCTCAACCAGAACGCGGTTGCACCCCGATCAAAAAATGCCTTCTGCAGATCCGGACTCTCGAGTGCCTGACGGGCAAACATCGAGCAGCGTTCGATCACCGCTGCCGGAAGCCGGGCCGGACCGCAAAGCGAGGTCCATGAACTCAGGTCATAACCCGGCAGGAACTCGCCGATGGCGGGCATATCGGGCACCACCGGACTGCGCTTGGCGCTGGTGACACCCATGCCCTTTACTTTGCCCGGCTTGTACTGGGCCAGCGCACCCGGAATGTTGTCGAAGATCATGTGCACCTGGCCACCGATCAGATCAACCATCGCAGGCGCCGCACCCCGATAGGGCACATGCAGCATGTCGACCCCGGCCTGAAGCTTGAAGAGCTCACCCGAAATGTGCAGCGTGGTGCCCAGGCCTGCCGAGGCATAGGAATACTTGCCGGGGTTGCGTTTGAGCAGATCGATCAGTTCCGGAATGGTGCCAGCCGGCAGATTGAGATTGGTCACCAGGAAGTTCGGCAAGGACCAGATGTTGGTGATGAAAGTGAAGTCCTTCTCCGGATCGAAGGGCAGCTTGCCAGCCTTGAGGGTGGGCGAGATGGCATGGGAGGCCACCCCCCCAAGACCGAATGTGTAGCCATCGGGCTGCGCGCGGCTCACGCTGGCCACCCCAATGTCTCCGCCCCCGCCTCCGATGTTTTCGACCACCCACTGCTGGCCGGTCAGTTCGCTCATTTTCTGGCAGAACAGACGCGAGAGGATGTCGGTAGCGCCCCCTGCAGGAAAGGGGTTCACGTACTTGACGGGCTTGATAGGCCAGGCCGCCTGAGCGCGGGCCTCACTGCCGATGATGAAAGGGGCACCGAGAATGGGCGCGCTGGCCACCGCTCCCATCGAACCCAGTGCACGGCGGCGTGTGACCACCGGAAGCCTGACACCACGATCGCTCGAGTCGCTCATGTCTCCCCCTTTGGGTTGTGTTGTGTGGGAAGCTTATGCCGAGACACAAAATTCCGCCACCCTTCGCAGCAGGCGCATCCGCGTCTTTCCGCATCCGCGTCTTTCATTGCCCATCGATCATGACCCAGCCCTCATCCAATGCCTTGCCTGTGTCCCTGCCCGCACCTCACGAACTCGATGCTGATGCCAGTTGCCCCATGCGGATGGGCTGGATGCAGGGCACGCCACCGGCGGCGGATCGACTGATCCGTTTCGATAGCGGCGATGCCCGGCGCTTTCCGCAATCCCGCTGGGCCTTCAGCCATACGCGCGAGTTTCAGCCCACCCTGAACATTCCTCGCGGCGATGGGTCGGTGGCCTCGCTGCCGATCGCCCTTCGATCCGATCTCGATGACATTGCGCTCATCCCCATGGGCGCATCCGGCTCGATCTCATTCGCGCAGTCGCTCAAGGCCAATTACACCGACGGCATTGTGGTGCTGCATCGCGGCCGCATCGTGCTCGAACGCTATTTCGGTGCACTCAGTGAGCACCGGCCGCACATTGCGTTTTCAGTCACCAAGTCCTTCGTGGGCACCCTGGGTGCCCTGCTGGTCGCCGAGGGTGTGCTCGATGAGTCCCGCCCCGTGGTGCACTGGGTTCCGGAGCTGGCGGGCTCGGGCTTTGGTAACGCCTCGCTGGGCGAAGTGATGGACATGACCACCGCGTTGGATTTCAGCGAGGTCTATACCGATCCGAACTCAGGCATTGCCGCGTATGCGCGTGCCGGAGGGCTCGCACCGCGTGCCGAGGGAACCGGTCCTGCCGAAGGCCTCTACGCCTTTTTGCAGACGGTCGGTGGCGCAGGTGAACATGGCAAGGCGTTCACCTATCGCAGTATCAATACCGACGTGCTCGCCTGGGTGATCCAGAGAGCCACCGGCGAGCGTTTCGAAACCCTGCTGTCGACACGACTCTGGAGCCAACTCGGCGTGGAGCGCGATGCCCACATCACCTGCGATGCCTTCGGCATGCCCTTTGCTGCGGGCGGCCTATGCACCACCTTGCGCGATCTGGCCCGCATGGGCGAAATGATCCGCTGCGAAGGTGCCTTCAATGGCCGGCAGCTGGTGCCCGCCTCTGCCGTAGCCGCCATCAGAGGTGGCGGCAAGCCCGAGAAGTTCACACCGGCCGGCTATGCCCTGTTGCCGGGCTGGAGCTACCGCCATCAGTGGTGGAACAGCCACAATGCCCATGGCATGTTCATGGCGCGCGGCATTCATGGGCAGGCCATCGTCGTCAATCCGGCGGCCGAGATGGTGATCGCCCGCTACGCCTCGCATCCGCTTGCGGCCAATGCCAACCTCGACCCGACCTCGCTGCCCGCCTGGGAGGCTTTGGCAGGTCATCTGATCCGGAATCCGGCGTAGTTCGGTTTCAGCTACCCACGCGCAAAGGTGCGTGCATCTTGCGCAGACAGGCAATGAGACTGAGCGCCGTGATGCGGCCGGTCTTGGGGTTCTCTGACGGAACGCCCTCGATCGTCATGCTGAAGGAGGCGCTGTCGGCCTCCACCCGAATGCTGTGGGTGTTGCGCGAAACGGTGGGATCCGCCCAGACCTCGACCTGAGTGCGGTCCACACCAGTGCCAGCAAGCGAGAGCGCAACCGCGACATTGACGTTGGCTGGAAAGCCGCGAATCGCATCCCGCGCGCTGCCCTGAAACACGCGCAGCGGCTGCTCGAGCCCTGAGATGTCGATGCCCCGCTCTGCAAGCAAGGGTGCGCCCATGAGGCCTGCGATGGGCTTGCGCGTGACCAAAGTGACCGAGTGGATCGTGCCTTCGCGTGCGGCAGCCACGGCATCGAGCCCAATCAGCGCGCCGGTCGGGACGATGATCTGTCCTCCATGCTCGCGCGCCAGATCGATCAGTTGAGGCAGATCAACCAAAGCCCCTGCACTCAGTACGACCAGCCGACGGCCTCGACGTAAAGCAGGCTCGGCAATCTCGCGCAAGAGCATTGCGGGGGCGCACTCGACCACCCAGTCGCTGGCTTGTGCAAGGGCGTCGAAGTCCAGGCAATCCACCGGGCGAGACAGGTGTTCGCGCATCCATTGCCGGGCTTTGGCATGGTCATGCGCGGCCACGCCGGCTAGCGTGAAGCCCTCCAGAGACTCACTATCGAGAACACTGGCCAGCTTGCGGCCAATGGTTCCCAGGCCGGCAATGCCAAGGCGCTGAGGAGGCGCAGAGGACTGATTCATGGTGCCGATCAGGCTTGATCGATGGCGCGCAGAAAGTCTTCAAGACAGCGATTGAAGGCCTGCGGATTTTCAAAGTAGGGGGAGTGACCAGCGCCCGGCAGCCTAAGCAGCCGAGCACCCGGCAGCGCCTGGGCAAGCGCATGAAGTCCGGGTGGAGGAATGACGATGTCTTCCTCCGGAGAGATCAGCAGCACCGGAATGCCCGTGGCTGCGAGCCCCTCGGGGCCGCGCACCCTGAGTGCCTGCAAACGGGCCCGGAGCGTTTCCTTGTCGAGATCACGGGACAGTCCGTCGATCTGCTGGTACAGCAGGTGCAAGGCAGGCTGCTCGCGGGCCATGCGCATGCCGGCAGCGGGATGCACCTGCGCCGCCCGGCATTTGTCTGCAGCGTTCGCCGCCTCGAGTTTCCAGTGTGCAAGTGCGGTCGTATCGATGCCCGGCAGGCGTGCCGGATCGATGGAACCGGTGGTGGCAGACAGGGTCAGGCTTCTGACCGTTGCAGGCGCACGCAGACAGTACTCGATCATGGTCCAGCCGCCCATGGACTGACCGACCAGATGCGCCCTGTCGATCCTGAGGTGCTCGAGCAGGGCCGCCAGGTCGTCAGCGAACTGAGCGGGCTCCGGAGCAGCGGTTGCCAGGGCGGACGGTGCAAAGCCTCGGTGGGCGAAGGTCACGCAGGTGTATGACCGCGACAAATGCCCCACCTGCTGCCACCAGGACATGTGATTACCGCCCAGCCCATGCGCGAAGACGATCACCGGGCCCTGACCGCATACCTCGTAGTGGATCTCCGCGCCGTCAACCCCAAGCCGGCCTGTCGTTCGTGCAGTTGTGCTCATTCGCGAGCGCTCAGTCGATCCGCCGCATCACCCAGCGCACATTGCGTTCACCCGAGAAGTGCAATTCGCCATTGGGCTTCAAGACAGCGGTCACTGCATAGAACTTGCCGTCGGTATAGACCTGTCGGCCGCTAAACGCGCCGTCACCCGAGGGCTTGAGAAACAAGATCTCCTGTCCGACCTGAAAGTTGGGGCTGTTGGTGCTGGTCGCCTTGCCCACGCCATTGCGCAGGGCATAGCCATAGCGCCATTCCTTGCTGTACCAGTTGCCATCGATGGCGGAGGTCTCGCTGGCCGCAGGGCTAGGGGTCGAACCGGCAGAAGAAGCCTGTGCGGGTGGAGCCACAGGGGCCGCAGGCGTTGCTGCTCGCGCAGGCGCCTGGGGAACAGCGGCTGCGACCTGTGCTGCGTCGGCACATTGTCGGTATTCCGGAATGATCGCGTCCCAGCCCTGGAAGCGCACGATATTGCCGAAGTACTCGCCCTGCTGACGCACCATGCCATCGATGGCGCCCGACATTGCTGGGTTGCCTGAAGACGCGATCAGGTGACGACGCGCGTTTCCATACACCTCCATCAGGGCATTGTTGGAACGAATCTCCGGCCCATCGGCCCGAATGTTGGGGGCCTTGACCAGACCGGCCGACCAGACAACGAGCAGCGAAATACAACGGCTGACCCCAGCAACCTGCATGCGCTCAGCGAGTACCCGGGGATCAGTGAAGCGAGGCTGGGCCTGGACCACGGAAGACAGCAGCGTCGCGCACAGAATCAGCGCGGTCTGCGAACCCAAAAGCGATCGAGTCATCTGCATCTCAGTGCTCCAGCCGAAGCGATAAATGACATTGGCCCCGCTCCTCATGGCTACGGACCCGATTCACCTTTCGGGCCATCAGCCAGGCCGACATGCTCGTCAAGGCTTCGGGGTCGCGCAGCAGGGCGGCGCGGTCAGGACGATCCGAGGGCACGACCAAGGCCGCGCCCTGGTAGGACAGGTCCAGATCAAGATTGAACTCATCGAAAGAGAGCGCCACCTTGACCGGCCCCTGGGCCAAACCAGCCTCGAGCGCCTCGGCCGCATTGCCCAGCGCATCGATGGCCGCAACGACCACCTCCTTGCGGGCTGCCACAGAGGCGCCAAACTTCATCAGTTCATCCCGAATCCGGGTGTAGTGATCCTCGCCGGGCTGAAGCTCAAACACCGCGCGGCGCTTGCTACCCAGCAGGAAGAAAAAATTCAGAATCACAGCAACGGCTGCGGTGAACGACACCGACGAGGCCACAATCGGTTTGAGCAGCACGGGCACGTCCTGAAACAGCTCAGGCATCATGCCCGCTGACAGACCCATCGATATGGACACGCCGGCCATCAGGATGCGACGCGCATCCAGCAGCCGCGAGGCCAGCAGTTGAATCCCGGCAAGGATCATGAAGCAGGCGGCATAGAGCAGGGTGGCGCCCATGAGTGGCGCGGGCAGTTCGGCGATCACGACCGAGAGTTTCGGAATGAACGCGAACAGAATCATCAGCCCGCCCATGCTGAAGCCGATCACCCGGCAGGTGACGCCACTGGCCACCGAAAGCCCGACATTGCTCGATGAGGTGCTGTGGCCCAGCGTACCGATCAGGCCGCACAGGATGGTGGTCAGGCCCGAGGCCGTGGCGCCCTTGCTCACGGACGCGAGATCGGTTCGCTTCCAGTCTGCATCGTTGACCTTCTGGCACAAGGTCAGGTCGCCCACCCCTTTGAGGCTGGAGGCCATGGCTGCAATCAGAAAGGGGATCAGCATGGAAGCCTCGAAGGCATAACCACTGACCAGGCTGCCCGGCAGTGCAAACCAGGGCGTTTGTGCAATGTCCTGAAGGGCATGCTCGGTGATCAGTCCCATCCAGTAAGACACGGCCCAACCCGCCAGGATGCCGATCAGAGCTGGATACAACCTGAATTGGCCACGGCCCCAGATCGTGCATCCACCCATGACGGCGAAAGTGAACAGGCCCACCAGAACAGGTTCGAGGTCGATGCTTTGGGTGCCTGTCGCCACCGATGCTGCGGTCTCGACGCCGAACAACCGCGGAATCCCCAGGGGCAACATCGCCACGCCCACCATGGTCATCACCACCCCAATGACTTCGGGCGGAAACAAGGCTCTGACCCGGGGCAGCACGCGGGCCAGCAGGGTCTCGAAAAGGCCCCCGATGAGGGTCATGCCAAAAAGCACCGGAAGACCGAACCCGCTCCCGGCAAGCGTCGAGGCCGACGCATACGCCGGACCGCAGACCGGCGGGCACAGATAGCCCGAACCGATGGGACCCCGCTTGAGTGATTGCAGGATCGCGCCAATGCCGACCGCGATCATGCCCATGCGCAGCAGACTGGTCAGCTGATCAGTCGAGGTGGTGATCGTGGAGCCCACGGCGGCCAGAATGATCCAACCTGAGGAATTGACAATGACATGCTGCAGGCCCTGTCCCATCAGGGTCCAGAAGGGCGGCTGATCATCGACACCGAAGGTAAGGTTGTCGGGCTTCATGCTGCCGAACCCCGGTGCAACAGGCTCATGTAGGCAATGTCATCGGATTGCTCCACGCCACGTGTGTAGTCGGCCACAACCTCATTGAGCGTATTGATGCAGATTGAAGGGTCGGTCACCCGTACACCCCGCAGCGCTTCGAGCACACGCGCCATGCCGAACTCCTGACCTGCGGCATTGAGCGCCTCGGTCACGCCGTCGGTCATCAATAGCAAGGCATCACCCGGCTCAAGTTTGAATACGATCGATTCAAATCGCCGACCTGAACGCACGCCCAGAGGTGGGCAGCGCGGCGCCTTGACCCATTGCGCCTCACCGTCTGCTTTGATCAGCAAGGGCGCAACATGACCCGCATTCACCAGATGCACCATGCCGGTGGACGGACTGTAGGACAGGCCGACACAGGTGACGAACATGCACTCCTCGTTGTCGGCTGCGAGATCTTCATTGATCACATCAAAGGCCTCTTCGATGGAGGCGTGATGCAGCATGGAAGAGCGTGCTTCGGTCTTGCACATCATTCCGAACAGACCCGAAGCGAAGCCCTTGTCGCAGACATCCGCGATGATCATGGCATGGCGCCCCTGGCTCATCGAAAAATGATCAAAGAAATCACCGCCCACTTCCTTGGCAGGCTTGATGAAGCCGTACAGGCTGAACTCCGGGTTTTTGGGCCAGTGCTTGGGTAGCAGCGACACCTGCATGCGAGCCGCAATTTCAAGCTCTTCGCTGTACCTCTGGCTGCGACGTGCTTCTCTCAGTTCGCCCAGGACACTCATCACCGTCTGTCGTGACAGACCAAACCCGGCCACCAGAGTCACCACCGACAACGACATCAGTTCGAGCATGGCGATCAGGGTAGACGTAAAGCCCGAGCCGTAAATCAGACGAAGCACGCAGGCTGCCAGCAGAACGACCACGTTGACCACCACCAGCACAGGCAGCGGCAATCGAAAAACGCAGTTCATCAGCATCAGGGCAATCGACATCAGGGTGGTCGATCCCCGGTCAACGATGCCGAGCAGGCTCATTGCAATGATGGAGCCTAAAAAGGCGGTGAGAAACACAATGAAACCGCGGTCACCCTGCAGGCCCTGGCCATGCCAGCGGGGAAGGTAGTAGCGCAGCCCCATCAGGGTCGCAATCATGAAGATGCCATGGGCCAGCGCCAGAGCCTGATAGGTCGGCGATTGTCCCAGAAGCCCCTGCGCATATCGCTCAAGATCCACCAGGACCAGACCCACGGTCGCGAGAACTGCTACCGGCATCAGGAGCCAGACCATCTTGAGGTTATGACGCAGCAGTGCGCCTCGCACGCCATCAAGGTCCTGCTGATTCAGGCGGGTCAGCGAGCCATCGCCGCTCAATCGCCGCCCCCCTGCGTCGACGGTCTGCTTCCAGGCCTGCCAGACGCTCGCGAACATCAGTCGATCAGGGTCAGGATGTCGTCAAAGCTGCTGACGACAAGCACTTCCCGCACGGACGCCCTGGCACCACTGACGCGAATGACGCCGCCTTGCTGCTCAGCGTAATTTGCGGCCACCAGCAAGACCCGCAGCCCGGCGCTGCTCAGGAATTCGACCTTCGACAAATCCAGCAACATCGACCCCCGGCCTGCCTGAAGAACAGCCATCATCTCAGCCTGGCATTGTCGGCTGTTGCTTGAATCAAGCCTTCCGACCGGGGTGTAGACAGCTGATTGGGACATCTGGGGTCAGTCTGGGCGCGAGAGGGGGGATGGGATCAAAGAGCGCAACCCCCTTTTGAACGATCGATCAGTGGATTCAGAACCTACCCGGGAAATCCGATCGCTCGACTGAAGCTTGACTCCAGATGCATTGTAAGAGACTGTGAGGGTCGTCCGCAGCCGTCGCCAAAGCCTCCGTCACCTTTACGCTGGATGAACTCAAAGAACACGGGGCTCGTGCTGAATGCCCTTGTTCTCTGGCAGGCGTAACGCCACAGGGCTTTCTGGTCATTGAACCAAACCCCCTTTGGCCAGGAATCAGCGTAATGGCACGGGGCTTGCCCCTGCGGGCCCTTTGCCCAGAGCCGCTTCCCGGCCGCCAAATCGGGCAATCAGTGCGTCTTGATCGGCCTTGGCGCGCTGGTCTGTGGCCAATGGGTCAAGCATCTGATTGAGAAGCGATGCCAGGTGCTCTCGGATCGGCCGATAGCCTTCATCCGCGCCGAGATCTACGGCTTGACCTGGATCGGCCGCCATATCAAACAATTCTGGCTCATAGCCCACGTAGTGGTGATAGGCCCATTGGCCCTGCCTCACCAGGTAGGCTGCACTGGGCGAGCCCACGGCGTGGTACTCGCTAAAGCCGATCCGTTGAGGATCGTCTTTCTCGTTGGCGATCTCCACAAGTGATCGGCCCGGAAGACCAGGGTCTGCAGGCAGGTTTGCGTTGTCGAGTACGGTAGGGGCAATGTCGATCAGATTGACCTGGGTCGCACAGATTTTGCCAGAGGGGATCCCCGGCCCCGCCAGGATCAATGGAATGTGAGTCGCTTCGCGGTAGAGCGTCGATTTATTCCACATCCCGCGCACACCCTGGTTGTCGCCATGATCGCTACTCATGATCACTCGGGTGGAGGCCTGCAAACCGGTTTGTGTGAGCGCTTGCAGCACTTTGCCGATTTGTTCATCAATGAAGCAGACCAAGGCGTAATAGCAGGCCAAAGCCAGGCGGCGGCGCTCGGGCGTGCCTAATTCATCATCGGCATTTGAAAAATCTGCATGTCGTTGCACCCAGGGGTGACGCAGGTAGCCGCTCTGAGGATGCAGCCTGGGATCGGCGATGGCATTGATGTCGATTGCATCGAGATAGCGTTGGGGCACGACCAAAGGAAAATGGGGGGCAACAAAACCGACAAACAAGGTCCACGGAGCTGCATCTTTCTCGGCTGCCTTGTCATTCAGCCACTGCGCTGCGTGATCTGCCGAGGCGATGTCATACCGGTTATAGCTGGACAGCCCGGCGCCGAGCTCGGTAAACAGACGCGATGGACGCGGCGTGCTGGGCAATGGGTTGCGCACCGAGCCCCAGACCTGACCGATGCCGTCGGCCAAATGCAAGGGATCGTGCTGCCTGGAAAAACCGGTCGGCGCTGTGCCATTGACGTAGTGCAGTTTGCCTATCGACTCGACGCAATGGCCAGCCGCTTGCAGGGCATGCCCCCAACTGGCCGTGCGTCCGTCATAGCCCATGGCGTTATCCCAATACGCGATGTCATGCACCCAGCGCCCCGTCGCCAGTGCAGCCCTTGCGGGCACACAGATTGGAGAAGGCGTGAGGGCTTGCGTGAATCGGGTGCCACGGGCAGCGAGTGCATCCAGGTTGGGGGTCTTGACGAAGGGGTGGCCAGCGCAGCCCAAGGCATGGGCATCTTGCTCATCGGTCAGCAAGATCAGGCTATTGAATGGTTTTGCAGTCATGGGCTAATGATGCAATGTGGCGATGCGTTGAAGCGCAGCAGGATAAAAATCAAGCGGGCCCCACCGGCTCAGGGAGCGGGTTGCGAATATCGTCGGGGCGATCCAGGAGTCGCTGCATCAATTCCTCACGCAAGCCACGATGCCTTGGATCATCAAACAGGTTTTCGAGCTCGTAGGGATCATTGCTGAGGTCGTACATTTCACCGACCCCACTGTCCAATTCAACCGTCAGCTTTGCGCTTCGAGTACGCACCGTTCGCAAGTCCAGGGCCACGCCGCAACGCGACGGCCCCAGCCGCCACTCGTTATAGGCGTGATCGCGCTCTGCATTGACCTCGTCGAGGAGAAGCGGCCTTAGGCTCTTGCTGTGCACCGCAGAAGGCACCGGTGTTGACGCGTAGTCGGCGAATGTCGCTGCCAGATCAATTGTGGATACGGTCTGATCGTTCACGTGATTTTCTGCAACTCCGGGCCCGCGCATGATCAAGCCTACACG